>JAKBAC010000087.1 GCA_021809365.1 Planctomycetota bacterium | reverse complement strand
GTTCGTTGTTCCCACACCTGCTCTAATCGGGCCGCGGCCCGATTCGCTCTACTGCTCAACTATCACCTGCTCTCCTGCTCCAGCCGCCGCAGCGGCTACCCCTCCGCTACCTCGTGGTAAATATCGTCGTGGTATCCCAACCTCTGTGATCTCTGTGCCCTCTGTGGCTAACCGTCGTTCCATCCCCGCGTCATTGCGGTACGTTGTTTCGTTGCTCGTTACTCGTTGTTCGTTGAAATTGGCCTCAGCTACCTCGTGGTAAACACCATCGTCGTCACCCCTTTTGCGGTTCACTGCCTCCTGAAAACTAAAAACTGAACACTGAAAACGAGGCTCCTGTCTCCTGTCTCCTGTCTCCTGTCTCCCGATGTCTCATTACCCTCCCCCGCCGCCCCCTATAGCCTCTCCACGCCACCCAGACCACCCATGATTGTCCGGGTGTCGCACGGCGTACGCCGAATTTTTGATCTTTGATCTTTGCTCATTGATCATTAAGCTGGCTGGCCGCCGTTTGACAAGTAAATAACACGCCGCCACAGCGATCGCGGAAAAGAATCCTGAACGGAAACCCGTTGCTCGTCACTGTTGAGTGCCCGCGTGTTTCGTTACTCGTTGCTCGTTAAGCGCAGCGTTTCGTTGTTCGTTGTAGCCAACAGCCCGCGCCCATTCCGCGCGCCACCTGTTGTTCGTTGTTCGTTGCCGGTATTCGCTCTACTGTTCACCTGTTCTACCCACACCTGCTCTAATCGGGCCGCAGCCCGATTCGCTCTACTGTTCACCTGTTCTACTCACACCTGCTCTAATCGGGCCGCGGCCCGATTCGCTCTACTGCTCAACTTTCTCCTGTTCCACTGCTCTCGGCGGCAGCCGCCCCCCCCCTTAAAACATCTTGGGCATCTAGGGCAACTTGATCCAAACCCGCTAAAATCAACGCTCTCATCAACTTGCCCAACTTGGGCAACTTGCCCCCTAACCTGGGCATCTTGGGCAAGTTGAAATTAGCAAGGTCTTCTAACTCCTATTCTCCTAACTCCTAACTTCTGAATGCCCCCCTGGGGGCCCAAAACATCTTGAGCATCTGGAGCACCTTGAACCAAACCCGCCAAAATCAACGCTCCCATCCACATGCTCAACTTGAGCACCTTGCCCCCCTAACTTGAGCACCTTGCCCCCGAACTTGAGCACCTTGGTCGCCGCAGCGACAGATCCTCGTCGCGTCACACCTCTGTGGCCTCTGTGATCTCTGTGGCCAGCCGTCGTCGTCCCTTCGTGTCGTCGTGTCTTTGTGGTTAATTCCGTCGTCGTCGTCACCCCTTTGCGCCCTTGTGCCTCTTCGCGGTTCACCCCGTTGCTCGTTGCTCGTTGAGCGTTGAGCGCAGCGTTTCGTTGAAGTGTGTCGTTGTGGTAAATACCGTCGTCGTCATCCGCAAAAGTACAGCACCGCGCCCACTTCGAATTAATAGGCGATTGTCCATAGTATAAAGTGGCCCAACTCTGACATTCTGCGGTGACAGAGCATTACACGCCGGAACTGCGTTTCTTTTTTTGTTCCGCCAGAAGTCCTTGCAGCATCTTGATGGCTTCCCAGGCCTGCATGGGGGACATGCGATCCAAATCCAGTGATTGCAACTGGCTGGCAACCTGGGATTCCAGCGGATCAAACAGGGCGCTTTGCGGCGATACCGTGGTTGCCGCCGCGCGGGGCTTGCCACGACCAACATGCACGGTCAACTGCTCCATGAGTTGCCGGGCGCGTTGAATCACGCTGCGCGGAATGCCCGCGAGCCGCGCCACCTGCACACCGTATGAACGATCCGCGCTGCCGGGGACAATGCGGTGCATGAACAGAATCTGATCCTCCCATTCGCGCACCAGAACATTGTAATTGACCACCGCGGTACTGGATTGGGCCAGGTCCGTGAGTTCATGATAATGGGTGGCAAACTGCGTGCGGCAGCGTGTTGTTCCGGCGAGAAATTCGGTAATGGCCCATGCCAGGGCCAGGCCGTCGAGCGTGCTGGTTCCCCGGCCAATTTCATCAAGAATGACCAGGGAACTTTCCGAAGCGTGCAACAGAATATTGGCGGTTTCAGTCATTTCCACCATAAACGTGGACTGCCCGGCGGCCAGATCATCGGCCGCTCCCACACGCGTGAAAATGCGATCCACCAGACCGATCGTGGCCTGTTTCGCGGGCAGATAAAACCCGGCCTGTGCCATGAGCACCAACAATGCCGTCTGCCGGATGTATGTTGATTTACCGGCCATGTTGGGACCGGTGATCAGTTGGAGCGTCGGACCGTCGGCGGGCAGGTTAATATCATTGGGAACAAATTTGTCCCCCAATATCTGTTCCACGACCGGGTGGCGGGCATCCGTAATTTGCAATTCGCGTCGGGTGGTGATTACCGGGCGGCAATAGCGGCGCGCCCGGGCCAAATGGGCGATGGAGGCGATCACATCCAGACGGGCGATTTGCTCGGCAATTTTCCACAGAGCCTCAGCCTGCGTGGCCAGGAATTCCCGCAGTTGCTCATAAAGGCTCAGTTCCAGCGCTTTGGATCGTTCCTGCGCGGTTAATAGATCACTTTCAAAGGTTTTAAGTTCCGGGGTGATATAACGCTCGGCATTTTTGACGGTTTGCCGCCGAATAAAATCGGCGGGGATTTTTTCAGCATGTACATGTGTAATTTCAATGTAAAAGCCGAAGACTTTGTTGTAGCCGACTTTCAGAGAGTTAATGCCTGTTTTGGCTACCAGTTGCGATTGATAATCCGCCAGCCAGGCGCGGCTGTTCGTGGCCAACGTGCGCAGCCGGTCCAATTCCGCATCATAGCCATCGCGGATCACGCCGCCATCGCGCAGATGGGCGGGCGGATCATCGGCGATGGCGGAGCGGATTTTAGCGGCAATCGTGGCCGCGGGATCAGCCAGGGGAGCCAATTCATCATCCGCATTCCGAAAAAAGCCGGTCTGACCGGCCAGCCTGGCCAGTACGGGCCAAGTTTCCAGTGATCGGGCCAGCGCGATCAAATCTCGCGGCGTGCAGCGGCGGCAGCAAATCCGGGCCGTGATGCGTTCAATATCGGCACAATCGGTTATGACCATGCGCAGCTCATCAAGCCGATTTTCCAGATCCAGCATCCCGGCCACCATGTTATAGCGTTGCTCAATGGCCGCCGGATCACGAAGCGGAAATAACAGCCAGTTCCGCAAAAGTCGGGAACCCATGGGAGTTTTGGTATTGTCCAGTGCCCGCACCAGAGAACCGTCCGCACTGTTCTGCCGCATGGAGCGGTTGATTTCCAGGGAGCGTAGAGACGTTGGATCGATCACCAGATAGCGGCGGCGTTCAAAAGATCGCGGCGGTTGAAGATGTTCAAGCGCGGCCTTTTGTGTTTCATGCAGGTAGGCCAGCAGCCCGCCGGCGGCGCGCAGGGCGGGGTCGCGGTCATTATCGTAGCCGAAGCCGGCGAAATTCAGCACGCCATAATGCTTCCGAATGGTTTCGGCGGCATGATGCTGCTCCAACTGCCAGGCGGGGCGCGCGGTCAAAGTCAATTTGATCAGTTCAGTAAGATGCGTGGCCCATTGCGGCAACTGATGATCGGATGCCTCGGCATGAATCAGCTCGCGCGGGCTGATGCGAGCAAGTTCCTCCCGGCAAGCCGCCAGTGAATCCGTGAGCGTGAAAAATTTCCCCGTGGATAATTCACACCAGGCGATCGTGGCGGAGGCGGATTCCGCCGAGGTGGCGGCAGTGGTGGCAAGTGGATCGGCTTCCAGATTGGCGGCAGAGCGGCCAGGGGGAAGAAGCAGCATGGCGGCCAGAAAATTCTCTTCCCGGCCATCGAGCATGGTGTCTTCCGTGAGCGTGCCGGGAGTGATTAAACGTGTGACCTGCCGATCAATGACTCCCTTGGCCTGCTTAGGGTCTTCCATCTGTTCGCAAATTGCCACGCGATAGCCGGCCGCGATCATGCGTTGCAGATAGCCATCCACGGCGTGATAGGGTACCCCGGCCATGGGAACGGCATTTTCCCCTTTGCTGCGGCTGGTCAAGGCGACGCCGAGCACACGCGATACGGTGCGGGCATCTTCATAGAACGTCTCATAGAAATCACCGATGCGGAAGAAAAGAATCGCATCGGGGTATTGGGCTTTATACGTCTGATATTGGCGCATGGCGGGTGTGAGTTCCGCGGGATCAATGGCGGCGATGTTCTGCTTGTTAAGTTGTTCACCCATGATGGCACATTGTACCGTCATGGGCCGTGCTGCCAACAGAGCGAAAATTCGGTGCAATGCGGGGCGGCCTTCAGAAAATGGATATCGCGGTTTGCGTTTGCGTAACTTGCGTAAGGTGTGACGCACGCGCGCGTTGGCCGCGGTTGCCGAATCTTCAGTCGATTACGCGGACGGGCTATAAGGTACCTGCACACAATCCAGAGCGATTTTGCCGGTGTTGTTTTCATCGTACCGGAGCATAATCGTATTGTTTCCCGCGCTTAGCGGCAGATAGATGGCCACATTTTCCCAGTTATCCCAACTGGCAAGCGATGGAATCCGCAATTCCCCGACCAGCAGGCCATTGACATACACATTCATGGTTTTGAGGATGTCAATGTCGCCATTGGCAAGACGGAACTTCACCAGATATTTTCCCGCCTTGCGCCGCCGGAGATAGAATGTCGCCGCCGCGCCGGGCAATTCAAAGCCGGTGATAAAACCGCCCGCGGTATATCCCTTATGATTTGTGGCAATCACGGGCTTTCGGCAAGGAGAGAGGGCGAAGAGATTTGCATCAACGTACATCGGGTTGTCGGTTTTGAGCGGCACCGTTGGCGGCGTGGGGCCGGAGAGGGATGCATCGCTGGAGTCAAGAATTTCAACATCCTTGCGGACGATCTGTCGGCCATGAAGTTGTACATCGACTTTTTCCCCGGCTGGAATTTTAATCAGCGTGACCGGTCCGATCACATCGACATCCGTATGCCAGCCGGCCGGAGCCTGTGATAACGCGTAATGGCTTTCCACGGGGTTGACCGCGTGGCCATTGACCGTGACCGTTTCCGCGGCGCGGCCATGAACGCGCAGCACGAAATGTTTCACCGTGGATTTGTATTTGCCCGTATTGGCGGACAGATGAATTTCCGTATCCCCGCCATGAAGTTTTCGTGCGGAAATGTTTTGCTTATGAAACAGGTCATGTTCATAGTCATACGATTCGCCATCATCATCATAAAAAGTTCCATGGCTTTGGCGTTCTGTCGGATAAACATCGAGATAAATCATTTCCGGCTTGGCGGTATGAATGGCGTTCACCGGATCGGCGGTGGGAATAATGGCTCCGTCCTTGATGAACAGCGGCCAATCCATCCAGCTTGCGGCATTCAGTTGATAGTTGATCCATTTTCCACCCGTAAGTCGTTCGCCCCGGAAGTAATCAATCCAGTTTCCTTCCGGCAGATAAATCCTTCTCTGCATGGATTGTCTCTTACCGGTGCCCATTTTCTCAAGCACCGGAGCCGTCAAAATCCAATCCCCGAACATCCATTGATCCGCCATGGATACCACGTTGGGATCATGCGGGTAATCAAAAATCAAGGGCCGCACGATGCCCACACCGCTGTGTGTACATGCGGCATGTTCCAGTGCGTATACATAGAAGAACCAGCTATAACGCTGGCGAATGGCTTGTTTGACGGTTTCGCAGGCCTGATCGCCAAAAACCCACGGCTGGCGGCGCTCGCCCAATGTGCAGTGGGTGCGCAGTGTCGGACAGACTGCGGTGAACTGAAACCATCGCGTATAGCATTCCGGTGTTGGATGACCGCCAAAGCCGCCCGTATCCTGGGCCCATCGCATCTGGCCAAGATTGATCGTGTTGATCATGCTGAGGCTTTGTTGCCACATCACTTCAAAACCGGTATGGATATCTCCCGACCATGTGGCGTAGGCGAAGCGTTGCGAGCCTAGGTAAAAATTGCGATTTATGGACCAGACACGGTGGCGCGGTCGGTCTTTGCGCTGGCCTTCAAACAGGGCCTGCTGCATGTGGAGGAACTCAAAGTTGCCCATGTAGCCATAATCAGCTTCATCATTCCAGAAGCCGGCGATTCCATGTTGCATACACTGATGCGTCCATGTTGCATGCCAATACCATTGCCGACATATCGGTTTGTAGAAATCCACATCCAGGGACATCAGGCCGGAAAAGTAATCCGCGAAGGGTTTTTCGGTGGGCAGAATAATGCCCAGTCGTTCGGCCGCCTTGCCCTGGGTGGTCAATGGTTCGCTTTTGCCCTTTATGGTGCTGATAATAATCCGCGGCTTCATAATGCCGGTGATTTTGCATTCCAATGCGCGGGTCCAGTTGATCAGCGCATCGGGATTATCCGGTGTGAATAGAGCTTGTGAATATTTCACGGGATTCCAGCGGAATTCACCGTAATGGCTGGCCCCCCAGTCTTTCCAGTCAAAATCGAGCGTGAAGTTGTCGATGGGGATGTCCCTGGCCCGGTAGGTTTCCAGATAGCCGCGCAGTAATTCCTGATTTGTGCCCCACTGCGAATTGGTAAAACCATACGCCCATTTGGGAAACAGCGGCATTTTTCCGCTGGCCAGGGCCAACCCTCGGAAAATATCCCGCGGGGTACCGACAAAAATATATACTGTCAAGCTGTTGGGGCGGAAGTAATTGCGGCCATAGCTGGCCGGATGCGGATATTGGGCCGGTCTTGGGTTGCCGTAATAAAAACCGATCCTGCCTGGGCTGATATGGAAATAACCACCATCGGAATCCACCAGAATACCATAGCCACTGGTTGTCCATGCGAAGGGCGCTCCACCGCCACCCTCTTTGCTCGCCTCAACGGTGTAAGTATTGTTTTTAACATCGTGACCATTTTTCAGCATTGACTGCGGATGGTTCTGGTACGTCCAGGTCGCGGATTCAAAGCATCCCGAAGCGTGGATGCCATAAAAATTATCCTTTTCGCCGCAGCGGAATGAAAAGCCATTCTGCGCCTGATTCGCCGGATTCACCCGCAGCGATTCGTCGGCACTTTGATGCAACAGTATTTTGCCATTGGCATCCAGCAACGTCAGCCGACACGGATTGCGGCTGATACGTAATTCGAATTCACTGGTCACAACGCGAATGGGATCGCCTTGCGCATGCAGCTTCACGGCCGGATCGCCCGGAAATTGGGGATTGGGGTCCAATACGGGTGTGTGTGGATCACTTTTGCCATCGGCGAGCAAATCGAGCCGGAGAATATGTGGGGAAAGAGCCTGGACCGTGAGAATATCGCTGCCGATGGCAAGTTTCAGTCCGCCTGCTTCCGCGTGGCAACTGGAGATGGCCGCCAAAGCGGTTGCCGCGGTTGAGTCTCTATGGGATGTCACCGCAGTGGTCAGGGCGGCGACTGAAGCGATTTTGAGAAAATGACGGCGATCACGCATGAAGAAACTCCAAAGCCGAATGTTCAGAATAAGTGACAACGCTTGTGTCGGCCACTATTCATTGACATTCTATGACACCTTGGACGCCGCCGCGACAGTGGACAGTGTTTCCGGGCCGCCGAGCCGGGCGTCCGCACAGGGCAGAAGTGTGACGGTATCATGCAAGCGGATATCCGCGGACGAACCGCCTATCATCACCTTCAACGTTCCCGGTTCGAGCACAAATTTATGTTGTTGATCATCCCAATACCAGAGAGCCTGTTCCGTATAGGGGAGCGTAAAACTCACCCGCCGACTTTGGGCCGGTTTGAGTTCCAGCCGCTGAAAACCGACCAGTTGTTTAATTGGCCGTTTCACTTTGGACTTTGGTGCCTGGACATACAGTTGTACAACTTCCGCTCCGGTCGCCGGGCCGGTATTGGTGATGGTAAGGGAAATTGTTACCGACTGGTTGGCGGCCAAAGTGGCCGTGGAAATATGCAAGTCCGTATACTTGAAAGTTGTGTAGCTTAAGCCATGCCCGAAGGGATACAGCGGCTGACCGTCAAAATACATGTACGTGCGGCCCTTCATGATGTCGTAGTCATGAAATGGGGGCAGTTGTTGGACGGATTTGTACCAGGTGCAGCAGGTTTTGCCGCCGGGGTTATAGTCGCCGAAGAGCACATCGGCGATCGCGGCTCCCTGGGCCTGGCCGGCAAAAATAGCTCCCACGATTGCCGGCAGATTTTCCTGTTCCCAGTTCACGGCAACGGTGTTATTGCTGGACAGCACCAGCATGGTTTTGGGGTTGGCCTTGAAACATGCCTGAATTAATTCATGCTGCGCGCCGGTAAGCCGCGTATCTTTACGATCATGTCCTTCGCCGTCCACCAACTGATTAACACCGCAGACCATAATAACGACATCGGCTTGCTTCGCCGCATTCACCGCCTCGGCAAACATCTGATCATTTCTGGGGCCGACGATGGAGCATCCGGGTTTGAATGTGACAATTGGATGTCCGGGCGTGGGTTGCGGCTTAGCCGGAATGGACACCGGTTGCAACTCGAACCACTCAAAATTACACAGAGCCGGCTCCTTGCCGCTGAACTTGAAGAACACCTTGTGTCTGCCGGTAACGCTGCTGATGGGGGTGGAGAGGGTAGTCCAATGTTGCCAGCCTCCGGTTTTGGTTACGTTGAATGTGGCAATTTCGGGACCCGCCAGGGAGTCAATATGGACGTGGATGACAGCCCCGGAGGTCGGACTGGCAACGCGAACAGCCAGATGGGTTTTGCCGGTAAAGTTCTGGGGTTTATATTCCGCCCACGAACCATTACTGATCCAGCCGATGTTCAATCCGCCTTCAGTGGAACCTTGCGTACCCAGTCCGGGACTCATCCGCTGAACTTCACCGGGCCAAACCTGTGGCCCATTTGGCTGAATCCTGGCACCAAGCGCTGCGGCAATGCCGTCCGCGGGTGATATGCGGACGGTTGGTGATCCACTGTAGCCGCCCAAATGGCAATCACCAGCCAGCGGGCCGATCACCGCGACGGTGCGCAAATTCTCTTTTTTCAGCGGCAGAAAGTGATCCGTGTTTTTCAGGAGAATCATGGACTGCCGTGCCGCGTCCAATGCCAACGCGCGGTGCGCCGGTGATTCCACCACATCAAAAGGAATGGAACTGTAGGGAACGCGCCCAGGTGGATCAAACTCACCGAGGAGAAACCGCGCGGTAAGAATATGGGTGACGGCCTCTGAAATTTTCGTCTCATCGACCAGTTTGTGTTTTACCGCGCGCAACAGGAATTTCTGCATCGTGGTACCGCAGTTGAGATCGCACCCGGCGTTGATTGCATCGGCGGCTGCTTCAGGGAGTGTTTTGGCGTAATGGTGTGGATTGAAGATGTTGTACACAGCATCGCAATCCGAGGTGACGTAACCATGGAATTTCCAACGTTTGCGCAACACGTCGGTCAGTAAAAAATGATCCGCGCAGCAGGGAATGCCGTTAATCGCATTGTAGGCCCCCATGACGGTAAACACTGCACCGTCGATAACAGCAGTGCGATAGGCCCGCGTGTAATATTCCCAGAAGTTGCGGGGGCTGACCGTAGCGGAGACGCGCATGCGATCATCATCCGTGTTGTTGCAGATAAAATGTTTGGCGCACGCCGTAGTTTTAAGATACTTCGGATCATCTCCCTGCATGCCACGGATGACCTGAACGGCCAAGGTGCCCGCCAGGCACGGGTCTTCACCCGCAGCTTCTTCACATCGGCCCCAGCGTGGATCACGGTGCAGATTCAGGGTCTGGGGAGAATAAAATGTAAGACAATTTCCACCGCGATTATGCCATGCCCGCGCTTCATCGGAAATCGCGGTGTAAACACGGCGATTTAATTCCGGGTTCCACGCGCCGGCCAGTGCCAGCGGCTGCGGAAAGCTTGTACCAAATGCGAATCCCTGCGCCAATCCGTGCAACCCTTCGGACCAATATTGATAGCCCTTTAACCCCAGGCGTTTGATGGCCGGGGATGTATTGCCGGTCTGGCTGATCTTCTCATGCAGCGTCATTTTGGCGACAAGTGCCGCGGCCCGCGTGTATGCACTTTGAAATGCCGCGTCGGAGGCGAGCATGGATTGTTGCGCCCGTGTGGTACGGGTGTTTCCGGCCAGCGCCGTAACCGCGCCCGCACTGGCCGCCGCTGAAATAAATTCCCGACGATTTACATGATCCTTGACGTGTTGCGTTTCCACCATGCGCCGCTCCTGCGAGTTGCGTTCCTCAGAAAAAGATTATCGACACTGAATCAATTAAACGCAAGCGGCGGTTTTGCGGCCGTTGCCGAGGCGGGCTTTGGTCTTACCCGTAACCGAAGCGGCCTGAACATTCCCCACCTTGGCACCGGCCAATCCCGCACCGCGATTTAAGGAGTCAATGCGGCCCGCAAAATCCATGGCTTTGCGATTCTTCCAGCCGTTTTTGTGGTAGGCGTAACCGGCGATCAATGGGAATGCCACAGTAGCTTCGGAATAGACCATCTGTTCGTAAACAATATCCACCTTGCCCCAACTGCTGGCTTCCCGCAGTGTGGAACTCGACAAGGCTCCATCGCGCACATCCGCCACTGTGATTTGTATGGCGTATTTATGCATCGGGGCATCGGAATTCAGAATCTCCGCCGCCACAACAATATCCTGAGTGAAATTTTTGGGTACACCGCCTCCGATCATAAAGATGCCGGTTTCACGGTTCATCAGCTTGATCTGCGTAAGCTCGCGGAAATCCTTGACCGAATCAATGCTGACGTGACTGTCCGGACGGTTGATCTGATGCACCACGAGTCCGAATCCGGCGGAGCAGTCGGAGAACGCCGGGCAGAATATCGGCACGCCCTTTTCATAAGCCGACAGAATAATGCTGTCCCGATTCTTTGCGTTCGTGGTCAGATAGTTTCCCATGGCCTGAATAAATTCGCGGCTGCTGTATGGGCCGGGCGGCAGCGAATCCGCGATCAAGCGGGTGGTATCGTCACAAATCCGCAATTCATCTTCATCAATGTACGTGTCGTAAATACGGTCGATATGCAGATCCCGCAGAACGGTGTCGTCCGCATATTGCGAACCGATATAATGATGAAAGCCCAGCGCTTCAAAGAAGTCCTGATCCACCATATTGGCACCGGTGGAGACGATGGCGTCCACCATGTTGTTGCGGATCATGTCCACGATCACTTTTTTTAAGCCGGCTGAAATCAGCGAGCCGGCCAGAGTTAAAATCACCGCGCACCGCGTGTCCCGCAGCATCCGATCATAAATATCCGCCGCCCGGTGCAAATCCCGCGCGGTAAAAGCCATGGATTTCATGGATTCCACCAGCGGCACAATGCCGGGTTGGGTGGTCATGTCAATGTGATTGACGGTCTGTTTGAGCAGCTCTTTACGATTGATCTTCGCCATGGTTCATATCCTTTTAATTGTCGCATCTTCTTAAAATGCCGACGAAACAAGCGCCGGCCAAACCAATATATTATAGGAAAACTGAAATCTCGTCCCATGTTGATAATGAAAAATATACCCACCGTGCATGAGGAGTATTTTGCGGGGCGGCGGCTTTTCCCGGCCGCGGCAATAGTGGCTCATCCGTACTCTCTTAGCGTCGGAATTTATTCCGCTCACTTCTCCACCGTAGAGATTATCACACAAATACCCTTACACGGCTCCACGCAATCTCAACGCGAAACCGGAAACCTAACCTAATGGATTCCATGGCTTCCGGCTCCGATTGCGAATCAAAATAAAAAGCCACCGCTTTTTCTGGAAAGTGGTCTCGCCGCCATCTGTCCGTTGCCGCTATAACCCGGGCACTTTCAGCACGGCGGTGTTCCACTTAGCGGTCGCATTGAGGTCGGCATTAAGCCGCGTCACGGGTTAAATCGGACGCATCAGACTAAATCTGACGGCCTTGTATTCCGCGACCTGCGGTGGCTACATCAATTACTATAGCCGGCCGCCGGGCCAAATCAAGAAAAAAATGTCAATTTTTTTTGAGCCTTAGCCGGGCTGGGGAACGGACCCCACCGATGGCCCGGAGGATTCCGTTACATCGCGCAATTCCAAATTACCGCGCTGCTGTTCCGCGGCGATCAGATCGCCGACGGTCGGCTTGGTTAATACCTGTCCGGTCATCAGGAGTTTGACATCCTCGGCATCCAGCGTTTCATATTTAAGCAGCGCCTCTTTGAGTGCCGCCAGTTCGCTTTTCTTTTCCGTCAGCAGCGTGCGGGCTTCCACATACGCATTGTCGATCAGGCGATGAACTTCACTGTCGATGAGTTCCGCGGTCTTATCACTGTATTCACGCGCTGCTTCAAACCATTGCACATTTTCATCATGGCCGAAGCGTATTGGGCCCAGCGCATCGCTCATGCCGTAATTACA
The DNA here is from genome assembly GCA_021809365.1 of Planctomycetota bacterium. The sequence continues at coordinate 1,944 of JAKBAC010000087.1, read as the reverse complement.
CACCATCTCGCGCGCGATGTTGCTGGCCATCTTGATGTCCATGCTGGCACCGCTGGAGATTTCACCGATGTACAGCTCTTCCGCAATGCGACCTCCGAAGAGAACCCGCAATTCCGCCAGCAGATATTTGCGGCTGTAGTAGTAGCGGTCTTTTTCCGGCAACGAGAAGGTGGCTCCGCCGTAGGATCCCCGCGGAATAATAGTAACCTTATGAATCGGATCGGCACCGGGTGAAAAATATTGCACGACCGCGTGTCCGGCCTCATGCCAGGCCGTAAGCTGCCGCTCCTCTTCATCGACCACGCGACTTTTTCTGGCCTTGCCGAAGCGGATTTTGTCACGCGCTTCTTCCAGATCCGCCATTTCAATGGCTTCCCGGTTGAGCATGGTGGCGATCAGGGCGGATTCATTAATCACCGCCGCCAGATCGGCTCCGCTGAACATGGGCGTCTGACGCGCCAGACGCAGCAGATCAACGTCCGGCCCCAGCTTGACTTTGCGGGCGTGTACTTTGAGAATTTCATAACGCCCCTTGATATCCGGCAGCGGCACGACAACCTGCCGGTCAAACCGACCGGGGCGGGTCAAAGCCGGGTCCAGTACATCGGAGCGGTTGGTTGCCGCGACCACAATCACCTGATCGTTGGTATCAAAACCGTCCATCTCCACAAGAATGGCGTTGAGTGTCTGCTCGCGCTCATCATGGCCGCCGCTGGAAAATCCGTTTCCGCGCCGCCGACCGACAGCGTCAATTTCATCCAGAAATACGATGCACGGCGAGCTTTCCTTGGCGGTGCGGAACAAATCCCGCACCCGCGATGCGCCCACGCCCACAAACATTTCCACAAAGTCCGATCCGCTGATGGAAAAGAACGGCGCTTCCGCCTCCCCCGCGATCGCCTTGGCCAGCAGGGTTTTTCCCACGCCCGGCGGACCTACCAGCAGTACGCCCCGCGGTATGCGCCCGCCGAGGCGTTGAAATTTTTTAGGAGTTTTAAGAAACTCCACAATTTCACTGAGTTCTTCCTTGGCCTCGTCAATGCCGGCCACATCATTGAAGGTGATGTTGGTATGTTCCTTGGACATCATGCGGTGGCGCGAGCGGCCAAAATTGCCCAGCATCCCCATCCCTCCGCCTCCCGCACGGAACTGGCGAGACACCATGATATAGAGGAATATAAAGATCAGTATGAAAGGCAGATAGTCCGTCAGGAAAATATTGAGAAAATCATTGGACGGCTTATAGTTGAAATTCGGCACGTTCGATTGATTGACTTCGGCTACGATAATAGCCCAACCGCTGCCGTCCAAAGCCGTGCGCGGCATATTGGTGGTTTCCCGCAGAGAACTGTTGGCCGGTGCGCCCGGCGCAATTTGCTTGAGCTTAAAGTTGATTTGCCCGTCGCTGTAAACGACCATGGACTTGACGTTCTTGTTTATTAGCGCGCTGTGAAACGTGCCGTAATCCACATGGCGCGGGCCGCCCGGATGTTTGAGAAACAACAGGAGGAACACCACCAGAAGGAGCATAATCACCCAGCCGAGCATGCTGCGACTGAAACGGAAATTATTGTTATCCCGCCCGGGCCGATTATTGTTTGATCCACCTGATCCACCTTCACGAGAAGGGCCTTTGGATGGGTCTTGCTGCAAGTCCGCCATGAAGTTACCTCATTAACACAAGCGCCAAGTGGAATAATTCCACCCTGCAACGCCTTTCCGGGACATTATAGTCCGCAATGCCGCGAAAATTGACTCTATGATTATAGCAAGAACCGTGGACTCTGCACACATCAAAAGTGAACGCCGCATTGCCTGGGGTGTAACTCCTATTGTTGGCGATCAGGCGGCGCGTTGCGTCCAATAGTCTTCCACCAAACCTGCATAATCCAAACAACGCAGTGCGGTCATATGTTCCGCCCTCTCAACGCGCCAGCGGCAGGA
>JAKBAC010000086.1 GCA_021809365.1 Planctomycetota bacterium | reverse complement strand
GCAAAATATTGTCAGTTCCGCCCTGCATGCCGCGCCTCAGGAGCCTGCCACACCGAAATTTTAGGGTGAATCCCCCTCAGGTCCCCCGGCGCACGTCTTCACTGTGTACCCTGATTTCGTGCAGTGCCAGAGACTTGGAGAAACGCTGTAATTTTGCCCGATATTCGGCATTATTGCTTCTCTGGCCCGCGGGGCATTGACATATTTCGTGAAAACTTTACAATTTGAAGTTTTCGGGCATGGCGGAAACCCGGGGTACTAAGTGTAAGAATCCCGGCCGTCACCCAGTGATGAGTAGTCTTTACTAGATTGAGTAGAATATGACAGTAACAGCCAATCCAACCCGTCATCGCATCGCCAAGCCGGCGGGGCGTACCACCCTGGCCCGTGTCGGACACACTGATAATCGCTGGTATATTGTAGATGCCGCCGATCAAACCCTCGGACGCCTGGCCACTAAAGTTGCCACGCATCTCATGGGTAAACATAAAGCCACCTACACACCCACTGTGGATGTGGGTGATTTCATTATTGTCATCAACACCAGCAAAATTAAGGTTACGGGCCGCAAGCTGGATCAACGCGAATATGATTATTACACCTATTATCCCGGCGGCCACAAGGTTAAGCCGTTGCGGGATTTACAGAATCGGCACCCTGAAACGGTGTTCGAATTGGCCGTGCGCCGCATGATGCCCAAGACCACCATGGGCGTGAAGATGTTCACCAAACTCAAATGTTTTAAGGATGATAAGCATCCGCACGCAGCCCAACGGCCTGCCGTACTCAAATTTTAAGTTCATAACAGAAGAGACCTTCCCGTTTTACCGGGATAACCTGAAAACAGAGGCAAACAGAAAATGACTGAAACGACATCAACATCCGCAGCGCCGGCCATCAAACCCCGTGGCGTTATTACGGCCGGCGGAAAAACCTATTATCTGGGCACCGGCCGCCGTAAGAAGTCGGTCGCCCGTGTTCGGCTGGTGGCGGGACAGGGTAAATTTATTATCAATGATCGTCCGTTGGATTCCTTTTTCACGGAGTCCCGTGATCGCACCATGGTCAACGCACCTCTCGTATCAGCCAATCTGGTCGGCGCTATGGATGTGCTGGTGAATGTGCATGGCGGCGGCCATACCGGGCAATCCGGGGCCATTCTGCAGGGCCTGGGGCGGGCCTTAACTTTGTATGATGCCACGTTACGCAAGTCCATGCAGGATGGCGGATTCCTCACGCGCGACAGCCGCATGAAAGAGCGTAAGAAATACGGCTTACGTGGTGCCCGTAGAGCGTACCAGTTCAGCAAACGGTGATACTTATTTGGCGATTCATTATCGGCTATTAAGCGTTTTAATGCCCATTTACAATGAATCGCGCACGCTGCGCACCATTGTGGGCCGGGTGCTCGCGGCACCGTGCCCCATTCCGATTGAACTCATTTGCGTTGATGATTGCAGCCGGGATAATTCCTGGGAAATTCTGCAGGCTCTGGCTGCGGCCGATCCGCGCGTCCGCATTTTCCGCCATGAAAAAAATGCGGGCAAAGCCGCGGCCATTCATACCGCGGTCACCCACATCACCGGCGATATTGTCCTGATTCAGGATGCGGATCTCGAATATGATCCGCGGGATTTTTCAGCCCTTTTGGCTCCAATTGTTGAAGGCAAGGCCGATGCGGTGTTCGGTTCCCGCTTCGCTTTTTCCGGCCAGAGACGTGTGCTGCTGTTCTGGCATGCGGTGGCCAATCGAGTTTTAACCCTGTTGACCAACATGTTTCTGGATCTGAATTTAACGGATATGGAAACTTGTTACAAAGCAGTGCGGGCTGATATTCTGCTGCAAACCCCCTTGCGGGCGCAGCGCTTCGGCATTGAACCGGAAATTACCGCCCGCCTGGCGCAATGGGGCATCCGTATTTATGAAGTGCCCATCAGCTACCATGGCCGCACGGCTGCCGAAGGAAAAAAAATCGGCTTCAAGGACGCCATCGAAGCCCTCACCACGCTGTTGCGGTGCTGCTTTCTTGATACCCGTTTCACCACCAACGATGAATATTTTCTTCTCCAGACATTTCGCCAGACGCGGCGCGTCAGCCGCTGGGATTTTAATAAATTTCAACCGTTCATCGGTTCGCGCGTCCTGGAAACCGGATGCGGTATCGGCAATTTTGCGGAATTATTACTGGATCGCCCCCGGCTGATCTGCGTGGACGAAAATGAGTTTTTTGTGGAAATGACCCGGCGGCGCTTTGGTCACCTGGAAAATCTCCGCGTGTTACAGGCGGATATTACGGATCCAAATGCCGAAGGCAATTTGCGTGATGAACACATTGACACCGTAGTTTGCCTGAACATCCTTGAAAATGTTGAGGATGAAACGCCGGCGCTTAAGCGCTTTTATGATCTGCTGGAGCCGGGCGGGAAGCTCATTGTTCTCGTGCCGGCCAATCCCGCCCTGATGAGTCCCTGTGATCAGGCCCTGGGACATCGGCGACGCTACACCCGCCAATCTCTGCAAGCGCTTATGACGAACGCGGGCTTTAGCATCCGGCATATTTCACAATACAACACGGTAGGGGCCTGGGCATGGCGCTTTAATAAATGGCGGGGCCGCGCAGCATTAACCGCCCGCCAGATTAAACTTTTCCAGTGGCTGCTTCCCGTAGTAAAATCCGTAGACGCCATGAACCTCGGCGGCGGCCTAAGTATCCTCGCCATCGGTGAAAAATAGAAAACAAAGGTACCTGACACCTTTTTCTGCGGGTCTTGAAACCCCGGAGGTTATCCGCGTGATCCGGTGCGCCGGTCAATCCGGCTTTTTTTGTCGGTTTTGGAGTGTATATTACGGCTTCATTTGCGCGTAATAATCCTGGATGGGCTTTACCGTCCACTGGCCCTGTTTAAGACTCACAATCGCATCCGCCGCGGCTTCGGCTCCGGTCACGGTGGTGATAATTGGAATTCGGTTCAACACGGCGGCGGATCGAATGCGGCCTTCGTCCGTGGTGGGGCCTTTGTGCGTGGGGGTATTAATTAACAACTGCACCTGATGGTTTTTAATGGCGTCAATGATATTGGGACGGCCTTCCTGAATTTTATTAATTTTCCGGCATGGCACCCCCGCGTCATTTAGCGCCTGGCACGTGCCGCTGGTGGAAATGAGTTCAAAACCCGCCTGGGCAATTTTCCGGGCGGATTCGATAATCGCTTTTTTGTCCCCATCGCGCACGGAAATATAAACGGTTCCCGACATCGGCAGACTGCCGCCGGCCGCCATTTGCGATTTGGCGTAGGCCACCGGGAAGCTGGAATCAATGCCCATGACTTCGCCGGTGGATCGCATTTCCGGGCCTAAAATTACATCTACACCGGGGAATTTGTTGAAAGGAAATACGCTTTCCTTCACCGCGACATGATTTTTCGGAATGATTTCTTCCGTGACGCCCAACTCCGGCAACGTTTTTCCGCACATGACTTTCGCCGCAATTTTTGCCCAGGCCACGCCCGTGGCTTTGCTGACAAACGGCACCGTGCGGCTGGCCCGTGGATTGACTTCCAGCACATAGACTTCATTATCTTTAATGGCGAACTGCACATTCATTAATCCGCGCACCGCCAACGCCTTGGCCAGCGCCAGCGCGTTATCATGAATGCGGGCCACAATTTCCGCCGGCAGACTGAACGGCGGCAGAGAACACGCGGAATCACCGGAATGAATTCCCGCTTCCTCAATGTGTTCCATCACCCCGATCACCAGATAATTTGTGCCATCACCCAACGCATCGACATCCACTTCCGTGGCATCGCCGAGGAAACGGTCAATAAGAATCGGATGTTCATCCGCAACTTCCACGGCATGACGGATGTAATAATCCAACTGCGTTTCATCGGACACAATTTCCATGGCCCGGCCGCCCAGAACAAACGACGGACGCACCAGCACCGGATAACCGATTTCCGCAGCCACCTTGCGGGCCTGCTCGGCACTGCGGGCAATACCGCCCTCAGGCTGCTTAAGGCCCAGAGATTTTATCAGGCGATTAAACTTATCCCGGTCTTCCGCAGCTTCAATGGACTCTACCGCCGTGCCGATAATCGGCACGCCCGCATCTTTAAGTCCGCGGGCGAGATTCAACGGGGTTTGACCGCCAAATTGCACAATAACGCCCTGCACCAGTCCCCCCGGCTGGCTTAAGGGACGGCCATTCAGGCGTTCCACAATGTTCAACACATCTTCATGCGTCAATGGCTCAAAAAACAGAAGATTGGATGTGTCATAATCCGTGCTGACGGTTTCCGGATTGGAATTGATCATCACGCTTTCAAGGTCCAATTCCCGACATGCAAAGGCCGCCTGCACGCAGCAGTAATCAAATTCGATGCCCTGCCCGATGCGATTCGGCCCGCCGCCGAGAATAATAATTTTTTTGCGATCCGTAATGCGCACTTCATCATCCACCTGCTGCATGGATCGACCGCCCTCCAGCCGGGTGATCGGACTTTCATAGGTGGAATAATAATAGGGTGTGGCCGCTTCAAATTCCGCGGCACACGTATCGACAAGTTTATACACCGGCTCAATGGTCAGACGCTTGCGGATGCCCCGGACATCCGCAGGCTGCAGGGACCAGATGGTGCCCAACTGCACATCGGAGTATCCCATTTCCTTGCTGCGGCGCAACAGTGCGGCGAAATGCTGCCGATCTTCCGGGGAAATTTTACCGGCCATAAACGCGGCGGCCTGCGGGCGCAACTCAAATAATACTTTTTCAAAATCAACGAGTTCCTTCATCTGGGCGAGAAACCAGGGATCAATATGCGTCAGTTCATGCACCCGTTCCAGCGTATAACCCATTTTGAAGGCGTACCGGATGTAATACGGCCGGCCCTGCGACGGAATGGATAATTTCCGCCTTAACCGGTCTTCCGGTATGGGCCAAATTTGCGCCGCTTCCTCCAGTGCCGCCGTGCGGGTAACAAACGCACCGCGATCTCCCAGACTCGATGGCACGGAAGCTGGTTGCACGTCAAGTTCCAGTACTTGTCTTCGCCACCATTTATCAATGCGATCCAGCCCCAGGCCAAACCGTTTGACTTCCATGGAACGAATGCCTTTCTGCAATGCTTCCTTAAACGTCCGGCCAATGCTCATGGCTTCGCCGACGCTTTTCATCTGGGTTGTGAGGGTTTCATCGGCATCCGGGAATTTTTCAAAAGTCCAGCGCGGAATTTTTACCACCACATAATCGATGGAGGGTTCAAAACAGGCCACGGTGCGGCGCGTGATGTCATTGGGCAGTTCATCCAGCGTGTAACCCACCGCCAACTTCGCGGCAATACGCGCAATGGGAAAGCCTGTAGCTTTGCTGGCTAACGCACTGGAGCGTGACACGCGCGGATTCATTTCCACCACCACCATATCGCCATTGGCGGGGTTGATGGCAAATTGAATATTGGAGCCGCCGGTTTCCACGCCAATGGCCCGGATAACCGCAATGGCCCCGTCGCGCATGCGTTGATATTCTTTATCCGTGAGGGTTTGGGCCGGGGCGACCGTGATGGAATCTCCGGTGTGTACGCCCATGGGATCAAAATTTTCAATGCTGCAGACAATCACCACGTTGTCGGCTTTGTCGCGCATGACTTCCAGTTCATATTCCTTCCAGCCGATCAGGGATTGATCAATCTGAATTTCATTAATCATCGAGGCGTCGATGCCGCGCTGGGCGATAATTTCAAATTCCTCCATGTTCCACGCCACGCCGGACCCGGTGCCGCCAAGCGTAAACGACGCACGGATAATACAGGGCAGCCCGACCTCCTCGGCCACCTTTTTGGCCTGTTCCATGTTGTAGGCCAGGCCGCTACGCGGACATTGCAAGCCGATGGATTCCATAATGGCTTTGAATTTGCGACGATCTTCCCCACGATGAATCGCTTCCCGCGTGGCACCGATCATCTGCACGCCGAATTTTTTCAGGATGCCTGCATCTTCCAGTGCCACGGATAAATTCAGACCGGTCTGCCCGCCCAGTGTGGGCAGCAGGGCATCGGGGCGTTCAAGTTCAATGATTTTCGCGACCGCTTCAACGGTCAGCGGTTCAATATAGGTGCGGTGGGCCATATCCGGATCAGTCATGATGGTGGCGGGGTTGGAGTTCACCAGGATTACGCGGTAGCCCTCTTCTTTGAGAGCTTTGCACGCCTGCGTACCGGAATAATCAAATTCACAGCCCTGTCCGATGACAATGGGGCCGGAACCGATGATCAGGATACTTTTAATGTCCGTTCTTTTGGGCATGGGTCAACAACCTTTTACACCAGCGTCGGGGAAAAAACTTGTAAGTTTGTATCAGAAATCGCGCCGTCGCGAAAGTGCCCCCAGTTATTTCGTCCACGGGGGCGTGGCAATATTTCCGGGCACCCCGCATCAACTCGACCGGCGAGCCGCCGGGTTTATCCCGGTGGGCTTGAGCATTCCTGTGAAAAGGCGGCTTTTTTACCCCGCCCGGAAAAATTGCCACGCCCGTCCACGGTTATTTTGCCCGAACCCGGCGTTCCATGGTGGCGCGGAAATAATTTCGGAACGTCGGCAGGCCGGCCTGGGTCCAGGCAGATTGTATTTTTTCCACCAGAACAGCGTTATTTTGTCGAAGTTCACATAAAAACTTGGCATCCGGCGACGTTTCAGGTGCCAGCAGGTGCATGTCATGGGCATCGGCCAAAAGCAGATAACCTGTGGAGTCCGGAGATTCTTCCACGTTTAACTTCATGTGTGGATACGCCACCTGCCCCAAACGCAGGCGATAAACCACCCGGCCATCCTTGTTCGCCGGTTCAAACCATTCGGGCTTGATCGCATCCGAATCCGCAGACGCCAAAATCGGTGCGATTCGTGCCTCAACGACATCCGGTATTTTTCCATCGCCGTAAGCCAGGGGCAGATAGATGGCAATCGCTTGTTTGAGAATCTGCACGCGTGGCAGAGGTGGATGTTGTAGTTCAGTCATACCAGCGCCTGATCGGAGTTTTACCGACCGTCCTCGTTTCCCGATACTCTTCATTCCATTTTACACGAAATGGCAACCCAATGCCCGCGCCGGCGCATGCAATCGAGATAGACTGCAATAAAAACCGCAGATTACGCGGATCACGCGGATAAACGGCGAGTTTCCATTTTGCCCCGGCGACAGCCACTCGTTTGCACCAGCATTATTTGCTCTACTGCTCACCTGTCTAACATCTGCTCTGTCGGGCCGCAGCCCGACTTGCCGAGATCAGGTGAACAGGTGATCAGGTGACCGCAGGAGGGCGTTCTCGGCTCGGCGACAGCCACTCTTTTGCGCCAGCCGAATTTGCTCTACTGTTCACCTGTCTAAATTCTCCTGCTCTGTCGGGCCGCAGCCCGACTTGCCCGCGGGGCGGGCACAGGGTATGTTGCATGGCTGGAATTTTTCTGGCATCAGGAGATTGACCCTTGAATGAATCGCAAACATCGGCCGGCTTAAATGATTCTCAAAAAACGCTGCTGTACAGCCCGGGGACGCGGGTGGAAGTCACACAGCAGATTGCCCAGAGATCGCACGTTTATCCCATCAGTGTGACCGGTACGGTGCTGCGGCAGGAGCGGCAGGAGAGCGGCAGCTGGTTTGCGCGCAACAAGGGAGATCACCTGTGGCTGGATCGCCTGCTTATCCAGAAAGATGATGGCGAAAAAGTGGTCCTGAACCTGGATGAATATTCTGCCGTAAAAGTGCTGCAAGGCTCCCACCCCACCGCCGGGGCCGCCCCCATGGTTACACCGAATGCCGATCGCAGCAGCTCGCTGACGTGAGGCGGCCGACGGCGTAGGTTGCAGGTTACAGGTTACAGGTTACAGCGGGGGGCGTCACGCTTTGTCACAAAGCCGCCGGCTGTGCCGGTGGTAAAACGCACAATGCCCGCACGACCTGGCTTTTGCAGAATGCGAGATGCGAGATGCGAGATGCGAGATGCGAAATTCCAGGTTCCAGATTCCAGGTTCCCCGCGGCGTTCATCTGTTTCCGCCGTCACCAAAGGATTACTTTTCGGAGAACAAAAAAAAGCCGCCCGGGGTTGCTCCGGGCGGCCAGTTAATCGAAATGTTGCGCTGCTTGGTTACGGCAGGTAGGGGTAGGCAACGTTCCCTCCGCCGTTGGAATAGTAGACATTAACGCCCGGGTCCAGAAGGACGTTTTCAGGGTGGAGATTCCCGAATTGGACGGTGGAGGCGTGGCCGTCGGCAAATACCATGTTCGCATTTCCATTATTCTGGTTGGTTTCCATATGGCGGTAGCGAATCCCAGGAGCTTTTCCTCCGCCCGGGAGATCGGTATTGCCGGTGTTGTAATAGCAGTTCGGGTTCATATCCGCAGTTGGAGAATAGGGGCCTAAACAGTCGGCCTTAATCTGGTAAGTGTATTGCATATTGTCAAAATCAGGCCAACCCGCGCCGCCGTACCACAGGGAGCTATCCGCAATCATGAAAACATGGCTTGGGTTGGGGATTTGTGCCGACTTCAGCACCTGAAGCTCGGGTGCCTTGCTACCGTAGTTCGGGTTTAGGATGAACACCTGCGGATTGGCGGCATAGGAGTTGTCCCATTTATGCCCAATTTGCATCGTGCTGGCTGGATCCATAAACAGCCCATTGTACTTGAGCTCATAGGCTGAAGATTGTATTTTTGAATTAAATGAAATGAATCCATTGTGCCATGCGCCCTCCCAGTAGCCGTTATTCGGGGCCACGGCACCCGATTTCTGGCCCTCGTTGACTGTTACCGGTGGGCCAGCGTACATTTGAAACAAGAGGTCGATCCAGACCCCTTCATAGTTCACCGAATTGGGGGGTATCGCATCCTCATAGGACGAGGAATACTCGAGCGTGATTTGCCCCAGCGAACGCAGCCTCGCTTGGCAGCCGATTGAGTTAGCCTCATCCTTCGCCCTTGCCAGCGCGGGCAATAACAGAGCGATGAGCAGCGCGATGATGGAGATCACCACCAGCAGCTCAATAAGGGTGAATCCCTGATGTTTTTCCAAGCGCTTCATAAAAGCACCTCCTTACAAATGCCGGGGTGTAACTCTACGGCCGCAATATTTATATCCCGGCGCGGGCTTATAACATGTTGCGACACATTTGCGATGCTTTCTCTAAATGTACCGAGCCGAGAGCATCTTCGACACAGCCACGCCCCTTCTTTTACATACGTTAGAAGAGTCCATGCAGATGAAGGCGCAAAGGTAAGAATTCGATGCGGCGAATTCCATGGCAATTTCCATTTGATTGCCATTTCTATCGAATTGGGCTTATAGCACGTTTGTTGGTTCATTTATAGGACCCGACGATGCCAAAGCTATCGGCATTTCACGGATGCGATGTCCACGGATTTCTTATTTTCCGGTTTTGGAGGGATTGGCAAGCTATTTTAAAATAAAAAAAGGGCCGCCCGGGGTTGTTCCGGGCGGCCCAAGCTAGGGGTTTTCTTGTTCTGCTAAATCCGCGTCAACTGCCGACGGCGCCCCTTCGCTCGCATCAGCAAGGGGAGAAGGGCAACCGCCGGCCACGCAAGCAGCCCCAAGGTCGACGGCTCCGGCACCGGTGTTGCGGCAAATGACCGCATCGCAAACGCCGGGCCATTCTGCAGAGGGCCTTCGAGCCCGAAAATTCCACTGGTGCCGAAGTAGTTGCCCGGGCCTGCGGGCGTTACCGCAAAGGTAACGTCGATAGCGAGGGCCTGCCCGGCCGCTACAGTGCCAAGGTTGACCACGTTGTCGTTGAACCACGTCGACGCGGCTGAAAAACTTCCGAAGCTTTCCGAAATGCCCGAAGCTCCATTTACTGTGGCGTCAAACGTCACTGCGCCGGTCCCATTTGACGCCGGCCCGAAGAAGCCGAACATCAAGTTCTCATTGGATCCCACGGCACTGCCGGCGACCGTCCACTTGAGGGTTTCGCTTAGGGGGCCGCCCGGCGTGCCGAGGTTAGGCGCGCCTGCGAGCACGGTAAACATTCCCAGCGCCTTGGTATTAGGGGAATTAAATACGGAGCTAACACTTGCGTTATTTGACGTGGCCGAGGAAACCGCGCCTGCGCCGGGTGATGTGGTGGCGTAGCCAACAAGTTGATCGCCCGCAACGCCTGCGGCCGCGGGGATCGTGCCGCCGACCGAGGCGTGCGCGTATGCCACGGCCACAACAGTGCCGCTGACCGCGCTTCCGCCCAGCGCCTGGACCGTCTGCTGCGACACCACGAGGCCGACGCTTGGATCACCGGTAACCGCCGCGTAGGCCCCAGCGGCCGCGGAGCCTGCGCCCCCACCATATCCTTGTATGTAGCCACCTGAGCCGCCGTTGGCTTTCGCGACAGCGTCCGCCGAGGTTGCGCCCGCTGCGCTCGCAAGGGCTTGAGCGTCGCCACCAACGCCCCCGACCCCGCCGTTACCAAAGTAGGCACCCGCGCCCCCGGTGGCCTCCGCGTTCGCGGTCGCCCCGGCACCAGAGCTTGTCGCGGTCGCAGTGGCAAGGGCACCCCCAGCCAAGCCGATGGCGCTTGTGGTGAACCCGGCTGTTCCGCCGGTCGCATTGGCGGTCGCCGAGGCCGTGCCCGAGGAATTGCGGGCCTCCGAATCAGCGGTCCCGGCACCGGCGTTGCCGGGCGTGCCGGCCCCGTCGGTTCCGCCCGCCGCCCCTGCGGCCGCGATAGTTTGGATATTGAGCGAGGTGCAGGATTGCGACACGGACAAATAACTCTCTGCGTACCCCCCACTGCCCGTCGTATAGCTGCTGCTGCCGTTCCAGCTCGAGACCCCTGAACCATACCCCCCGGATACTTGCTGTGTCAGATTCAGGACGCCCGATGTTGTCCCGCCGATCCCGTTGTGCAACATCTCTCCTTTTCCGTTGAAGGTGGGGCCAGGAACATAGAACCCATTTCCGTCCACGTAGGCCCCCCCTTCGCCGGCCGATCCCCCGGTAATAACGCCGGTTACGTTAACGGTCCCGCTACCCGAGCTTCCGAACACATTGCCGAACGAAGCGCCGCCCGGGGGGCCGGCGTATGGGCCACTCCCGTGGCCCGCGCCATAGGCCGACCCTCCGACTGCCGTCGCGTACACGGTCGCGGGGTTTGCGCCCACCGCCGCCGCTACGGCATTCGCGGTCGCGTTTCCCCCGGGGCCACTCTGCACGGGGCCACCCTCCATACCATTCCCGCCATAGGCGGAAGCCGATGCCCTCGCCGCGCCCGCCCCGGCGTAAGCCGAGGAACTGGCTGCCGCGTACGTTCCGGGCGTATCGTCGTTGCCACCGATCCCAACCCATCCCATTCCTCCGCGGGCCACCGCTGTTGCTGTTCCTGAACCAAGCCGGTTATCGGCTACGGCAGTCGCCCCCGCCGACCCCGACCCTCCGCCCAGGTACGCTTGCACGTTGGGCTTTGCCGAATATCCCCCGTCTCCGCCGATGCCGCCTTGCGCCCTTGCTATGGAGGTCACCAGCCCGCTCGTATAGGCTGACGAGCCGTCACCGGTTGCAGCGGTGGCATTACCCCCGATTCCAGCGTTCATGTACTGGGCCGAGCCGCCAGAAACATTCACAAAACCGCCGCCGTTTCCGCCGTACGCACCGGTCATATTGTAGGCAGCCGAGGAGCCGCCAATTACAGCATTCGCGACGCCACCGTCCTGCCCGGGGCCACCGTTGCCGCCGTAGACGATGAGCGTATCCGCCGCTGCGCGCGTGCCCGCGACTGCGGCGAAAGCGCCGCCCAGTACCAACACGATCCCGACTCCCCTTCCCGTGGACGTGAAATTAATGCCTTTCATCGTTTTCTCCTCATAAAAGGCCACAACGAGTAGTGCCACCCTTAATGGTGCGACGCCACGCGGCGCGCTAGGCGGCATTTTGAAACGCACTATAAATGTCTCGCTGTCCCCATTCTGTGAAGCGGCCCGAGAGCTATCGCAATTCAGCCGCGGCGCGCCCCACCGCGCCGGCGGACCGAGATCACGATAATCCCCTGAGGTCCAAATGTTTCTCATATCCCCCACACGGCGATTCGGCCGGCCCAAACGGTTTGAGCGACCGAGTTCGAACAAAGTTAACACGCGTCTCCTCGCGGGTCAAGAAAAATCTGGGCATTTTTAGACCAATGTAAGTGTCCGAATCGACGCATTGCTGTTCGCAATACCGGTCGCTCTTTGCGCAGCCGCACCTGCGGGGCCCAGCCGAAAGCGGCGAGGGTTGCCTATCGGTCACACTGACGACCTTCCCACCTGGGCCCCCTCCTGTACTTTGCCGGCACCGCCGCGCAACCTCTTTGGGCCAACCGTGCACGCTGGTGTCGTGCCCTGAAGCCGCAGGGGTCTGCCCCTGAGCCGCCGAAGGCGGCGGGGAACCGTGGAGTTGGCGCGCTATTTTCGGCTCGACCAAAAAAAAGGAATCGCTCGGAAATTTCCCGAGCGATTCCTGTTGATTCTAGGTAAGTTGCTTAACTGTAATCCAACTTAAGGAATGTACGGATAAGCCACTTTTCCACCGCTGGTCGACCAATAGACGTTGACAAAGGGGTCGAGCAATACGTTCTCCGGGTGGAGATTCCCGGCGCGTACCGACGCTGCGTGCCCGTCGGCAAACACCATGTTGGCGTAACCACCGTTAAGCGAATATTCCATATGCCGAAAACGGATTCCCGGGCGCAGGGTTGACTTCGTTGCGTCCTCGTTGGCAGTGCCGTAATAACACGCCGGGTTCAGGTCAGAAACCGCTGAGTAGGTGCCAATCGTGTCCGCTTGCACTTGGTAAGTGTACTGCATCCAATCATTTTCCGGCCAGCCGTAACCACCGGCGTACGGAAGGTTGGAGTCAGCAACCATATACACATGGGCCGGATTGGGGATCTGCGCGACCTTCAATATTTTAACCTGCGGCCAATACGACGGCGGATTCGTGGGATTATAGGCACCGTTGTTGATAAATACGTTCGGGTTGGCAGCGTATGAATTATCCCAGTTATGCGCTCGTTGGACCACGCTGGACGGGTCAATAAAGAGGCCGTTGAATTTCTGCGAGTAGGCCAGCGCCTGGGTCTTGTTTACGCTGTAGGCGATAAATCCGTTGTGCCATGCGCCATAATAATAGCTGCCGGTCGTGTTAAGCTCAACCGGAGCGCCTGCGTACATCTGGAACAGTAAATCTATCCACGTGCCAGCTCCATATTTGCCAACCACGCTGGGCGGAAGCGCGTCCTCATACGAGGCCGCGTACTCCATGGACAACTGCCCCATCGAGCGCAAACTTGCTTGGCATGCAATTGAATTGGCATCGTCCTTCGCCCTTGCCAATGCCGGCAATAACAATGCGATGAGCAGGGCGATGATGGAGATCACCACCAGCAGCTCAATAAGGGTGAATCCTTGATGTTTTTCCGAGCGCTTCATAAAAGCACCTCCTAAAAAAATGCCTCAGCGTAATTTCCTGTTCGCAATGTCTACAGCCCAACGCAGGCTCAGATCTTTTTGCGACACATATTCAATTTTTCTCTTCGCGCCAAGCCGACCTTTATGCAGGGTCAACCTGTATCAGTTATTTGTTACTTAAATATTACGATGTCCGCCAGCGAATGTCAAGAAAAAAACCAGAAATTTTATTTACCATTTACCATTTAATTACCACACGGCTGAAAAACGGGCTTTTATAGGTGTTTTAGAAGCATTTAGGGCTTTTATTTTCATGACACAATTGGTAATTATTATGATTTTCAGGCCGTGGCTAGCCGGATGGAAAGCCCATTTCCGGAGCGGGGGATTTGGAACTTGGGGAATTTGGCGTGGAAACTGGTACGCGGAACTTAGCATCTTGCATCTTGCATCTGGCATCTGGCATTGTGCACACTGCAAAAGCAAAGCGCTTCCACATTCTAACTCCCAACTCCTGTCCCCCGTCACCTGTAACCTGTAACCTGTAACCTAAGTCGCCTTCTAACTCCTAACTGGTCCGTATTGAATGTACTGCCCACTGCTGAATCTATGTATGAACTGACGAATGATGCTAAAATACTAAACGGTAATGGAATAATGGCAGCACCCTTGGAGTTATCATGGAAAGTGCCACGGAACGGAATGTTGAAAATGGACCGGCGGGTATGCCAATGACCGAGTCGGCGGATGTTACGCAGGAAGTTTTGCGCATGGCGCGGCAGGCACGGCTGGCGGCGCGGCAGTTGGCCGCGTTGAGTGGGAATGTCCGCAATGCGGCTCTGCTGCGAATTGCTGATGGCCTGATCGCCGGTCAAGCTGAAGTGCTGGCGGCCAATTTGATGGATTTGTGCGT
>JAKBAC010000085.1 GCA_021809365.1 Planctomycetota bacterium | reverse complement strand
GCCCTTCACGCTCATTGGCGCTACCACGCGTGCCGGGCTGCTTTCCGGGCCTATGCGGTCGCGCTTTGGCATTGTGCATCATTTGACCTATTACGACCTGCCTGACCTTTTACAAATTGCCACGCGATCGGCGGGAGTATTGGACCTGCCGGCTCAACGCGAAGCCCTGGAACTCGTTGCCCGCCGGGCGCGCGGCACGCCGCGCGTGGCCAATCGACTTTTACGGCGTGTGCGGGATTTTGCGCTGGTCCGCGGTGAAGGAAAACTTACCCCGCAGATTGCCGTTGAAGCCTTAAAGCTTGAGGCCATTGATGAGCAGGGCCTTGATGCGCTGGATCGCCGATTTATGCAGGTATTAGCCAGAGATTATGACGGCGGCCCCGCAGGCATTGAAGCGCTTGCCGCCACGATGGGGGAGGAATCCGACACGCTGGAAGATGTTATTGAGCCATTTTTGCTGCAAACCGGTTTTATTCGGCGCACGCCAAAGGGTCGGCAACTCACCGCCGCCGGTTACGGGCATTTGAAACTGACGCCGCCGGCGCGACCTGTGCAAGAAGATAACACGCTGTTTTAGGAGCCTGCCCGAGTCATCATCGGGTTGCGATCCCGGCGCGCCGGGACGATTTTTGGGTGCATCGGCGATCGCCGCGTCACAGAGCACCGTGGTGATAACCGGGTGGTTGGTTCGCGGCAGTAGATCAACCACGGGATTACCCATCCGGTGCTCTACAACCAGCGAGGGCGATCGCGCGCTACAGCACGATAGTACTACCGGCTACTTCACTATAATGCCAACATGGATAAGCGCAGCCATGAACGCTTACCATTTTACGGCGGGGTTTACATGATCCTTATAGTGCGGGACAATACCGGCATATAATGGAATGCGAGGAATTGCTGATGAATGATACTGTGCCCCAAGAACCGGACATGAAATTTGCCATTGATCTGGCCCGTTTAGCCGACCAGACGCGTTGTCATAACGTCGTG
Organism: Planctomycetota bacterium; assembly: GCA_021809365.1. The sequence continues at coordinate 13,421 of JAKBAC010000085.1, read as the reverse complement.
GTGTTGGATGTACGGAAAAAATCACCCGTAACGAAATATTTTCTCATCGCTACGGGAACCTCGGATCGCCAACGCCGCACGGTCGGTGATGAGTTGATTGCCCATGGGAAACTCAATGGATTTCCGGCGTGGCGTTCTAATGGCTATGAAACCGCGAAATGGATCGTCGTTGATTTTGTCGATGTCGTTGTCCATATTTTTGAAGAAGCCAGCCGGAATTTTTATGATCTTGAAATGCTATGGGGAGACTGCCCGCGTGTGACCTGGCAACTGCCCCAGCCGGAAACCGCGGTCCCCTCGTCCGCTTCCTTCGCCGTTTCCCAGCCGCGCGCGGAAATGGCGCAGATTGAAAGCATGACGGGTGCCCCAACGGCCCGCGATAGTGATGCCGATGTGGATTCTCAAGGCTCTGCGGACCAAACCCCTGAACCGCAAGTGGAAGAATTTATTGATGAACACCTTCTGGTCGCACACGTCACCGATGATAATGAACTTATAGAGACAGCCTCTGTCAAAATTGTGGCTGTGGCGGCGGTCCCGGAGCGGCCAACGGCTTCAAAGGAAAAGCGCAAAGTTGCGGCAGCTAAACCTGCGGCAAAAATCGCGAGCAAGCCTGCCGGGAAGGTCAAAGCCAGGGTCGGGGCGAACGCCCCAGCCAAGGCTAAAATCGCCGCTCCCGCTAAACTGACAACCCGCCCCGCGCGTGGTGCCAAGCCGCCCGCAGTCAAGAAGGCCAAGGCCAAAGCCAAAGCTGCGACGGGCAGGTCGGCCAAGCCCGGAAAATTATTGACGTCCCGGGCCGTCAAACCGGTGGTCAAAGGGGCCAAGACCGCAAGGCCCGGAGCCAAAAAAGCGGGGGCAAAAAGGAGCGCCGCGAAAAAAATCACGCGTCCCCAGTCGGCGGCCAAAACGAAAAAAAGGTAATTTCTGATGTCCATTGAAAGTCTTTTACGGGAGAGGTTTTCACGCGCTATCGGTCTGGCCTTCGGTTCGGAATTTGCCGGTGATCCCATGGTCAAACCCGGGGATCCCAAATTTGCCGATTACCAATGCAACGCAGCCATGGCGCTTTCCCGGCAGTTAGGCCGTCCGCCACGCGACGTGGCCACCGATATTCTGCGCCACGCGTCGCTGACTGATATCTGCGAGTCGCCGCAGATCGCCGGTCCGGGATTTATTAACATGCGAATCAGCTCCATTTTTCTGACCCGGCGGCTTGGGGAATTGCTCGCTGATCCCGTGGCCAAAGCCCGCGCCGGCGTGGCCAGAGCGGCGGAGAGCACCACGGTTGTGGTGGACTATGCCGGGCCGAATATTGCCAAGGAAATGCATGTCGGACATTTGCGCAGCAGCATTCTCGGTGACGCCATTGCCCGAACCCTGGCCTTCATGGGACATCAGGTGGTAAGGCAGAATCATGTCGGAGATTTTGGCACGCAGTTTGGCATGCTGATTCGTTATGCCAAGGACTTAAAACTTGATACCGGTGAAATGCCGCGCATTACCGATCTGGATTCCTATTACAAGCAGGCGGCGGGGCGGGACAAATCCGATGCCCAATTTTCCATTGAAGCCCGGCAGGCCGTGGTGGCGTTGCAAAGCGGCGATCCCGAAGCGCTGCGGCTCTGGCACTGGATTCGCGATGAAAGCCGCCGCCATTGTCGCGAGATTTTTGCGCGTCTGGGAATCACGCTTTCGGAAGCTGACGAACGCGGTGAAAGTTTTTACGCTGATCGCTTATCAGGCGTCGTCCAGAAATTATCCGAAGCGCTTCCATTAGGCGGCGACGGCCCGGATGAGGAGACACTGGAAATCGCTGATTCGCAGCCAGGCGTAACCAAAGCGTTTGTGACCGAATCCCAGGGGGCGCTGTGTGTATTTTTGCCGGGATTTGTGGACAAGGATAAAAAGCCGCTGCCCCTGATTATCCGTAAGGGTGATGGGGCGTATTTGTATGCCACGACAGATTTGGCCGCGTTGAGGTTCCGCATTCTTGAGGATAAATCCACACCGGACCGGACCGCCCCCTTGGATCACAACTGGCACGCGGATCGAATTATCTATACCACCGACGCCCGGCAGGCGCAACACTTTGCCATGGTTTTTGACGCCATCCGCGCTGCGCACTGGGATATAAATCCCGTCACACACCGGCCGGTCGAATTGCAACATGCTCCCTTTGGTTCAATTCTTGGTGAAGACGGTAAGCCCTTTAAGACCCGTTCCGGTGAATCTGTGAAGTTACGGGAATTGCTGGATGAAGCGGTGCAGCGCGCTGATGCCGTGGTGCAGCAAAAAAATCCCCAATTGCCGGAAGCGGCCCGGCGGCTGGTGGCTGGGGCGGTGGGAATTGGCGCAGTGAAATACGCCGATCTGCGGCAGGATCGCATTTCAGATTATGAGTTTGTCTGGGACCGGCTTTTGGCGCTGGACGGCAATACCGGTCCCTATTTGCAATATACTTATGCGCGCATCCGCAGTATTTTCCGCAAGGCCGGTGAAGTAACGCCGTCCACTGGCGAAATCACGCTTGAAACGCCGCAGGAGCGGGACCTGGCACGGCGTATCATGCAGTTCGGCGATGTAGTGCCAACGGTCGTAACCGATCTTAAGCCGCACTATCTATGTACTTATTTGTATGAGTTATGCGGTTCATATTCCGCCTTTTATGAGGCCTGTCCGGTGCTGAAAGCTTCTTCGCCGGAACTGCGGCAAAGCCGCCTGGCGTTATGTGATTTGACCGCCGCAGTGCTGCGCGTGGGCCTCCGCGATTTGCTGGGTATTGAATTGCTGGAGGAAATGTGATTTTTGCAATATGCTCAAATACCTCATTGACCGTGTGGCGAAAGGGTTTTCCGAGATGAATCGGGCGGAAATAGTTTCAGGTATATCCAGCATCGTTGTGAAAATCGGCACCAATGCGCTCACCGGTAAAAACGGCGCGTTGGACCATACCGTGATCTCCACTTTGGCCGATGATCTGGCGCGCCTGCGAAAACAGCGCGGCATCCATATCACGCTGGTGTCCAGCGGTGCCATCGGGGCCGGCATGATGGAAATGGGATTGTCTGCCCGCCCCAGGGATCTGCCGATGCTGCAAGCCGCCGCCGCAGTGGGCCAGAGCTTGTTGATCAATCAATTTGCACAAGCCCTCAAGCCCCATGGCCTGCACGCCGGGCAGATTCTTGTCACCCGGCAGGATTTTGAGCACCGCCTGCGCTATTTGAATCTGCGCAATTGTATTCACGCTCTTCAGCGTTCCAATGCGTTACCCATTATCAATGAAAATGACGCCGTCGCTGTAGAAGAGATTCGCTTTGGTGATAACGACCTGATCGCGGCGCATATTACCAACCTGCTGCGGGCCAATATGCTGATTCTACTCTCCGTAGTCGATGGCCTGCTGGACGATCAAAGCCGCGTGCAATCAACGGTTTCTGATATGGATGAATCGGTCTCCGCCATGGTACGACCCGAAAAATCCACACGCGGCAGCGGCGGCATGGGCGGCAAACTTGTTGCGGCCGGTACCGTTCGCACCGCCGGGGAACCGGTGATCATCGCCAATGGGAAGACACCATGTATCGTATCGCGGCTTCTTGACGGGGAAAGTATAGGCACGCTGATTTTGCCTGGCTCGCGCCGGTTGTCCGCGCGCAGCCGCTGGATCGGGTTGACCGCCAAAACCGTGGGTACCCTGACGGTTGACGATGGCGCGGTGAAGGCATTGAAAAATAATAAGTCCCTGCTGGCGGGGGGGATTGTAGCGGTAGCGGGAAATTTTTCTCCCGGAGATGCTGTGACCGTGACGGACGCTCACGGTCATGTTATTGCCCGCGGACTAAGCAATTACGCCATGGAAGATGTGGAAAAAATTAAGGGCCGTAAGTCTAAAGATTTCGCCGCACTGCTGGGATTGGACACCTGGTATGAAGAAGTTATTCACCGGGATGATCTGGTGCTGGCGCAGTAACGTAGTGAATATGGCAGCGGCTGTAAAACAAAGGATGGTTATGAACGCGCAACGTTTCGAAGAGCTGACCAAACTACTGGAAGTGGATCCCAGGGATTGCTTTTTACGCTACGCCTTGGCCCTGGAATATATGAAAGGCGATCAGTTGGATGCGGCGATCGAGCAATTTAACACCATATTCCGCCTGGATCCCACGTATGCCGCGGCGTACTTTGCCTGTGGACGGGCCTTGGTGCAGCAGGGTAAAGTTGCCCAAGCCCGTGAAAAATTTGAAGCCGGTATCCCCATTGCTGAAAAATCAGGAGATTCCCATTTGGCCGGGCAGATGCGTGAGGCACTGGAATTACTGGAACCGTAATCTGCATAAATCCGGGTGGGAAAAATCACGGAGCTTAAATGAAACTGGCCTTTTCAACCAATGCCTTCACACGCATGTCGCTCATGCGGGCCATTCATGAAATCGCCGCCGCAGGTTACACGGGCGTGGAAATTCTCGCTGACAAACCCCACTGGTATCCGGAAAAGTTTGTGGCCGCGGAAGCCCTGGCCATTCGCCGACAACTGGAAAAACACAAACTTGCCATCAGCAACATCAATGCCAACTGCACCTTCGGCTTCTGGAAACATGCCCCGCCCGAGCCTTTTTTTGAACCCTCGCTGATTTCTCCCCAGCCTGCTTTGCGTGCCGCACGAAAAAAGATGATTCTCAATACGCTCAAATTTGCCCATGCGGTGGGGGCGGAAAATATCAGCATTACCAGCGGGAAGGCGCTTCCCACCATGCCCCCGGAAAAAGCGGCGGCTCAATTGGCCGAAGGTCTCAAGCCCATTCTCGAACTTGCGCAAAAACTCAACATCCGCATCGGTATGGAATGCGAGCCGATGCTGTTTATCGAATGGGCGACGGAACTGATGCAACTGATCATCGACCTCAAAAGCCCCATGCTCGGAGCTAATCTGGACATCGGCCATTCGGTGGTGCTCGGCGAGAAAATTCCGGCGACATTAAAGCTGCTGCGTGGCAGAATCTGGAATTGTCACATTGAAGATATTCCCGGCCGCAAACATTATCACCTGATCCCGGGCGAAGGAAGCATGAATTGGCACGCCCTGAAAAAAGCGTTGCTGGCCATTGAATACGATCGCTTTCTTACCGTAGAGCTGTATACCTACCCCGACCAGCCGGTGCAGGCCGCAAAAAAGAGCATCGCGTTTCTGTCAAAAATATTTTAACGCCAAGCCGCCCGCCCGGCCCAATCGTCCCCGTTTCGCCCCACCACGTCGCGCGACAAACGAATGCCAAAATCAGCTCAATGTGGCAGCGTTGAGTTCGCCGCGGAATTCCGTTTAATTTAATAGTACGGTTTTCCCCGTCGCGATTGCGCACCGGCAAACACCCACCGGCAGGATTGTCGGCCTAAAAACTTTCATCTATACTTCTGCGTCTTGATAATTGGATATTTGGTAAAGTTAAGGTGTAATCATGGCCAATGGAAAAAGCAATGCGGTAATTGGACAATCCGGTGGACCTACTGCGGTAATTAATCAGTCTCTCGTGGGTGTTATTGAAGAACTGCATCAACATGCCCAAATTGACCGTATTCTGGGAGCCAAGCACGGGGTGCGCGGCATTATCAACAATGATTTCGTCCCGCTAAACGGCCTGGCGGCGGATTTACTGGAGCGTGTGGCCCAGACGCCCTCCAGTGCGCTGGGTTCCACCCGCGATAAACCCGATGAAGCGTATTGTCTTAAACTGCTGGAATCCTTTAAGAAAAATGACGTCGGCTATTTTTTCTATATCGGCGGCAATGACTCCGCTGATACCGCGCGAATCGTCAGCGAAATGGCGATCAAAGAAGGCTATCCGCTGCATGTTTATCATGTGCCGAAAACCATTGATAATGACTTACGCACGACCGATCATTGCCCGGGTTACGGTTCCGCCGCTCGTTTTGTGGCTCTGGCGGTCATGGGCGATGATTTGGATAACCGTTCATTGAAGGGTGTGAAAATCGACATCATCATGGGCCGCGACGCCGGATGGTTGACGGCCGCTTCTGCTCTGGCGCGGCAGGCAGACACGGATGGCCCGCATTTAATTTATGTGCCGGAAGTCAATTTTTCCGATGAGCAATTTCTGGGAGATATTGATCGCGTTTACACCCGGCTGGGCCGCTGTGTGATCGCCGCCAGCGAGGGCATCCGCTATAAGGTGGGCGATAAAAATTCTCTGGTGACTGAAAAGGCAGTGCAGGGGGGCGAAGTGGATGCCCATGGCAACAAGCAACTCTCCGGTACCGGAGCGCTGGGTGATTATCTTTCGGAAATGGTTAAATCCAAACTGGGAATTCCCCTGCAGCAGAAGACCGGCGGTAAGCTCCGCGTGCGGGCCGACACCTTCGGCTATCTGCAACGCAGCTTCCCCGGCATTGTCAGTTCCAGTGACGCCCATGAAGCCCGGTTGTGCGGACGCATGGCGGTGCAATACGCCATCAGCTCGCCGCAAGGACTTTCCAGTGGATCAGTAGCCATTAAGCGGGTCACCGAAGAACCATATAAAGCGGATTTCTTCCCCACCGCTTTAACCAATGTCGCCCGGCAGACCAAGCCGCTGGATACCGGCTTTGTTGTCGATGGATGCGATATCAGTAACGCCTTTATTCGCTATGCCAAACCGCTGGTTGGGCCGTTGCCGATTGCCGGGAAGTTAATTTAATTCATCGACGGATCCGAAGGAATTGTGCCGGGATTGATCTGTTGTTTTGAAGCCTGCAGTGAAACCAGGCGCGACAAATTAAGCCATTGGTCTTCCTGGGCATGAAATACGTGGTCGGTTGTGGCTTGCGCGACCAGCCACGAAGCGCTGCGGATTTCCTCTTCAAGCTGCCCCGCCGTCCATCCCGCATTGCCCACCAGATATTTTACCGCATTCATTTTGCGATTGACAAGATTTTGAAGGGTGTCACCGTTAATGGTCAGGTAAATGCCGGAAGATATCGCTGCATCGGCATCGTCGGGAAGCGTATGAAGCGCCATGACAGGGCCGGGGCATGGACCGCCCTGATACAGCGGATGATCACATTCGCAGGAAGTCTCACTGATCTGCTTCCATGCCTGCCGAACGGTAATTTTTAAGGGGCGGTTGATCACCACGCCCATCGCTCCGTCTTCATCATGCCGGCACAGCAACACCACCGAATGAAAAAAATGTGGGTCATGCAGCTTAGGCATGGAAATCAGCAGGTAGCCTTGAAGAGATGTATCCATCTGCTGACACCTTCAGCCGCGTGCGGTCAGCTTAACGGCCTTTGCAACCGGTGCTGACCTGTGATGCGGCGTGTACCACCTCAGGCTTATCGCATCACCCATCTTTTTCCGGCAAACTGTGGTTGCGGAACAATTCGCACCGATTGTCCCGGTATCCAGAAATTCAGTTGCAGAGTCTTATGCAATACCACATTTTTGTGGGTCAGAGGATTTTTCTGTAATGCGGTGTCCCCGGAAAGGCCCGATACAAAAATCTTGAATCGCCGGGCCTTAAACGGAACATTGGTGAAGACGGCTACGCCGTCTTTTGCATTGTCATCCCCTTGCAGCAATTTGCCGGCGATAAGTCCGGGGCTGATGATAAATTGATCACCGGTAACCGTGCGAATTTTATCCAGTATCCGCGGTGAAAGGCCGGTTACTGGGCGCAGCACGTTACCGGTGTCGGTGGCCAGCACAAAACTGGGGATAAAAAAAATGTCCCGATGCGTATTATTGGTAACCGTGTACCGCATAAACCAGAATTCGCGCAAATTGCGCCTGATGCCATGGCCCACCGCCACATATATCCGATGCGGCTTATGCCACACAAAACTCAACTGCCATCCATGACGCAGCATGTTCACAGTGGGATAGGGTTTTTTCGCCCCCGCGCAGGCAACTCCCGCTGTGAAGAACACGGCGGCCAGCATCCAGGCCAAACTGAAACGCATCATTGAGTGTTTTTTCGCCATAAACGCCTGTCTCCTGATAGTGAGTCCGAGCCGTCAAATTATCACTGGCGTCCACCGCACCGGTTCCGGCGCGACCTCCGCCTCTCATACAGTAATCGTACCGGGCCGATTCGGCAAGGAAAATAACCCAGAGAAAATGACTGGGGAAATATTTAACCGCCGAAGCATACATTTCAACGATCCCCGCGGCAACGCCCCACGCATCTTTCGCCCCGGGGGAATTGGCACAGTGTACGCCATCGCACACAGCACATTTACCTATTGCTGTGTTGCGCGCCCAACCCCGAAACGTCCCGTAGCTCAATGCGGCAGCGTTGAGTTGGTCGCGGAATGCAATTCAATGGTACGCGGTATTCTCCCCCGTCACGATCGCCGTGATTCATCAAAAAAAACAGGCGTGATTATCAGAAAATCAAGCCGCGGCTTGACGCCTGTTACCGGCGCGTATAACGTGATAAAAAATCCGGCGGGTGCCATGCGCCATACGGGCGGGAAGAGACATTATTGATCGAGCCAACAACACACTCTGCGTAACGTGTTTATTGTTGTGGCAGTTTTGGAATAAACACTTGAAAGGTGCCTCATGAAAATGGCCACGCACGCGAAAAATTATTTCATGGAAATTATCTGGGCATTTTCCCAGAGAATCGGCTTTGATTTTCCAATTTCATCAAGACCCGATCGCCCTAACTCTGGCCCGGGCCGCACTGCCTATTGCGCTTATTTATTTTCTGTTAGAGCATTTGCAGTGCTTACTACTTTATTGCCGCAGGCCGCCAAAGCTTCCGCACGGGAAAAAATATCGCTGAATGCCCACTGGCGATTTACGCTGGGTGATCCGCATGATGCGGTTATCAAAGGGAAGAATATTTTCAATTATCCCGAAGCTTCCCGGCTGGATAAGCTAAGTGCTGCCGATATTGTGCAACATGCCCAGTTTGAATCGCGCCGCAGCGATCCGGTGCGTTACGGCGACAGTAACTTCCATGGATGGATCAAATCCTCCTGGCCCATTACGCATCCCGCCCGCACGGGCTTGGGAGATCACGTTTCCTGGGTGCAGCCGAAGTTTAAGGATCAGGCCTGGAAAAAGATCACGCTCCCAAAGGATTGGGTGGTAAGTCTGCCCTTCAGTAAACATGGCAACACGGGCCACGGCTCCAAGGATCTAAATTCCAAAACCGACATCGGCTGGTATCGCCGCAACTTGTTTATCCCCGCTTCAGATAAGGGCAAAACCCTGCGCGTGGATTTTGACGGTGTGTTCCGGAATTCTCTGGTATGGCTTAATGGCCATTGCCTTGGACGGCATGTCAGTGGGTACACCAGCTTTTATTACAACATCAGCAAATGGGTTCGCTATGGTGCTCGTAACACGCTGGTGGTGCGGGTGGATGCCAGTCGGATGGAAGGCTGGTTTTACGAAGGGGCCGGAATATACCGTGATGTCTGGCTGGTGGTAACCGGGCCTGTGCATATCGCGCATTGGGGAACCTACGTTCACACGCAGGTCAGTGGCGATCACGCCGATATCATCATTCAAACCAAAGTGCGTAATGATTCGCACCACAGCGTGGATTGTGCGCTAACGTCACAGATTGTTAACGGGAATCACAAAAATGTCGCCCAGTCGGTGATCGCCTTACACCTTGAGCCGAAACAGAGCCGCACGGTTTATCAGTTCATCCCTCTGGCCCACGCCCATCTCTGGTCCTTGCATGATCCTTATTTGTATCATCTTCTGTCGCGGGTTGCCGTTGCCGGTAAAGCTATGGATGTTTATCGCACCAACTTTGGCATTCGGACATTGCGCTTCAGTCCGAATAAGGGATTTTTCCTCAATGGCAAGCATGTCGAAATCAAAGGCACCGCCAACCATCAGGATTTTGCCGGCGTCGGCATCGCCGTGCCCGACAGTCTGCAATATTACCGCGTGGAATTGTTGAAAAAAATGGGATGCAATGCCTGGCGCACGGCCCACAATCCACCTTCGCCGGCCCTCTTGAATGCCTGCGATAAACTCGGCATGTTGGTGCTGGATGAAAATCGGCGATTTGGCTGCACGCCGGAGATTCTGGAAGAATTACGCAGCATGATTCGCCGCGATCGCAACCACCCCTCTATTTTTCTCTGGTCGCTGGGGAATGAGGAAATGGGCGTGCAGGGGACCTACTGGGGGGCGCGGATTCTGCATACCATGCAGCGCGAAGCGCATAGTCTGGATCCCAGCCGCCTATGCACCATTGCCATGAACGGCCATTGGGGACAGGGCTTTTCGCATGTGATCAATGTACAGGGATGCAATTATCTCGATGGCCACTTAACGCCTTATCATCTGGGCCATCCCTATCAACCGATGATCGGCACGGAAACCGCCAGCACCATGACCACACGCGGAATGTATGTGGAAAGCCACAGGCACGTCGCGCTGCCGGCGTATGATACGCGTTGGCCTAAGTGGGGAGCTTCAGCGGAAGCGTGGTGGCAGGCCTATATGAAGCGGCCCTTTATGGCCGGCGGGTTTGACTGGACCGGTTTTGATTACCGCGGTGAACCAACACCCTTTGGCTGGCCGGCGATCAGCTCGCAATTTGGGGCCATGGACACCTGCGGCTTCCCCAAGGACAACTATTATTTTTACAAAGCCTGGTGGACCCACAAACCTGTGCTGCATATTTTCCCGGATTGGAACGCTCCGGCTGCCCCGGGCCGGCCGGTGCAGGTCTGGTGCTTCAGCAATTGCCACAAAGTCCAACTGCTGCTTAATGGGAAAAGCCTGGGCACCAAGCCCATGCCGCAATATGGCCATATTCAATGGGAAGTGCCGTATCATCCCGGAACCCTGATGGCCCGTGGGTATACCAATGGCAAACTGATCATGACCACCAAGGTACAAACCACCGGCAACCCTGCGGAAATAAAACTTATGCCGTGGCACAAAAGCCTGATCGCCAACGGCATGGACGCCGACGCTGTACGCGTGGCCATGTGTGACAGTCAGGGGCGTGTGGTGCCCACCGCGGACAATCATGTGCAGTTTCATATTTCATCCAACGCCCAGATTATTGGCGTAGGCAATGGCAATCCTGATTGTCACCAACCCGATGACGCCTCACAGCGCAGTGCCTTTAACGGCTATTGCCTGGTCATCATCCGGGCCGGCACACAGCCCGGCATCATCCACCTTAGCGCCACATCCCCCGGCCTGAAAACTGCAACGGCAGAAATAACAATGAAACCACTCGGCCGCCAGCCAATGCGTTAATCGAAAACGTCCTCGCGCAGCATTTGTCGCAATAACGTAGATGTGACAAAAGTACAACAAGTGGTGACAAAAGTCCACTTGTGGCCGCCCTACAATTAGTTCATACTTATTTTCAGACGAAACAACTCGTGGAGGGTTGTCTGGAAGGAAAGCTTCGGGGTGCCGTTCTTCGACTGGCTGACGCCGTCGAAGAACGTGGGTTTTATTCTTTGCCCGGATACCCCGAAAGCGGCAGCATTCAAATACCGGGTTCTCCGGGAATGATTGCCATTACTTAGGATGAATTACGACTGACAATGTGTCAGCTTGGCTATTTTTTTTGTTTCTGCTCTATCTGATACGAGAGCAATTTTTTGGAGGAATATCCCATGCAACTGCGTAACACTCAATTATTGGCATTGGCCGCAATTACGGTCACCGGCGTCGCGCTGATGACCCAGGCAAGTAACGGCATTCGTGCCGACACATTGGTCTGGACGGGTGCCACGAACGGTCACTGGGACACCACTGCCACGGACCTAAATTGGAATGATTCCACAAGCAGCACCAATGGTGTTGCCTACACCGATGGCTCAGGCGTGCAGTTCTCCGGCGGCGCGACCACCACCGCGCCGGTGGTCGGAAGCGGTTCCGGTGTCAGCCCCGCATCAGTGGATTTTGCATCGGGTGCCGGTAGCTATAGCCTTACCAATTTTACCGGCGATACCAGCGGCATTTCGGGTACCTCAGGCCTGACTCTCGATACGGGTTATACGGGGACCGTTACGCTCAATTCGCCTGATACGTATAGCGGCGGCACAAGTCTAAATGGTGGTACCTTGCTTGCGGACAGCGCGGCGGCACTGGGTACCGGTGCGATCAGTTTTAACGGCGGAACGCTGAACAACAACACGAACGCGACGATTAACAATAGTCTTGTGATCAACACGGGCGATACCGGGACGATTATCGTCGGGGGTAGCTCCGCAACCAAGTACGGATCACTCGGCGGTGACACCGCCACCGCCACGGCCCCCGCAGCCACACTAACCGGGGGCGGCACCTTGAACCTGGTTGCTTATTATGTCAGAAATAATGTCGGCGGGGACTGGTCGGCCTTTACGGGAACCGTGAATGTCACGGCAACCGATAATAACGCGAACCTTGGGTTTAACGGTATTGATAACGCGCTTTCAGCACATAATGCCAACGGCAACAGAGGATTTTATCTGAATAACGGCACATTGAATCTCGATGGAACCAGTACCGACTCTTTGACCTTTTCCTTTGATAATGAACAGCACGATTCCACGCTCAATGGAGTCAATGCGGTTATTGGGGCGCTGACGGGGACACAATACAGCACGATAAGTGGCTTTTCCTATGGGGGCCCTCCTTATCACGTTCTCAATTATGTTATTGGCGGTACCAATGCCAGCACGACCTTCGCCGGTGCGCTGTCCGGGGCAACGGGCAGCGAAGCGAATTTCTACAAGATCGGCTCGGGCTCACTGACTATTCAGGGAGGCGACAGCTTCGCTGGCAGTACGGAAGTTAACGGCGGCACTTTGGTTCTGGACGGTGCAGTCACAAATTCCACCGGAATTACGGTGGACGCCACCGCCGTTGGCGTCGCCACCGCAGAATCAGATATGCGCTTCGCTGCGGGGAATGGCGGCACCTTGGCGGGTAACGGAACCATCACCGCCAATATTACAAATAATGGCACGCTTTCTCCCGGAGATCCCGCCGTGAGCATGACCGGCAGCTTGACGGTCACCGGTAATGTTGACAACGAGGGGACAATGTCCATCAATATCGGCGCGGCGGGGGCCAGCAGCCTGTTGGCGATTACCGGCGGCCTGACCCTCGGTGCCAACAGCGTGTTGAATCTTACTCCCTTGACCGGCGGATTTGATGGCAGTTCCTATACCATTGCCACATTTACACCGGGTGACCTCACGGGCACGTTCCTGACCACCACTGGATTGGGCACCGGTTACAGCGTGAATTACAACAACCTCGCCGGAACTATCACAGTTGCTGTCCCTGAACCCGCCACGGTGGCGTTGTTTGCGGCCGCCGGTGTGGGCCTACTGTTGCTGCGTAAACGGAAAACGGCCTGATTTAGTCGGAATATTCACCGGATCGGGGACCTTGCTTGGCTTGCAATCGCACATGCCGGGGTGACAAGCCGAAT
>JAKBAC010000084.1 GCA_021809365.1 Planctomycetota bacterium | reverse complement strand
GTAACCGCCAAGGTCTTTTTATCCCAGTCCGATCTGCCCGCGCAGATTGCCAAACTACGCACGCCACACCAGCACATCGATGTTATTTCCATCAATGGAGATCGCAAGGAATTACAGCAACTCGCCCAGGAAATCCGCAGGCCAATTCCGCTTTGTTACCGTCAGCAACCTGCAAAACGCGATGGTGCAGTAAAGCGGCTAATGTGGGCTTGCCACCTTCACTGCGTACGCCTCAGAATAGTACCCGGCCGAGCAAATTTGGCAAAATCGCGCATAAGCGACTCATGCCCAAGTTTCCATTACCCCAGCGGAAATAGCTGATACCCCGTGCTGCGGCCGCCAGCCTGGTCGCGAAGCAGTATGCGCCGTTGCAGCAGATCATGGATGTCGCGCAGGGCGGTATCCTGGGAGCACCGGGTGAGCTTCGCCCATTTTGATGTGGTAAGCCTTCCTTCAAATCCATTGAGCAGGCGGTTGAGTACTTTGCGTTGACGTTCATTGAATGATTCGCCCGCATGGCTTCTCCAGAAGCGGGCCTTGAACAGCACAGCTTCAAGTGTGGATTCGGACGCACGCAGGGCACTTTGGAGGCTTAGCAGAAACCAGTGCATCCATGGGGTGATGTCAAGCGATCCTTTCTGGCAGCTTTCCAGTATGTCATAGTAGGACTTGCGCTGCTTTTGAATTTGTGCGGACATGCTGTAAAAGCGTTGCGGCGTATTTTCCGAGCGTGCCAGCATCATATCGGCGATGGCTCGGGCGATGCGCCCGTTACCATCTTCAAACGGGTGGATGGTAACAAACCAGAAGTGCGCAATCGCGGCGGCCATCACCGGATCGAGGTGCGGTGCACCACGGCACCATTGTATAAAGCGGGCCATTTCTCTGGCAACCCGGTCATGGCCGGGTGCCTCGTAATGGATTGTTTCACGCCCCATGGGGCCGGATACAACCTGCATCGGGCCGCTTTCACGCGAGCGCCATGAGCCAACGGTAATACGTCGCAGGCCGCTTCTGCCGGTCGGAAATAATGCGCCGTGCCAACCGAAAAGGCGTTCCCGGGTCAAAGGCGCGGCAAAATTGCCGGTAGCGTCCAGCACGATTTCAACAATGCCCTCTACGTTGCGGTCAATTTGGCCCAGCGAGCCGAGGTCCAAGCCCAGTCGCCCTGCAAGTGATGATCGTACCGATTGTGTGTCCAGCACCTGTCCTTCAATGGCACTGGTTTGTAAAACATCCTGCGCCAATGTTTCAAGGGTTGCTTCCTGACGCAACTGGAATCCGAGACATTCCATCCGCCCCAGCAACCGTCCCTGCAGGTGACGCACTTCCACCAGTAAGACAGCAAGCTCGGATGTATTCCACTGAAATTTCGGCCATTGTGGCTGCTGGTAAATATACATCGCGTATTCTCCGCAAAATCTGCGGAGATTATACATGGTTTTCACCGCATCTGCAAGGTTAATCACCGCATTACATGCGGTAATTAAGGGGCCTATTCACCGCATTACTGGAGAAACCGCACTGCGACGCAGCTTTACCATCATGTTGAGATACGCCATCGCCGTCATCTGTAGAGCACCAGATGATTAATCCGGTGGTTGATCCAGTGCCGCCGACCAACCACCGGGTTATCACCACGGTGCTCTGTGACGCGACGATGCCCAAGGTGCCAAAAATCGTCCCGGCGCGCCGGGATCGCAACCCGGCGATTATTCGGACAGGCTCCTTGCGATTTTCCTGCATGGCGGTCAGCTTTCCCGGCGGCGGAAACGTATACTACAAAGCGGCGTCACGTTTGGGGACGCAAAATATATGGCTTAAGGATCGGAAATATGGCAACATCCGCAGCGGAGGCCGCGAACACAACGGTCGATACCATGCCTGAGGAAGCATCTACCCGGCACCGTCGGGCAGTTCTCCTGATCGTGTTATATGTGGCCGCTCTGCTTGGCCCGCTGGCCTTGGCATCCACCGGCGGCGTCGTGCCTGCCGGGCAGTTTATCAAACAGATCGCATTAGGCCTGGGGCTGGCCGGCTTGATGATCATCGCCACGAGCTTTATTCTGGCCGCCCGATATTACTGGGTTACGGATCCCTTTGGTCTGGATGCCGTGATGCTTTTCCACCGCAGAATGGCCATTGTCGGCTTTTGTGCGATTCTCCTGCATATTGCCCTGTTGTCCTACCTGAATATCGGTCTGCTAACGCGGTTATGGCTGCCCTGGCATTTACAGTTGGGGCGAATTGCGATTCTGTTGCTGACGGCTCAGATTATTGTAAGCATTTATAGATCGCAACTGCGAGTTGAATTTGAAAAATGGCGCGTCACGCATCGCTTTGTGGGGCTGGCGGTACTGGTTGTCGCCTTTACCCACGGCCTGCTTTCCAGCGGAGCTTTTGCGCCATGGCCGCTGCGGATTGCCGTGGCGATAGTGATAGCAGCGGCATTCTGGTCCCTGATCTGGAGTCATATCGTTCAGCCGCGCCGCCTGAAGGAATATCGGTATGTGGTTCAGTCGGTTGGCAAGATCAGCGCGGGCGTGTGGCAAATTAAATTACAGCCGGGGGCCGGGGGACGGTCTTTGCGCTACCGTCCGGGACAATTTGCTTTTTTCCATTTTCACCGTACCGGCGCTGATGCCCCGGGAGAAGAACACGCCTGGACCATTGCCTCCAGCCCCAGTGAGACGGATGGACTTATGTTGGCCATCAAAGAGCTTGGCGATTTCACGCGCACCATCGGCATGACCCAGCCGGGCGATGTGGTCACGGTGCATGGGCCATTCGGTCGATTTTCCCATCGCCTCCACAGGGGAAATGATGAACTGGTGTTTATCGCCGGCGGTATCGGCATCACACCGTTTCGCAGCATGATCCGGTGGTTGACTGATCGTGCGGAAAATCGGCGGGTACTGCTGTTATATGCCAATAAATCCGCCGGCGATATTCCTTTTTTTGACGAACTGGAGCAATTGCGTAACCGCAGCGAGGGTCGCGTTCGAGTGGTTCATGTATTAAGCCGGGCGGATGAACAATGGCACGGTGAAAAAGGCCGCATCGACATGGCGTTGCTAAAAAAATACTGCAAGGATGATTTGAATGGAAAAACATTCTGGATTTGCGGCCCCGGCGCGTTTACTGCCGGTATGATCCAGGCACTGCGGGAAGCCGGCGTCGCGGAAGCAAAGATTCACAACGAAGCCTTTTGTCTGCTGCACGCCCCCGTGCAGGCGGACGGTCGTGGCCGCCGCCTTAAAGCAATTACAGCGGCAATTTCCTGCGCTCTCCTGCTGATGGTGGTGTTATTCGCACTGATTCGCACCGATTTTCTTACGGCACGCGGCAAAGGTAATCCTCACGCGCGGCAGAGGCCCAGGCACCGCCATGTTGAACCGGGCCTCCGGTGAAAATAGTTTCCAACGTAAAAACGCCGCCGCGAATGTTTCCCACATCAGCCTCCAACCCCAGCCACGATGCGCCCCATAGCTCAATGGGGCAGCGTTGAGTTTGAATCGAAATATAACTTAATCACACGTTATTGTTTCCGACGGCGCGCTGGACTTATGCGCCGCCCGGCCGTACGCCGCGGAATAGTGCTCCCAGCGTGAAGCGTCCCGGCCCCATAAGGAACATCGCCACGACGATCACCAGCAGGCACAAAGGATATTCGCATCCGTTATTCATGACATTGAATCCGTGGCCATGAGTAACCCATGTCGCCACCATCATGTTAACAGCCAGGGGAACAGCGATAATGCGCAGGCCCGTACCGACCAGAAAAATCAGGCCGCCAAAAAATTCAGCACAGGCGCTAAGAACAGCACTGACCCATGGCATGGGCATGCCCATGGAAACAATCATGCCGTGCCAGCCCTTCAGGCCGGGTCCGCCAAAGGCGCCAAATAGTTTTTGCGAACCGTGATATAAGAAAATGGCCGCAATAATCAGCCTGATCAACAGCAGGGCAACATCCTGCGTCGATGTGGTGGATCGGTTGTAACTAGCCATAAATTCTCCTGAAAGTTCGATGGGCGAACAACAACTTCAACGATGTTACCATACCCTTATTGCCGGTTGCCAGTGTACAATAAACTTACAGCATCCCGGCGTTAATAAGTGCCTGGGTCAACACTTCACGATTGGCCTCCGCCATTTCGCACAACGGCAACCGCATTTCGCCTGTGTCGCGACCCAATAAGGCCATCGCGGTTTTTACGGGAATTGGATTGGTTTCGATGAATAGCACTTTGCACAGCGCGAAAAGTTTGTGGTGAATGCTGCGAGCCAATGCGAAATTACCCGCATTTACCGCATCCACCAGGCTTCGCACCTGCCCGGGCACAATATTGCTGGCCACGCTTATCACACCTTTGGCTCCCACTGCCATCATCGGCAGCGTCATGGAATCATCACCGGACAGCAAGGTCAGGCCCGCCGAAGCGGCTTCGGTGGTTAAATCAATATTGCCCGCAGCATCTTTTACCGCGACAATATTTTTGAAATCTTTTATCAATCGTACCATCGTGCCGACACTCATGGTAATCCCGGTGCGGCCCGGAATGTTGTACAGCACAATGGGAATATCCGTCGCCTGGGCCACCGCTTTGAAATGTCGATACAGTCCTTCCTGTGTGGGCTTGTTGTAATAGGGATTGACCATCAGCGCAGCGTCGGCACCGGCGGATTTGGCAAACTGGGTCAGTTCGATGGCTTCATCGGTGCTGTTGGAACCCGTTCCCGCAATCACCTTCAGGCCCGTACCGCGCGCCGCTTTGACGGCAATTTCAATAACCCGTTTGTGCTCCGCATGGGATAACGTCGGCGATTCTCCCGTCGTGCCTACCGGAACAATACCCTGTAACTGATGCTGCGCCTGAAATCCAATCTGCTTTTCAAACGCGGCAACATCCAGAACATTGTTGCGAAAAGGCGTGATTAACGCGGTAAATGTGCCATGAAACATGTATCAAACTCCATCATAATTCAATTTCAGCCCACGCCTGACATCGCGATTTTCATGCGGGCCACCGCTTCCCGCAGTCCGATGAACAGGCTGCGGCTTACAATGGCGTGGCCAATGTGCAATTCACTTAAGTGCGGCAAGCGGGCGATGGTTTGCACATTGGTGTAATTCAGGCCATGGCCGGCATTCAACTGCATGCCGGAATTCAAAATTTCCTCACCAGCCGCCCGCACGCGTTCAAATTCTTTATCCCGAGCGGGACCGGCAGTGGCCAAGGCATAGGGGCCGGTGTGCAATTCACAAATCTTAAAGCCGGCTTGTTGTGCCGCATGGACCTGGCGCAGATCGGCATCAATAAAGGCGCTGCAGGTTATGCCCATGTCGCTAAGGCGTCTTACCACTGTGGAAATGGCCCGGTTATTGGCTGCGACATCCAAGCCGCCTTCTGTGGTTACTTCCGTGCGCTTTTCGGGTACCAGCGTTGCCATCGCGGGTTTAACGCGCCGGGCAATTGCCACCATTTCCTTCAGGGCCGCCATTTCCAGATTCAGCGGTACCTGAACGCTTTGCCGCAGCAGTTCCACATCGCGATCCTGAATATGCCGCCGATCTTCGCGCAGATGCACGGTAATTAAATCGGCACCGCCCAATTCAGCTTCCACAGCCGCCCACACCGGGTCAGGCTCCGTGCCCTGCCGGGCCTGCCGCAGGGTGGCCACATGATCAATATTGACGCCAAGTTTGGCCATTGAATGTTCCATTCGTCATACCGGCCGCGCCGATCTACCCGTCGGCGGCCAAGCCCCATATTTTATCCGTTTGGACGCCGCTTGGCATCCAAGGCTGATTTTTTTATTCAAAGGTGTCTATAATGGCTGGGCCTGCCCAACGAATGGCCGAGATTATTAGGACAGGCTCTAGTATAAAGTTTCTATCAGGCGAAATTATAGATGAAGTCCAGTCGCACGCGATTTAAAGAATTCCGTCAAAAACTCCGCCAGGGATTATTAAAAGGGGATCGACTGGTAGACCCTCATGCCCCACGCGTTGATCCACCGCCATCCCACGGCGGCCGGCATTCCATGGGAGGCCCCGCCGGTGAAAAACACACGTTTAAATATTCCAAGCGGCATTTGTTGCAACAATACCGGATCATGCTGCGCGGATATTATCGTGCGGTCACAGCCTTGCTGCTGGTGGCCATTGTCAGTTCGGTTGTCGCGCTGACGCCGCCCTATGTTCTGAAACTGGGCATCGATTATGTTTTTGTACGTAAGCCGCTGCCGATTACCCAACATTTACCGCCCGGCGGTTTGCGGCACTGGTTTTCCGATTCGCCATCGCACGGGCTGCTGGCGCTGGTGTTGGCACTGATTGCCGCGGAAATCATCGGCGTAAGCATTTCCTGGATTCGCGTCCTGGCCACGCAGAAACTCAATTATCGGCTGGCCGCATCCCTGCGGCAGCGCCTGCATGAGCACCTGGCACGCCTGCCGTTAGCGCAACTGGCCGAATATCGCACCGGCGGCATCATCAGCCGCGTGATGAGCGATACCGATCAGGTGGTGGGGGGTGTGCAGAATGCCATTGTTAATCCGGTGGGCGCTGTATTCCGCATGATCTGCATTCTCCTGATTCTCATTGCCACCAACTGGAAGCTCTTCGCGGTTGCTGCGGCCCTGATTCCGCCGGTGGTGCTGATTCACCTTTTAATATTTCGCCGCCTGCGCCCCATGTGGCGGAATATTCAGGATGATCGCGGAATGCTCTCCTCACGGGTGAGCGATCTATTTTCCGGCATCCGGGTCGTGCGCAGTTTTCGGCGTGAACGCAGTGAACATAAGGAATTTGGGGCACGGCAATACCTGCTGGTGCGCAAGCAATACTTCACTTCGATTCTGGGCCGACTCCTGGCCACCGGCTGGTCAATTTTCGTGCCGGCCATTGGCATTGTCATTATGTGGTATGGCGGCGAACTGGTGCTGCAGGGCAAACTCAAAGTCGGTGATCTGGTGATGTTTGAATTCTACTGCGTGATGCTGCTGGGACCCATTACGCAAATGATTGATTCCCTGCAAAATCTTCAGCAGAATCTCGGTTCATTGGACCGGGTGTGCGATGTGCTCAATCAACCGCCTGATATGCCGGACCGGGAAAACGCTCTGGCCATAGCCGAGCCGCCGGGACATATTAACCTCCGTGATATTTCCTTTGGCTATAAGCCCGATCAAACGGTGATTGATCATATTACGCTGGATATCCCGGCGGGCTCCATGCTGGCCGTGGTGGGGCCGTCGGGCAGCGGAAAAACCACGCTGGTGAATCTGATTGCCAGGTTTTACGATGTTGCTTCCGGTGCCATTCTTCTTGATGGCGCGGATATTCGCGACATTCGCCTGGCGGATTATCGCCGGCAATTTGCCATGGTGTTGCAGGATGTGTATCTCTTTGACGGCACGATTATGGAAAATATCGCCTTTGGCCGGCGTAATGCCAATGAAGCGGACATTATTGAGGCCGCCAAAAAGGCCAATGCCCATGAATTTATCATGGCCATGGACAACGGCTATCAAACCCCGGTGGGGGAGCGCGGAAATAAACTTTCCGGCGGCCAGAAACAGCGCATCAGTATTGCCCGAGCCATTCTGGCTGATCCGCGCATTTTAGTGCTCGATGAGGCCACGAGTTCATTGGATACACATGCGGAAAAACTCATCCAGCAAGCGCTGACGGATCTCATGCACAACCGCACCACGATTGTCATTGCCCATCGCTTAAGCACGATTATGCACGCGGATTCCATAGCCGTTCTGGCGGAAGGGAAAATTGTTGAGCAGGGCACGCACCAGCAACTCCTGGATAGCCATGGGATTTATCACATGATGTTTACCCAGCAGTTTGAACGCCACCGCGACCCGGCACTGGAACGCATTGAATGGGAAAAGGTTCTCTGATTATGTTATCATGCAGGTCGTAGAAATCGCGGGCAGCCATTCCAGGGACAGGCTTCTGGCTGCGATATCATGTCCGTGTTTGATCGGGAGACGCTGATGGATGGCATGGCACTTTTAGCGATCGCGCAGAACTGGACGGCGGGAATTGTCGGCGGGGGCGTGGCGGTTCTGGTGGTGGCTTGGTTGGCCTTGCGTTATTGGATCGCCACCACACATGATCGCGGCAACAAAGACATCCCCACTCCCACCATCAACCGACTCAACCAGCAGGCACTGGAATCCATGGATCCGGACCCGGAAGTTCAGGCCGCTTTGGCACACAACGAACCAGCGCCTGCTGATCTGCTGAATCTTGTACCCGACGATCAAGACGCTGAATCTGAAAGCCAAAAGCCCAAAACCGACTGACGCTTCTGAAGTTTGTGAGCACGACCTATTGCCTGACATGAATTATCAAGAACGGAAAATCACGCCTGACCAGGCCATCCCTGATGCTTTGTCTGGTGCTGCAAGTTCTCATGCCGCGGCTTTGGAATCGCAGGAGCTTGCCATCGCGATCAAACGTGCTGCCCGCGACATCGGCTTTGATCTCGTTGGAATCGCCGATATTCACCCCTCACCGCATAGCGATTACATTGCCGACTTTTTTGCCCTTGGCCGTCACGGCACGATGGATTATCTCGCCCGCATGGCCCCTGCAAAAATGGATATTCGCACCCATCTTCCCTGGGCGGCCGGCGCCGTCTGCGTGGCCATGAGTTACTATCAAAGCCCCGATGAAACGTCCCCGCGCATCCCTGCTGCTGGAGAGTCTGATACGACCGGCGAATTCTCGCCGGGGACAGTGGCCGATGATGCCCGACCCGGTGGCCATGGCAACTCCGCGATTTCACCGCCGGATGCAAAACTCGCTGGGTATACCGCCGGACGGGACTATCACCGTATTTTCACCGGCTTACTGCAAAAACTCGAGCGCGCGGTACGGGCTTTGATAAATACAGATATTACCGCGCGTGCATACGTTGATACGGGACCGTGCCTGGAGCGGGAATTGGCGGTCCGTGCCGGATTGGGATGGATCGGAAAAAACACGATGATGATTCACCCCCGGCACGGTTCCTGGTTTCTGCTGGGGGAGCTTTTTCTGTCTGTACCGCTGCCGGCTGATCCGCCGGTGCCGGATCGTTGCGGCACCTGCACGCGCTGCATCACCGCCTGTCCCACCCATGCCCTGACGCCTTATCGCATGGACGCCGGTAAATGTATCAGTTATCTGACATTGGAAAACCGCGCGGATATTCCTGCGGAATTTCACGCCCCCATGCGCGACGCCGGTTACATGATCGGCTGCGATATCTGCCAGAGCGTTTGTCCGTTTAATCGCCGGCCCATGGCCGCGGGCCATCCTGATTTTCAACCGCGGGCGTTTTCCGGAACCGTTTCACCGCAGACGGTTTTGCACTGGACCGAGCATGATTGGGATCAGGCCACGCGAGGCCGCGCATTTCGCCGGGCCAAGTTCAACATGTGGCAACGCAACGCTGCAATTCTGCTGGGAGTCTCTCCGAGGAATCAGGGGGTTGCGATGGGAGTAGCGGGCGATAGAGCGCCGCAGCGATAGCCCGGCACCTGGGCCAGCGGTTGGGCCGTGGCATTCGATCAACCACCGGATTACCATCCGGTGCTATCGATGGCACATCGCGTGATAGAGCACCGTGGTGATAACCCGGTGGTTGGTTGCAGGTGCGGGATATAGCCTCGGCACAATTGCTTCGAAGGCTGGATATAATCGCCCCCGCTGGTGCGGTTTGGCTATTGCCGGAGAATATTGTTTGAGAACGGTTTTGCATTGGTTCCGACGGGATTTTCGTGTGCGGGACAACACCGCACTGGCCGCCGCGTGCCGATCAGGAGATTCGGTTGTCGCCGTATTTTGTATTGATACCCGATGGTTTACCGCATCCACGGGAAAGACCGGGGCCTATCAGGCGGCCTTCTGGCTTAAATCGCTTCGGGAACTTTCCGCCGCGTTGGTTGACTTAAATATTCCCCTGAAAATCCTTACCACGGCAAATCCTGTCCAGGCGATATTGTCGCTGGCGAAGCGCTTAAATGTTCGAACAATCACGCTTAATAAAGAATATGAACCCGCGCAAATCGCACAGGATCAACGCCTGGTGCGTGAGGCCCAAAAGCTGGGCGTTGACATTAAGAGCTTTAAAGATGCTGTGATTTTTGAAACTTTTGAGGTTCTCACCGGAACGGATAATCCGTATACCATTTTTTCACCCTACAAACGCGCGTGGCTGGCAAAACTAACGCAGTCGCCTGTTCAAAATTCCGGCTTGCCTGCGAAATCGCCTGTTACATCCGTTCCTTCTGATCCGATTCCCGATCCTGAATCTCTGGGCTATCCTGCTGTGACGTTGCCAATCGCGGCAGGCCAGCGAGGTGCCTCCGCATTGTTGGAAACATTTATCCAGAATAAAATCAAGTTTTATCACAACGACCGAGATTTTCCTGCGGTGCCGGGAGTTTCGCAACTTTCAGCTCATCTTGCTGCCGGAACAGTATCCATCCGCCAATGCGTTGCCGCCGCGATAAACCAGGGGGCGATGGCCGGCAGCGGCGGGGCGGAAACGTGGCTTTCCGAATTGATCTGGCGTGAATTTTATCGCATGGTTCTCTATCATTATCCGCACACCTGCCACAGCGCTTTTCAAAAAAAATATGAACGCCTCACCTGGGAAAGCAAACCGGAATTAATCGCTGCCTGGTGCCAAGCCCGCACCGGATATCCCATTGTGGATGCTGCCATGAGGCAGATTCAGCAGACCGGCTGGATGCACAATCGCCTGCGGATGATCACCGCCATGTTTCTCACCAAAGATCTGGACACGCACTGGCGCATCGGAGAACAATTGTTTATGCAGTGGCTGATGGATTATGATCAAGCCAGCAATGTTGGCGGCTGGCAATGGAGCGCCGGCACAGGCACCGATGCCGCGCCCTATTTCCGCGTGATGAATCCGATTCTCCAAGCCCAAAGATTTGATCCCGACGGCACATTTGTAAAGCGTTTTATTCCCGAATTAGTCAATGTACCAGAGGATTTTATCCATACCCCCTGGGAAATGCCGCCACTATTGCAAAGCCAATGCGGCTGCATCATCGGCCAGGACTACCCCGCCCGCATCGTAGACCACGCCGCCGCCCGCATCAAAGCCATCGCGAAGTTTCGGGGATGACGCCGGGGGCCAACTCCTCAGGAGGTCCGGTTGGCCCGGGCCAGCGGCCAACTGGCGAGCATCTCGCCCGGTTTACGTGGCAGTTTGATCGCGTTAAGATTATATGCATGGATGCAGACCAGTTTCATCAACATCTTCAGTCGCACACCGCTTCATTTGCGAAGGCCGTTGCGACCGGCGAAGATGAATGGATTATTAAGGGGTTTATCGATACCTACCGTAATATCTACACAATTTCTATGGACACCAAGATTATATCAAAGGTGCTTGAGCTGCTCATTATCCCAATGTTCAAGGAGTTTGCCGAGACTCACGGCCTCAAAATCGAACTGTGCCCGCAGCAAAACTTTTATCCAGATCTGACATTTACCCATCCCCCGTCCGGTCAGGCATTTGCGGTGGACATTAAGAGTACCTACCGAATTGGTCTCAATCAGGTAAACGGAATGACATTGGGGGCATTCACGGGTTATTTTCGTAAGCGTCAAAGCAACAAAAATATAGTTTATCCTTATGACCGGTACGCGGAGCATTTTGTTTTGGGGGTCATTTATTCCCGCTGTGAAGGCGCATCCGAGGAACGCACGGTTTTTACGCTGGACCAACTTTCCCAAATTCCTTCGGTTATTCGAGATTTCCAGTTTTTTGCGCAGCCAAAATACCGCATCGCCGCTTCTCAGCCGGGCAGCGGCAACACCAAGAACATCGGCTCAGTTACGAGAATTGACGACCTTCTCCAGGGTACCGGGCCGTTCGCTGATTTAGGACGGGAGGTCTACGACGATTACTGGATGTTCTACCTGACCCGAGATATGGCGGCAGCCGCGGAAACTCAACCCCCATACGCCAATCTCGAAACCTACCGTGAATACAAAAAACGGGGGTTGGATAGGCTTGAAGCGCAAAAGAAACGAAGTGAAAAATTTACAGACTCGGAATCCAGTGAGCAAGAGGATGAACCGTGAGCAATCCACCATTGGTACCACCGCTGAAGTGCCAGGGCATTAAGACGAAGCTGGCCCACACCATTCGGGAGATCGCGAACACGAAGCCTTTTTCCCGATGGGTCGAGCCTTTTTGCGGGTCCTGCGTCGTGGCGCTGAATGTTCATCCCTGCACCGCGCTGCTATGCGATGCCAATCCGCATATTATTCGGCTCTATAGCGATATCCAGAGCAAGCACATTACCCCGTCCGATATCAGGACATTCCTGACTGATGAGGGCGCAAAATTAAAGTCACAGGGGGAGCCTTACTACTACATTGTCAGAGAACGATTCAACGCCTCCCCGAATTCTCTGGACTTTCTTTTCCTGAATAGATCCTGTTTCAATGGCGTTATGCGATTCAACCGCAAAGGCCGATTCAATGTGCCTTATTGTCATAAGCCCGGACGATTTGCCCGGGCCTACGTGACGAAAATAGCGAATCAGGTACACCAAATTGCACAAGTTATCCGCAACTCCGATTGGACTTTCGCAGTCCGTAACTTTCGTGAGACGCTTTCGACCATTCGGGAAGGCGATTTCGTTTATGTCGACCCGCCCTACGCCGGGCGACATGTAGACTATTTCAACTCCTGGTCCGATGAGGACGAAAATGTCTTGGCGGCTATGTTGGACTCGACGCCCGGCAATTTCCTGCTTTCGACATGGCACAGCAATGAATTCCGTACTAACCCCGCCATCAAGCGCCTTTGGAGCCACGCCAGGTTCAGCGTTCTGACTCGCCAACATTTTTACCACGTCGGTTCCTCAGAAGATTTGAGACATCCGATGATTGAAGCTCTGATTGCCAATTTCCCGTTGGTGGAAAATAAGACTGATAGACATGGCGCGGAGCAGCTCTCGCTGGTGTTTTAAGAGGCCATCATCATGGCTTTGTCAATCATTTTCCGACTTTTATCCCCCTTCCCGCTTTCTCAATGCTCTCAGCCAATTCAGTCAAGCCACGAGTCGCAGGGCTAATTTGGCGGCCGCCCGGACATCCGTTCCGCCTGGCGGAATCCCCTTAAATTCGCAAGTTTTGCCTTTGGCCTCTTCCCAATTTTTAGTCTGAAGATAAAAATATGCTACCGTTGCTGCGTATTCCAGTTCCCTTACATCCTTGCTGAGCAGTTCGCTGGCTTGCATTGATTCGTAAGTCCGAAGTCGCAATAATGCGATGTAAACTGCGGCATGGTATATTCCGCTGGCATAATGTCGTTATACTTTGTATAACTTAGAGATTGCCTGAGTAATGGCCTTCGCAAAGCGGCGATTACCTGGACAGGCCTTTGGATAAAATTCCGAAGTTGATGCGTGTCCGGCCCTTCACGGTCGGGCGAATCGGTAAATGCCCTAACGAGCCCGTCAGTGAGTGTGCGGGCCCCCAGGAGATTAGAGTGTTGTTCAAATTCCTGTGCTTATATGATGATGCCTCGGGTATGCCGTATTTTGCTGAAGCTCTGGTGATCGCCGCTGCCCTCGCAGCCGTCGGAGCTTGCGGCGCTGCGCAAAGCGCTCCGCTTGCTCCGTCATCAGTGAACCGGCCCGCCGCCAATTCTGCTGCTCCGGCCGCCTCGCAGCCTTCCACCAGCGAACTGCTTTCAGCGGGCATAGCCCAAAGCCCCGCCCCGATGGCCGCGCCCATGCGCTCGGTTCCGGCCTCCCGTCCGGCTCCCGGTTCTTTTGATCAATTCGCGCACAATATGTTGACGCGCGATGCGCTTATGGGCAGCTGGTGGGGTGCGCGTAGTAATCTTGGTGCCCACGGCATCACGCCTCAGATCACGTTGCTGCAGGCGGCAAGTGAAAATTTCTCCGGCGGCATCCGTACCAATCGCATTGACTGGCGCTACCGCCTGGATGTATCACTGACCATGGATACCAAGAGGCTTTTTGGATGGAAAGGGGGTACCGGGTTCGTTGATTTCATGGCCCACGGCGGGCAGAATCCGGCCAATGATCTGGTGGGCGAACTGCAAGCCATCAGTGCCATTGACCAGAACCCCGCCACGCGACTGGATCAGATCTGGTATCGTCAGAATTTGTTGAATAAAGCCCTTTGGTTTAAGCTTGGAAGAATCGATACCACCTATGACTTTGACCACATTCGCGACGCCCAGGTTTTCCTGAACGGAAGTTTTGGCTTTGCACCGTCCATTTTTGTTTTTCCCAGTTATCCATTTTCCGCATGGGGCGGGGAAGTATTATGGCATCCGATACCGGCAGTGACGCTGCACGGCGGTCTGTTTGATGAGATCGGA
>JAKBAC010000083.1 GCA_021809365.1 Planctomycetota bacterium | reverse complement strand
CCCATCCCCTTTTAGCCGCGTGTGCTTGCACCGCGCGCTTTGCGACGGCAGCATCAGTTGGAGAGGTAGCCACCATCCACTGGCGACATGCGGTCAAGTCAATCGTATAACCCACGCTCGCCACACCCGTCGGCAGGCCCACCGGCAGGAACGTGCTCCTCACCAGACGCGAATCTATGGACAGCCGCCTGTTGTTTGACACCCGGCTAAATATCAATGAACAACGTGGTGCGCCGCCGCTGCCTTGGCTGCCGCCGCTTTCGCTGCCGCGCTTGCCGCCGCGGCCGCCTTTAACGCCGCCGCCACGAATATAAGCACCAAATACACAAACCACATTGCGTATCCAGACAGCGAGATGATCCCCAAAATCAGCCCGGTAATGGCCAGACCGTTTCCGTCGCGGCTCTTCGCCCTGCGATTGCCGCGCAGAGCCACCGACCCAAAGACTGTTGCCCCAATGGCACATGCCAACCCGACCAGAAGAATGCCCCAGAAAACAACGGCCATGCCGCGTGCTTGCACTGCTAAAACCAGGCAAAGCGGGCCAGCGGTGGGGATGATGATTCCCGCAATTCCCAGTACCAGAGACGCAACACCACTGCCGAAATAGCCTGCCGGTTGCCCTCCGTCCGTTGTGTGTGGCCGTGCCGGTGGTGCGCCAGGTACCTGGCGCTGGTAGCACGATGGGCAGATATACCGCCCGCGATCATTGAAAAGTTGCGCTGCGGGCAGCACACTTCCACATGATCCGCATGCCACCATCGGCCCAGTAAATGCCGGTTGCGGTAGCGCGGTTTCGCTCTCGGCTACTGGTTGATCGTTGGACCGCGACGGCTCGGTAATCTCGTAGCTATCCGATGGCGTATCGCCCGGCCCGGCACCAGAAGGGCCGGCCGTGGCCGCCCGTGCGGAGGTTTCCGGAAGCACGCCTGGAACAGAGGTGGCCGAGGCCCAGTTGAGTTTATCGGTTGATACCTCATGTAGGCGCGACAACATTCCCAGTTTCACCAAGCGTTGTAACCCGGCCACTTCGTACGGTCCGGTTATCTTACCCCTGAACCGTACAAAGTATGTTTCAACAGCCATCTGAATTTCTCCTAATCATTTCCCGCTTTTGCTATTTTCCGCCGGACGTAACAAACACCAGCGTTCCGTCGGCAATGCCCGAATCAACACCCGATGTTAATGCTAAAACCCATTTTCCGTTGCGCATCACGCCTAGCTTTTGCAGTTGTTCCTTGGTGCCGGCATTCACAACCACCCAGGCGCTGTCACCATTGGCCGGTGGCGTGGTGACGTCACAGTGAATGGTCATGGCACCAGCCACCCTGCGGCAGATTCCCAGTGCATGAATCCTGAAGTCTACGCTTTTCGCCAAAGACGCATTGGCACCACGGATTTGTGCCGTGCCCACCCCCAGATCGGGCAGCTTGCCAAAGGCCCGGTCCACGCCACGGACAATCCTTCCGCTGACCGGTTTGTTGGGATCCAGCCAATTGACATTTTCCAGATGCAAATGAGCCAGCCGTTGGGCCGCCGCGGAAAAGGCGGCGACTTGATTTTCTGGGAGAAACGGCTTGTTGAGCACCAGCACATCCGACAACAGCAGGCCCTTGACCACCGAGCTGGCCGAGGACGCTTTCAGAATACGCATTTCCTCAAAGCCAATGGTATTCCATTGATTAAACGACATGCCGCCTAGCGAATCAATCAACCGGCGCGACAACCGTGCCTGCGGACTGCGTACGGGCTTTTTGGTAGTCAGCCTTACACCCACAGGCAAATCAATAACCGTGCGAGTGCCGGCGGCGGCGGAAGTGACAGCCTTAAACGATATTATCTGCTCATCGTTCACCATATTTTCGCTGATCTTGGTTCCGGGTAAGACAAAGTAGATTTCACCGTGGGTGGTCGAAAATGTATCAAGCCGGCGCAACAACCGATTATGCAGCACGCCGGAAAACTGCCCGAGCCATGGTCCGGCTGCGGCAGTGGCCGCCAACCCCTGGGAAAGGTAATCTGAATACTGTTTGGCCGTTTCCGCCAGTGGTGAACCGGGAAACGCCGCCAGGTATTTGTTGATCTCCGCCAGCCGCGTCTTGGCGTCACCTCGTGCCGGGTTAAGCACGCTCCCCACCCAGCTTGCGAGATGATCGCTCCATGCCTTTACCGCCCGGATCGTCGGAACCGCGGCGATCAGAGACTTCACTTTGGTGTCATAGCGCCCGTCCGGATGCGCGCTATGATAAGCGGTCAGCGCCGCAATATAATCACCAACCGTCAACGGTGGCGTCAAAATTCGCCGGTAGGCCGCATCATCGGAAATTATGTTGGAAATCGCCGCACTCCGGCGGCTCAACTCGGCCTGTACCGAGGCTGTCTCCGCGCTGTAAACCGCCGGCGTAATACCCTTGGCCGCTTGCAGCAAACCAAGCGCCGCCTGGCACTGCCGCAAAGTTTTATCGGCAGCCGTGGGATTGTTACGAATCGCGGTGGCGGTCAGGCGGGAATCAATCCGATCCAGCAAACTTCGGGCCGCACGGTTAAACGCACTGTCACGCAGCGCCTGCTGCTGCTGATCGTAAGCGTGATGCTGGCGGAACCATTTTTTTACCGCGGCCTTTTCCGAAGGACGCAGCGCCACCGCCCGCGCCGCCGACA
The DNA here is from genome assembly GCA_021809365.1 of Planctomycetota bacterium. The sequence continues at coordinate 11,841 of JAKBAC010000083.1, read as the reverse complement.
TCAACTGCAAGGCCTGCGCGCTGCCCAACGGCAAGGGTTCCGCCCGCGCATAAAGCGACTTGAAATGTTTCGCCCGGATTTGTTCCGCTGCCACCGCGGCCTGCAACTTGCCCGTATCCGCGGCGATCATCGGTGTGGTCCGCACCCCGGTTGGCTGTTTGGCCAGCAGGGCCAGAACTTTCTGCCCGTCCGCCAAATCCCCCTTACGCGTCACCTCCGCCGTGGCCGCCCTGATTACCTGGTCCCAGCCTTTGGCTTCATGGCTGCGAATGGTGAAAGACGCAAACAACCCGATCGCCGTCAACAGCACCAGCGCCGCCGCCGCCACCGTAAAATAGATCATCTTTCGCTTGCGCACGGCCTCCTGCTGCCGCCGGGCCATACATTGTTTGTAACGCGTTTCGAGTTCCGGTGCCAGCGGCAGAGAAAATCGCGTGGTGGCTTTGTATGCCTGTTCGATAGTTTCTGTGGGCTTTCCCGTATCAATGGCCTGTTCCAGTTGCACGCAGGCGGCTTCAAAATCACGCTGCTGGTTTCGCGTCTGTTCCAAACCATGCAGCCACGCCTGCACACCTTCCAGCCGCTCCTTGACTTCCCCCGCCGGGCTGCGGCCCCGCAAAACCACCGCGCAATCTGCCAGCAATGTCCGGCAGCGCTCTTCCTCCATGGCGGAATACGCGGCATCCAGTTCCGGTAACAATTTTTGCATGTCGCGATGTGCTTCTTCATCCCGGAATTTCTCCACGCGGGCGTTGACATCGCGCGTCATATCCGCCGGAATAGAAACACTCCACAAATTGGAATTTAATTCACTTTGCAGGTTCTCCAGAATATGTGAATCAACGTTGGCTGATGTCAGGATTTTTCGTATCTCCCCCAGCCGCGCGATTTCAAATGTCCGTATGTCATCCGCCCAGAATGTCGCGTTGGTATCCAGCTTGGCGATTTCCCGCATTACCACCAGCCGCAACGGCAGTGGTGCCATTGCCATGGCCAGCCTGCGATGTTTGGCCAGCAATACGGCAATAGGCTGCACCGCGGTATACGCATCATTGATGGCCGCCGCCGAATCAATATCCAGCGCCGGCGCTTCCGGCAGGCCATATTGCAGGCACAATTGCCGCCAGTCATTGCGACCTGGAAAATCCAGGATCGTCAACTGGTCAAGAACATTCGGGCTGGCCTCCGCCAGATGTACCGCTTCCGTGCGCAGATTTTGCCGCAGCAATTGCGAACAGCGCCGAATACGATCATTAACCGCCCGGCATAAATCCGCATAGCCGACCGCCAGATCACGCAGCTCCGGTGTCACCGATTGATCCTGTGCCACCAGCACATCACGTAACTTGTCCACTACCTCTTGTGCTTCAGCCATAAAAAATCCTTTTGAATTCTAAAATCCCGCCGCCGAACCGTGTTTCTTTCCCGCTGGTTGGGTTGCGATGGGCCGCGGCGTGCCCGGCTGCGTCGCCGCCCTTGGCCTTGTGTAGGTAACAGTTTCCAGCACCGGGCCGCCGGGGTAAAGCTCAACACCAAGCGCGATCAGCCGAAGGGCGCGTAATCGGTTGCTCCGCGCCGCGATTATCGCCAGGAGGTTTTTTGCCTCCCTCTCCAGCCTTTTTGCGCGATAATCCCCGGCACTCTGTTCCTTGGAAAGCGACGCCAGGTCAGAATGGAGCTGGGCGGTGTAAAGGGAAGCCAGGCGGGCGTCTCGGGCGTAGTTATTGTTGATGCACCCAGCTTCGAGGGTGAATTCCAGTCGCCCCAACTTACTGGCGACCGGTTTCCGCTCCGGATGTGCGCCACTGAGCAGGTTAACCCACACCGCCTTAATGCGACCATCCGTGGATGTGCCTTGGCCGGGCAGGTGAAAAATTTCGCCGTTCCGCGCCCGGAATGCTTTAACCACCAGTGACAATTGCGGTACAGCTCCGGCCACTGCGAGTTCCTGCGGCACGCGAACCGGAATTTTAGATGGCGTTGACGGCCCCAGCAACACCGTATGATCCGGTGGCACCACGGGCAAAAATTGAATGCGTTCATCGCGCCCATTCTGCAGCCGCACATCCACCACCACCAGCTCCAAGGCCGTTCGGCCACGCCCGATACCCCGGCCACCGGGGCCAAGCACCGAATCGGCGGTGATTCGAACCGTGCCGGTTGCGCCAACAACAATGATGTGGGCCGCCCGGATTGGCGGCGGCGTGGAACCCATTTCGTTGCGGGCTGGCTGCCATCGGATGCTCAACCTGGCAGCAACGGTTCCAATATCACGGGTTTTATACCAGCGACGCAGGTGCCATCCGTCGTGCGAACTTGTCGCAGGGCCGGCAAGCGAGAGCGTCCCACCGCCCGCTGCGGGCGGAAATACAATCCGGAACCGTTTAACTCCGGAAACCACAATACTCCCGTCGGCGGGGTGCGGGTTAGCGGAAACCAGAAGCGACCCGGCTTGAGGCGCTGCGAAGATCGGTTTATTGATCACGACCAACGGGCCGACCACTGGCTGGCCTTGCACCGCCGTCGTGGCCGGAATTGGCGGCTCGACGGATCGTGCGAACGCCGTTGATGGCAAAGGCAAATTGGCCGCAACCATGCATGCAAATGCTGCGGCACCGAACCAGATCAAATTGCCAAGTTCTTTTTTCATTTACCCGGCCCCCTTTCGAACGTGAATCGCTCCAGTACCGGCCCGCCGGGATAAAGCCCAACGCGGAATGTGACGGACTCTAGTGCCTCTAGCTTCTTCATTTGCGCGGCGACGCTTCCATCACCCGACTGAGCTGTCGCTTGCTCGTTCCGAGCTTGCGTGAGATTGCTGTTCAATCCTTTGAGATATTTGTTTTCTTTCATTTTCTTCCGGGAGAGTCCCTGATCTTTAAGTGACTTTTCCTCTTGCTTCACGCCAGTTTCGTCGCTCTTCACAACCTTTCCGCAGGACACGACCTTCCCCCTCCAATACGTTAATCTCGTCTTCAGCTCGCTAAAAAGCGCTTGGAAATTATTGTGTGCCTGCCCGCCAGCGATACTGAACCTAAGCATCCGCGGCTTCTTATTGGTGATGGCGCGGGGCCCCAAGCTGGACGAGAACACGCTTGGGGAGGTATTGCGTTTGCCAGAAGGGGGTTGGAGACCAAAACCCGAGGGGCGGAGAGATTCCATGACCAGGCAAATTCCGGGAGATGCTCCGAGCGAGGAAGCAATCCCGACGGCAGCCGCAGTCGTGGAATTCAAGTGAATCATCCGTGGTTGGTTGGGATGCTTCGAACTACCACCGGACGGAAGGAATTGCATACGCTCCAGTCGTCCGTTTTTCAGTCGCACATCCACCACCATTTGTTCGACATAAGTCAGCTCCGGCCCGCTGGGCCTGCTTCCCGGGCGTACTGTTAGCTTTCCGGCTTTGGTAACGTTGAGGCGGGCTAGCGTGTCCGATTTGACAGAATCCAGGCCCAGCCCGCCAGCCCCAGCCTCAGCATTTGGTTTCCAACGCACATCGATCGCGGCCCCGCTGGCCGGTAAGGTGCCAACACGGCACCATTTATCCGCCACGACTCCCGGAGTTCCCCCGATAATAAGCCTCCCCGCTTTTGCTGGCGGCGGAAATCTCACACGAAAGCTTGCAATGTCGTTAACCGTGGCCGTCGTGGGGGCGTGGGGGCCGACCTGAAGAAGGCCAGAAGCTGGCTTAGCAAATATAGGCTGGTCCACCACTTGGAGGGGGCGATGGACGCTCGCGTGATTCGTTGTTGCGGGCGTTTGTTTTCCAGAACGCGGCCGGGTGCCGCCCAAATTTGCCTTCCCGTGTGTCGCGAGTTGTTTGTTTTTGCCCGGTGTTTTTTTACCGTTGCCCGATTTTTTCGACGCGGAATGTGTTTTCTTGAGGGCAGGCGTGGCTTGTTTCTTCGATGTCACAGGCTTTTTCTTTGTCGGAACTGAACTGGCCACTGGCTTCCCATGACCAGAGATTCCCACAGCCACCATGGCCTGCTGCAATTGCCGCGCAGAACCCAAATGCCGTGCCAAAAAGGCGGTGCCCACCATCGCCAGGATAACAAACGCCACAACCCCCAGTATCACCGGCAGAATCCAACGCCGCCTCCGCGGTGCGTGCCGCCCATCAGCGGCCTGATCCACATTATGGGGGTGAATAAAGCGCGTCGCCTTGCGTTCCGGCGTTAATGGCGCAAGTTCCAGAAGACCCGTCGCCGCGGGCCTGCCGCCACCCGCCTTCCGGCCCGGCAATTCCGGTGGCGTGGCCAGCGTGATCGGTGCTTCCACTTTAATCACTGATGAACGCAGCACGGAAAGATCAATCATTGTGCCGTCGCGCGCTGCAACATTGCACGGGCCATCTGGTGCGCGCCCCGGCAGGCGCGTTAGGTCCATAACCGACTTTGCATCAAGCGCTCCCTCTGCCATGGCCGTGCCCGCAACGATGCCCCGCCAGTGGCACTTAACCCCGGCCACCTGAATGCCCGTAAAATACGTGCTGAACGCGATCTGCCAGCGCACCGCCGCAGGCAACAGTGCCAATGCCTCGGCAAATAATTCCAGCGTGGGTGTGCCGGGTTTGCACACAATATGCACCGGGGCCTCCGGCTGGTCGCAAAATCGCCGCAGCAATTCACCGGCCCAGCCCGCATCACCGGTAACACGCTGCCAGGCGGCACACCGCGCCGGAACCGAATCACCATTTGGAATCGCGGCCGGACTTTCAATCCAGCGCGGCTCGCCCTGCCACACTTCCGGCAGCAAACCGGGGCGTTGCAGCAGCCACGCGGGGCCGGCCAGGGGGAGTTCCGCGGAATCCAACACCATGAAGTGAGCCAGCTTATTGGTGCGGCCCGTATAGTCCGCGGGAGCCGCCCCAATGCGTGCAATCACCCGCGCCACGCGCCCGCGGTCGGCAAGGAGGTAATGGCAAAAATTGACCGGGTTATCCGCATAGTCGCCATTTCCGGCAGTGTATAAATGGCGATACCCGCTTAAGGATTCCAGCGTAGCCGCCAGCGCAGACGACATTTGCCGCGACATGGCCACCGTGCAAAAGCCCACGCTTCCGGGCTTAAGCCCCTTCCTGGCCGAGGTGTAAATGAGTTCCAATCCCATATTTCCCGTTCCAACGTTTCATCCCGCAACCCATTGGCGTCCACGACTTTTCGCAACCGCGCACCGCAATGCGTTCGATCAGATCTCCCTGTGGGGCAGACTTTCCCGTCGGCGGCGGCAGCTCAAGCCGGTAATCCCGACATTGGCGGATTTCCGCAAGTGGCCGTGCCTCTCTCCGCAAACCCAAACCCAAATTTTAAACCAGCCCGCTGGAAGTCCATTGTGCCAGCGCGTATAAGACCGGCACGGTAACCCAATGGGGATGAATATCGCGCGGACGAATGGCCAATAAATTGGCATCACTGGGGTGCGGTTCCGGGGCGTGGCCCAGGGAACTCACGGGGATATATACCACCGTTTTAGAAACTGCTTCCGCCATGGATACAATCTCCGGCGTAGTGCCAAGCAAAAGCTGACGCAGTTTGTCCGATACGCGGTTGATGCGTTCCATGTCCACCCGCACCCGGTTGGGATTGGCTCCCGGCAAATACGGCTCCCGCAAAATATCTTCATCCAACAGCGGTGCCCATATATCAGATTTGCTCACGCAGATAACCAGCGGGCGGTCCGTACGCGCCTGCGGCCCCAGCCCGCTGTAGCGCCGCATCCGATTGGCCGCCTCATTGAGCAGCGCTTCCTGCCGCAGCGTTTTCCGTCCCGCCTTAACCTGCGGATCGCTGCTGAAGGCTCCGCACTTGGCCCGCATCCGCGGATCCTGTGTCGGATCGAACAGAAACAAAATCAGTTGTGCCTTACCCAGATGCTGCGTCACGGGCCGTCCGGGCGTGTCCGCTCCGGGCAAATAGCTTTCACCCGCGTTGTCATACACGCACACCACGCGCGAAACCTGTGCCGCATATTTGAACCGCGGGTGCTGCGGTGCCGGCTTAAGTGCGAAAAGAAACGGGCGGGTATAGGCGGTGCTTTGGCCGTCGATTTTCACCACATCATAAATGTCTCCCTGTTCCTCAGTCTTGGCGATGTAGGTTAACGCATCCGGGTCCGCCGCCAGAAAAAGCTGTTCCTCATAACCATTGATTAAATGATTGGCGGCGGCGTCAATATCCGACCAGGACAATGAAAACTTGGTCGGCAACATCTGCCGCAACTCCCAGCCCATCGCGGCGAGGAAATTGGATTTGCCGCTGCCCGGGCCGCCGATAACGGACATGAACAGTGGCACATTTTCAATAACTTCTCGTGGTATTGATAAATGGCAGCGCGGACAGGCCATTTGGTGGCAGACCGTCGCATAAGCATCCAGCGCCTGGCCGCCAACGGTGAATCGGCTGGGCAGAAATCGCGCCGGATGCTCCGTCCCCAGCACCGGATCACCCATAAGATCCGGGTGCGAGCTGATCCAGAGGATGTCCTCAGGATGACATACATTCCAGCAATGGGGACAGGTGATCTTAGAAAGTAACCGCAAGGTCGGCGCTGCGGAAGGTCGCGTGGCGCGGGTGTGTAAATCAGCGGCCAATGGCATCGGCATATCTCCATTCCCATTCTCACCCGGAACCCGGTACACTGTCAGCAATGAAAGGCACGATACCGCCGCGCCCGCGCTAAATCAAGCCGACGTGAAGCCACGATCCGTTGACAGAATACGAAAATGTAGTACGCTTAAATTAAAGTTTATAGCTTTCAAGCATTGGGAAGGGGTTTGTAGTGCCGATCACCGTGGTGTGCCACAAGTGTGGAACCCTGGCTACCGTGCCGGACTCGGCGGCGGGAATGCAGGGCAAGTGTGAACACTGCGGAAATGTAGTCAAGGTCCCCGGCGGAGCCCAAAAAAAATGTTGCGTGTGCCACGCCGACGTTTCCTATAGCGAACGCACGAAAGACGCTGCCGGGAACTATTACTGCACGCAATGCGCGAAGGCGAAACAACCCGCGATGGAGGCTGCGGCAGCCGCCAAAGCCTCGACAACTCCAGGAACTGGAACAGCCGGTGAATCCGCCACTTGTGCCATTTGTAGAGCCGACGTCCCCCGGACGACGCTCCACAATTTTGACGGTGACTTGGTATGCAACGCCTGCGCCAGGAAAGAAGGCTTGGGAACCACACCCTACCGGATAAAGAAAACCCGGTTGGGCGGCCGGACCTTAACTTACCGCTGCCCGCATTGCCAAGGTGAACTGGAGTCCGCAATGGATGAGGCGGGCAAAGAGGATTACTGTCCACAATGCGGTACAGCGTTTGAGGTGCCGGGACGCTATGAGAAATTCAAAGCCGCACGGCCGGCGACAACGCTTAGGCCGGAGAGTGCCGTGCCGGTGGCTGCACGGGCCATGTCAAACTCCGCAACCCCACTAAACGCAGCCACAAGGGGAAGGGGAAAATGGCTGGCTATTGGTGCCCTGGTTGTAGCTGCCGCGCTGTTTTTAGCCCTGATGGTAGGTTACCTGGTGTTAAAGCAGAGCACAGCACCGCCCCAAGCTAAGCGAGCTGTGACTCAGGCAGGCGTGGCAAAAGCCACAGGAGCCAAGGTGGCGGCGACAGAATCCGTGATGATTGCTACTGCCACGCCGACGGTAAACGGGGCAGGCGGGAAGGCCGGAGCAACAGCCACTCCAACTCCGCACACGACGAGCCCCGCAGTTCCGCCGCTGCCACCGAGCAAGACAGCCAGGTCATCGGTAGCGACAGATTTATTAAATCAATTAAAGGCTGCGGTCAAGGTGGCGGCCCCAGCGGTGCGGGGACCAAATCTCGTCGCAGCGTCGCTTCCGGGGTTCCGAGGGCTTGGCGCAGATACCACGTCGTCAGAGGTCGAATCCAGCCTAACCGACGAAGGCAACAGTTCCAGTGTAACCATTTCGGGTACCCGGGCGGCCTCAACATTTCCGCGATGGCATGCGGAGATGGCCAAAGTGTATCCGCACCGGTTCGTGCAACCCGAATGGCGAATGATGGAAAAGGGCCGCAAATCCATCATCAAAATGCTCGCCGGAATGCCGCTTACGGGGGGTGGCCTCGCTGGGTTCGACCACCAGAACAAGCTCGGAGCTAACACGCCGATGGTAAAGTTCTATCGCCATCGGGGAGGCGTGGCCGGATTGCTTTTCATTGACAGCACCGAACTGTATAACAGCCTTAGGACCAGCAGCATGCAGCGGGCAAGGATGGTCTTTCGGGCCTACGCCGCCAAGAACATTGGTGCCGTCGCAAACTGCATGTCGGCGATGGGCGTGCCGTACTGCGGGGTAGTGGTAGATTACGGGATTAAGCGGTTTGGCGCTACAGACGCAGTGATACACCCGCGGGCCTTGGTGCTCATCGCCTCGTGTGACCTTGTAAATCAGTTCTCCCATGGGCACGCCACCATCCAGATGCTGATGCGAAAATCGGATTGCTTCCAAGAAAATGGAAGCGGCGGTCTTTTTAAAATAAGGGTGCACTATTGACGCTCGCCTCGGCGAGATCGGCCATAGCCACAAGGGCGATTTGGCGAGCCAAAGCACCCGAAACTGTGATTGTATACGGAGCGTTTTATGAACTTTGCAACTTGTAAAACCTGTGGCGGAGAATTGAAAATCGATGCCAAAACCCAGGCCGCACGCTGTGAATTTTGCGACGGCGTCACGCTACCCACCCGGCGCAATGGACTATTCGCCGATCGCCTGGCCATGCTCGCCATCGGGTTGGGTGTGGTATGCGCCGCGGCTTTTCTCGGGTTGGCTCCGATTCTGCTGCCACCGCAATCCGCCCTGTATTATCTGTTCTTCAACCACGGCTGGGTGCCTTATGTATGCGTGCTGCTGTTCTTTGTGGCGTTCTGGATGTTGATGCTGAAGTTTCCGATTATTAACCGCGAGTTTGCGGTCTTTGAACTGGACCTGCTGCCACTGGAACATAACCAGATCATTGATGCCGCCATGAGCCGCAAAATTCTGGCCCGTATTAATCGCCTTAATCCCAATCAAAAAAAGCGGCTGCTGGTGTCCCGAATCCGCCACGCGCTGATGCGATTTACCCAGTTGGGAACCGCTGAAAAACTCGATGATCTTCTGCGCTACCGCGCCGAAACCGATTTGGCGGCCATGGAATCCAGCTATGCCGCTCCGCGCTTTATTATCTGGGCCATTCCCGTACTGGGATTTGTCGGAACGGTCATGGGCATCAGCGCCGGCGTGCAGAATTTCAGCACGCTGATTCAAAATGCGTCCAATCTTTCCGGCCTGCGGCACTCCCTCAAAGGCGTCACATACGGTTTGGGGCAGGCATTTCAAACCACCATGCTGGCCTTGACCATGAGCTTAATTCTCATGCTCATTATGAGTATTATCCAGCGGCGTGAGGATCATCTGTTGGCCGCCATTGATGAATATTGCGCTGAGAATCTGCTGCAAAAAGCCACACTTGGCTATGATCAACCCACCGCTGATGACAACCGCCGATTGTTTCAAAGTATCCAGAAACTCTTGGAACGCCTTACTGATCAAACCACCGCCAAAGCAGTGGAAATGGCACCAGCGCGAAATTCGGCCCCAATGGAGCCGGTGCCGACACCACCCAAGGTCGGGAGCTGAACCATGGCGTACCGCAGAAATGCCCGCCAGGTGGAAATATTTAATTTTTCATTCCTGGATATTCTGGCCTGCACCATCGGCCTGCTGATCTTCATCCTGGTGATGATCTTTCTGCTTCAGTCCGCCACGCGCCTGACGGATTATAAGAAAATTATCCAAACCAAAATGAAGGCGTTGCGGGAAGTTCAGGCGGAAGCAAAAAGCACAGCCCACATTGCCGATTCCATCGCATCACAACTTTCCAAGATGCGGGACCGGCGCGATCCCCAACTGTTGCTGCTGTTGCAGGCCGCACGCAAAGAAATGCGCCGGGCCAGACAGGACGCCAACGCGCGGACGGCTGAATTATCAAGTCTCCAGACCGGCATCGAATCCCAGCAGGCGATATACACACAAAAGACCAAGATAACGCTGAAGTCCCTGCGGGCCATACTGGCCACCGCCATGAAGAAATTGGCTAAATTACAGGAGGAGCAGTCGGCGAAAACTAGGGCGAATGCCCATTCCAACGTATTTTTCCAACCAGTGAACAGCCACAGTCGAAAGCATTTTAATATTCTGCACATCCTTTGCAGTTCCCGCGGATTGCAAATCCTTGATGTCCACAAAAATGGCGGCGTGTCCGTGGCCTTGATGACCCCAACCGACGAAATAACCGATTCTGATTCCGCCTATCGGCTTGCCGTGGCGGCAATAAGCGAAAAGCACAATCCATTGGTGATTTTCTGGATCTACGCCGACGGTATTGGCGCGTTCAACTTGGCCAAGGGCGAAATACCCGCCGGCGTTCATTACGGCTACGAACCTGCGTTGCACCGTTGGAAATTTATGGTTGGTGCGAGGGCCGGACAATGAGAATGGAAGGCCGGGGCCGTAGCCGCGTGGATTTGTTTAACTTCTCATTTTTGGATGTGCTGGCGTGCACCATCGGGCTGCTTATTTTCATCATGACCATCATTGCCATCACCAGCAGTTCGCCGGGGAACCCCAAAGCGGTAGCCAAGATTGCCAAAATCAACCACATGGAGGCCCAGGCTAGGGCCAGCCTGGCGCAGGCGCAAACAAGCGAAGGATTCTACGCCAATTTACTGCAGAAAAGGGCCGCACAAACCTTGAATCCCAAAGGTGCCGACGAACATTTGCGCCGGGAAATTGCCCGGCTGGACCGACAGACCGCCGACTACCAGCGAATCGTCCGCCAAACCGAAATTAAGATCACCGCGGCGCGCCGGCAACTGGCCAAAGCTCAACACCGCAACAATCCTTCCAAAGCCGCCAAGCTCAACGCACAAATTGCGCTTACGCGGCAGCAGGTGGCCGCCGCGCAAAAAAAGATTGCCGCCCTGGCCAAATTCCGCGTGCAACACACCGTGCGGTATTACATTCCCTATGTCCACAAAACCACCCGCCACAACGTATTCTTTGAGGTGGCCAACAACCGTATTTGGCGCATCGGCTCCAAGGATTTCCACCACAAGACGGTTCACGGATTTTTGGACGAATATACGCGCCGCTCTGGTGCCGTTCCCGACACGCTGGCACAGTTTGTTTCATCCAGCAATCCGCCGAAGTGTCTGATGAATAATCGGCCCAGCCAAACCGTGCTGATTTTTCTGGTACGTCCCAGCGGTTTTGCCACCTATCAGGCCCTGGAACTTTTTGCCCGCGATAAACACTACGCGGTGGATTGGCACCCCAGCCATACCAAGCGCACGTTCATATTCCACCCCGTCTCCTCGGTCTCCCGGCAATAACCTGAGAAGCGAAACGGGGACGTGATTAGTTAATCAAATGGGTGACGGAGAAGCGAAACGGGGACGTGATTAGTTAATCAAATGGGTGACGGATTTATGGTTGTTGGACTGTGCCTGGCGCGGCGGAAAAATGGATCGCGTTGTGATGCCCGGAAACAAGCAGCAGCAAATCGCCGTGCAATAATGAATGAAGCGCGGTGTCCAATGTCCGGCAAGCGACGGCAATCCTCCAGGCTGGCTCTGCGGTGGCGGGGCTTTGGCAAAAATGGATTGAGCAGTAGAAAATAGAGCAGTAGACCGCAGGACATGACAATCCAGTTGTTGCTCGTTGCTCGTTAAGCGCAGCGCCCTGTTGTTCGTTGTTCCCACACCTGCTCTAATCGGGCCGCGGCCCGATTCGCTCTACTGCTCAACTATCACCTGCTCTCCTGCTCCAGCCGCC
>JAKBAC010000082.1 GCA_021809365.1 Planctomycetota bacterium | reverse complement strand
GGAGGCTGGTGATTTAAACCGGGCAGCGGAATGTATCAAACAGTCCTGGTGCGGGGGGAAACTGTGCACTTTTCTAACGCATGGCGAGCCTGAAGTTCGCCGCGCCGCGGTCATGGGGTTAACTCTGGTTGGAAATATTCAAGCCATCGGCCCCCTGGTCGCAGCCCTTCATGATACGGATTTGCGGGTTTATGAATTGGCCCAGGATGCGCTCTGGACGATCTGGTTTCGTGCCGGCAATGCCCAGGCATGTTGTCATCTCAAGTGCGGTGCACACCATCTCAAGCATGGAAATCTTGACACGGCAACGGAAAAATTTAACCTCGCCGTTCAGGCCGATCCGGGTTTTGCCGAGGCGTATAATCAGCGCGCCATTGCGGGTTATCTGGCGGAACGATATGCCGATTCCATTGAGGATTGCCGCCGAACCCTGGCCATTATTCCGCAGCATTTCGGAGCCATGGCCGGAATGGGCCATTGCCACGCTCATCTGGGACATTTTTCCGATGCGCGGCGCTATTATTACAAGACTCTGGAAATCAATCCGCGTATGGATGGCATCGCGGCCTCTCTGGAAAAGATCCTTGCCCTGCTGGAAAAGCCGGCCGCATAAGAACAGATCCCCAATAATTTCCTCACCATCCGGTTTACCATCCCCCACGTAGCCGCCGGCTTTGCCGGTGGTGCCGCGTGAGAGTGCACGCCAAACCGGGAATTTATTTCGGCCACCATCCTGAAGCGATTTTAATTATTCCACCAACGCCCGGCCAAAAAGTCGTACCGCGTTGGCGGACGTTATTTCACCGGTTTGTTCGAGCGTCCACCCGCGTTCGGCGGCGACACGTTCGGCCACATACGCGGTAAATGCCGGCTCATTAGTTTTTATTTTTCGCACCGCCTGCGGAGTTAAATAAGGCGCATCGGTTTCAATCAATAAACGGTCTTCCGGAACCAGCTTGCACGCGGCCCGTACATCCGGAGCATTTTTGTACGTAATAATTCCGGTCAAGCCTATATACGCTCCCAGTTCCAGCCACCGCGTACATTCCTCCGGCGTGCCGGTAAAACAATGCACTACAAAACGCACCGTGGTGTGCTTTTGCATGATTTCTAAAGCATCCGCATGGGCGTCGCGCACGTGTAGAATCATCGGCATACGTAATTGTTCAGCGAGGTCAATCTGCCGCTGGAAAACGATTTTCTGCGCCTGCGGCAACGCAGAGTTGCCATGATAATCAAGTCCGCATTCACCCACCGCCAATACCTTGGCAGAACTGCCAATCGCGACTTGCAATTCATCGACAAAATTTTCCGCCGCCTCGCCGGCATAATGCGGGTGAATTCCCAGCGCGCCAAACACTTGTCCATGCGCGGCAAGTGTTTCCAGCACCCGTGGATGATCCGCCGGATGTGTCCCGATGCAGATCATCCGAAGCACGCCCGCCAAAGTCGCGCGCCGCACCACCTCCGCCTGCCGCTCTTCCAGACCCTCGTATGTAAGATGGCAATGTGTATCAATCAACATAACCCGATTTTACCACACCCCCGCGCCCCATGCCGCCTGAGCATCCGCGCGACGCGCATTAACTCCGCTGCGCTCTGGAATCCGGAATTTCAAATCTCAAATATCAAATCTCGAATTTGTAACCGTTCCCCCCAGGAACCTGTCCCAGTAATAGCCGGGTTGCGACGACGGAACATCGCGTCCTGGAGCACCGTGGTGATAACCCGGTGGTCGGTTTGCGGCACTGGATAAACCACCGGATTAATCATCCGGTGCTCTGCGGACGCACGGCGTTAAAGAAGAAAAGGTACCTGACACCTTTTTTTTGAAAGCATAGGGCTTCCAGACTCTTCTAACTCCTCACTCCTAAATTCTACCTCCTCGTGTCCCTACGCCGCCTGGCGGTTTTTCCAACTGCTGGAATAACCCAAATGTCCCAGATCATGGAGCAATCCCACGACCGGCAAAATCCACCACAGCCCCGTTATCCCGTGGGAACTCCAGTTCATCGCCAGCTCATATCCCAACGTGGTCGTGGGCAGAAAAATAAATCCCAGCAACGGAAACAACATGCCATGGAACGCCCGTTGCGGATAGGCCGAGAAAAGCCATAGCAACACCAGCATGGCCCGCGGCCAGAAAAATCCAAAAATAACGAGAAAACACCCCATGTGGTCACTCACTTTCTAATTAACAGCATAGCGCCCTGCCGGCGCAATTCAAGATAACTCTTCAGGCCTTATTATAGGAACACAATTGGACAATAGCACAAAAATCTTTGACCAGGGACCGAAAAGCCCCTTTTGGGATGCCGTGCCAATGTCGCGCATTTGACTGGTATTTTATGGATTGCAGTAAAACAAAACATATTGATTATCGGCCCGCAGACGCGTAAAGGATTAAAGTTTGGCTCAAATTAAATTCTGTGAAGAATTCGTAAACCTTTTTTCTGCTTTGGTTCGATAACATACGGTTGGCAAGAATCCTGTGCGGAGCAGTGCGGTGAGCGCGACTAATTTATCTATCAATGAGCGAAAACAGATTCTTCAAATTATTGAAAATTTGAAGACTGAAGGGGAATCTCTGGGCCGCAAGCATCGGCGGCGGCCTGTGCAGCAAATTATGTGGTTAAAGCGTCTTCCGCGACCTGAACGGCCCCGGAGCGCAGCCTTTCGAGTGAATACCGAAGATGTTTCGCTGAAAGGGATGGGGTTTTTAACCCGCCGCCGTTTACAGGAAAATGAATATGTCGTTGCACCTTTGCAGTTTCGCGAAGGCGGGGGCATGTTGGTTTTGTGCCTCGTGCGCTTTTGCCGGCAATTGCCGCAGGGCGGCTATCGGGCGGGAACGGAATTTGAGGAAACTCTGACCGACCCCACCGGGACGACCCGTATTCCCCAAGCTTGGCTGAAAAAAGCCTGGGCAGCCGAGATCCAAACAGCATGACAGCCAGTCTACCGCTGTCTGCTAAATGAACTATGCCCCATAATCAGCGGCGACTGGCACGTTCAGGCGTTGCCCTTCGCCGCTGATTTATTTTATCTGATCGGCCATAGTGTCGCTATGAAAATTCCCCAACACACCTGCCAAGGGGCAGTGCAGGTGCGACATTTTGGCACTTCTCAATACTCAGGCTTCTGGCGAATTATCGCGTAGGCTCTACCACCGATTGCGTACGCACCAGAACATGAGCGTCATTGAGAAGGTGGAAACCCTCAATATGCACAGCCCGGCGGTGCAACTGTGTGACCACGACGGATAAACCAACGGTTTCGCCCAGTTCATTTTTTCGGTGAGAAACGACGCCGTTTTGTTCGTCGGCAATGCGCAGCAGCTCGGCAACCGAATTTTCAAACAGTGTATCGGTCACGTGCTCTTCATTAATAGCCAGGTAATAATGATGCGTTTCACCCAGAGCGACATCATAAAGTTTATCGCCCTTGCAGGGAATGCGTTCCAACAGGCCGCGTTCCGGAAGAGATTTATTCGGGAAGCAGCAAAGTTCACAAACCGTGTGCGGGCCGGTAATGACCAGCATGTGGCCACCGTTGTTTAACAGCCAGATATTGACATCAAATTCACCCACAGCCCTAGCGCGGCGAATATCCGCGGAAATTAATTCCGGATGCAGGGGACGGTCATACACCAGCACGGAGACACCGGCACTGCGCGGTTTCTTGTGATGCACACTCATGGTCAATTCCTTTTGGGTTTTCATAGGCCTTACCTCATTAAAATTCGGGGGCAACATCCTGTTTGCCGTCCCGTTCCATTGATTTACCTTTCAGGTTGCTGCCGACGATATATGGGGGGTCGACAAAAACCTACACCTTGCAAACATTTACGTCAGCTACTTTGTATCTTTATTTCACAATCTCGCTTTTACGCGATAACTTCAGCATTTCCAGCTCCAAAAGCACCCTCCCTTACCACCGGTGTTGCAGACCCCATAATAGGACGTCGGAAACCACCGTTTGGCCAGCGTTGGTGGCTGCGGAATTAATTCCGCAGCCTGCTGCCGACGATCAACATAAGATCAAATACGACAGGCAACCACACTTGGTTTCGTAAAGTATAGCAATTAAAAAGTTGAAACGAAAGATTTTTTTGTCGATTTTTTATTACAACCGTTTTGCTCATTTTCACAGCCCAAACTGGTCATTTATTTGCTTATATGAATATATCGCCAGCCCCGGACTTTTATAAGACCCTCTCTTTGGGCATAATAAGGCCATGAGCAACTATATCAGCAACGCCCGGATGCAACGTGTTGACCAGCATTGGCAGGCCACTAATGCCGTGATTTGCGGCGACGTGACCCTGGGTGCGGATTGCAGTATCTGGTTTGGCGTAACCATCCGCGGTGATGTGGCACCCATTCGTCTGGGCCGGGCGGTTAATGTACAGGAAAATTCCGTGCTGCATTGTGACTATAACCAACCGCTGGTTATCGGTGACAACGTAACCATTGGCCACGGCGCGGTGGTACATGGCGCTTCGGTAGGCGAGGGCACACTTATTGGAATGAAAGCAGTCATCCTCGGTGGGGCGGTGGTGGGGAAAAACTGCATCGTTGCAGCCGGTGCGGTGGTGTCACCGGGAATGGTGATTCCCGATGGGCAAACCGTCATGGGGGTCCCGGCAAAAATAGTCCGCCCGGTAAGAGAAGCTGAACTAAACGACATGCGCTCCAACAATCAGCACTATGTGGAATTAGCCGCCCAACATGCCGAACATCCGGAACAGATGTACCGGCGTTTGTAAGTCTCTACCGCACAGAGATCTCGGCGGTTAATTTTTTAATCTCGGCGTGTATCTTCGCCACTTCCCGCGGTGACAAACGCTCAACCTCATTTTTTGCCAACGCGCTATTGAGTTGCAACGCCAGTTTCAATTGCGCAATCCGCTGCGTTACGGTCAGGCCCGCCCGACTGGTCTGGGCATACGGCAATCGCACCCGCGCGTCGGTGCGGTTGATCGCCAGCAGCGTAAGTACGGTCTGCCGTGGATTTATTCCCATTTGCATCTCCACGCTGATTTTCCGCTGCAACCACCCCTGCGACCGTGTATCACGCGCTAATACCGCATCCGCTGCTTGAAGCGCCTGCGGCCAATCATGTTTCGCTATCGCATGTTTATAGGTATGGCGATAGGTCGATGCGTCCCACGGGAATGTTCCGCGCACCGTCGGCACCCAAACCACGGCGGCGAGAATAAGTGCGGAAATACATAGCGCTCCGCCCAGAATTATGTTAGCAGCACGGCGCGTGCTGCCGGGCGGAGCGGGAGAATTCTGTTCCAGTCGCTGCCGGCCCGCACTCTGTCCTGCGAATGTCCCCAGAATCATCCAGAAAAGCATGGCCGCCGGTCCGGTGGCCAGGGCCATGTTGATCTGATCATAAAGCACCATTCCCGCCGCCCCCAGCACGGCGGCGTTAGCTACGATCACCTGATATTGCGGATGTATCACACGCAACAGGCGATTGGCCAGCAGCATCCCCCCCACCGCCGCCCCCGCGTACAGCGCTGAAAGCGCCAGTTGATAAGTCGCAACCCCTTTGGCACCAAATCCGGGATGATCGACTGCCAACCGCCCCGCCCACCACACCAGCGCCAAAAGGATCAACGCCGCTGCGGGAATTTCCCGCGGAGTTTCTCCATCGGAGAGTTCCGATTTTTTCCACAGGGTGCTCAAAAATCCCCATAAAACCAGAGCCGCAAAACCAATCGCCGCCGGCACCCCGGCTTCCGCCGCAATGCGGATAAACATATTGTGCGGATCTTTAACATCTTCCGGCGCACTGGGAGGTTTGAATTGCGTATAGTGGTATCCAAAATTGTTCAGCCCCACCCCTGTCATCGGATGGCGCTGAATCATCCGCATGGCTCCGGTCCAATAGTCCCAGCGATACAGCAGGTCCTTGGTGGGCAGGCCATGATGTATTACGCCATAGGTCACAAGCCCCAATGTTCCGCAAATTGCCAGCCCTAGCACCGCCGCCACGGCCAGTGGCTTATGCCCGGCGAGCCACCTTTGCTTCCACGATGCCCAGGCCAGAACTGCAAGGCAAATCACAAAACTTGCCGCCCCGCCTTTGCTGCCGGTAAACACCACTACCACGATACCGGCCAATGAAATCAGCAGCAGCACGGCACCCAGCACCAGGTGATCGGGTAAATTCAGATCGCCCGCCTGCGGCTGCTTTCCCGCCACTGGGGCGTTGCCTCGTATTTTTTTCCCCGGCGTTGACACCAAGGTTGTTACGCCCGGTTTTGATAACAACCCCGCCACGGCCAGCGCCAGCCCCAGCAGCAACAGGGGACATAATGTTTCCGCGAATCCGTCACTTAAAATTCCAAACCCGCTGACCTCCGCGCTTTTCAAGCGGCTGATAAATAATTTCACCTGCGTGCTGTTGTCTTGCATACCGGATTGGCGCAGCCATTGCTGTTGATGCTTTTGAAAATAATGGATCGTCTGCGGAATTTCCACATACCGCTGATAGATTCCTTTAAGCGTTACGGCACAAAGCAACCCCACCAGCACGGCGATGACCAGCCGCCGACGCCGGGGAGTATGGCATAAAATTCCCGCGGTCCATCCGCTTAATAGCGCCATTCCCAGATCAAAGACCCCAACCAGAGCGGCAAAGCGATTAGCCGCTGTGAATATAGCCGCCGCCGCTGCCGCCAGCACACCGGTAATCATGCCAAGCTGCACCCATCTGCATGGGGAAATAGATTCTGCCGCCAGCAGCGCTGCGCCGCAGATCAGCAGCGATAGAATTCCCAGTCCTATGACTTCCGCCGGGCCGGTCAGGTTGCCCACGGTGGAAGACCCGGTGTGCAAAAACGCTACCGTGCCGCTCCATACTCCGTCGCCGATCGGTTCTGGTATGGTCAGACGCACGCCCATGATCACCAGCAATCCGGCCAGGGCCATCCACCCTGCGATGTTGCGTTGCGCCTGATTCATTGCACGTGTTCCCCCAGGCGTTCCAGAATTCCCACAATGATCAACACGCTTAAACACTGCGCTCCGATAATCGCCGCCTCAAATCCGTTGGCCTCGGCCAGTAGCGGGGCGGATAACCCGCTGGCCAATGTGACGGCATAAATCACCAGCACCGCGCCGCGCTTGGAAAAGCCGTGTCGCGTAAGGCGATGTGAAAAATGATTGGTATCTCCTAAGAATGGACTACGCCGTCGTTGCAGCCGCAACAGGCATACCACCACAAAATCATACAGCGGCACCGCCGCCACCAGCAGCGGCATAAGCACCGCATACCATCGCCCGTGGCCGGCGTAAAACGTGGTGCGAATGGTCAACGCGGCCAGAAAAAAGCCCAGCACCATACTGCCGCCGTCGCCCATAAATATTTTTGCCGGCGGAAAATTATGAAACAGAAAACCCGTCGCCGCGCCGACATACAGCAGCAGCAACCCGCAGATAAACCATTGGTGCGTTTGCATGGCGCCGATAAAAAACAGCGACCCGCATATCGCCGCCACACCCGCAGACAGGCCGTCCATATTGTCCATGAAATTAAACGCATTGGTTAATACCACAATCCACAACACGCTGGCGCCCGCCGAAAGCAATTCCCCGCCGGGAAACAGATGATCCATAAAGGTCAGTACCCGGAACCCACCGGTCTGAATACATTCCCCACCGCCCACCAAAGCCGCCGCGATAAGCAATTGCCACAACAATTTCGGAACAGCCGCCATGGCATGACGATCATCCAGTAGCCCGACAATATGAATTCCCAGAGTGCACACCAGCAGCCACAACGCCAGCAGCCGATGGGCAGCCAGGCCTGGCAGATACAGGCGCACGGATGGGGGCAAATAATTTTCCAGAGGTTTGTGAGCAAACAAACCCGCCGCCGCGATGCCGATAATTAATGGAATGCCAATGGCCCAGAATATGGCAATTCCCCCGCTGCGGGCGATGGGAACGTCATGCACCTTGCGCAATCCCGGCTGATCAATCAACCCGATGCGTGCCGAATAGCGCCGCACAAACGCCGTACCCAGCACGCAGAGCACCAGACTGCTGAAAAATAATCCCAACGCGATTTGGAGCATCCATGAACCTCAAAGAACCAGTCCATCTGCCGCGGCGGATTTATAGCGCACCAGCCGCCGCCGGCAGTTGTTTTACATAGGCTTCCCGGCATCGGAGAAAAAAATCCTGGGCCGTGGGCGTGCGATAATCCGCGTAGGTCCAGGGCCACGGTGCCCAGCCTGTCGCGGTCCAATGCAGCGTTACTTCCGCAAAAATCCCTTCCCCCAGATAAACCCGGTGGCTGTGATCTTTGGTGGTTGCCAAAATCACTTTCGTGCGCGAGACGTATCCCGGATCAATATTAATCGGCCGCAGAGCGGTACCGGGAAACTGTTCCGCCAGCCGTAACTCCGCTTTATTGGTTTCCAGCTTGCACTGGGCCAGCAACTGTGGCTGACAAAGCGTTGCAAACCGCACCCATTGCCGCAGCAGGTCGGTGCCCATCTGGTCTTCATAGTAGGCGGTAAAATTAAAAGCGATAATTTCCGATTGATCATCAATGGGACCGTAGCAGTTGGAAAGATGTTGCCGCGCCGCCGCCAGCATCGCGTTGTTCCCGGCAATGATTCCGGCAAACCGCAGCACCGGCAGGGGTTGATTGGGTAAAGCCATAACTCCGTCGCCTTTTATCAATTCTGGGCGGATTGGCCGCGTGCGGCTTCCGCAGGCTGAATTATCGACAATGCCTCCAAATCAGCAAGCCCAACGGCTTAATAAGATTCCAGTTCTTTCCTGCGTTACGAGAAAAGGCCAGGTAAGATAAAGCCATCGTAAGCGGATAATTGGTGAACTTCCGTCCGGGGTGATAAAATCCACCTTAAGGCGCAACGCGGCGCGCTTGGGTAAACAGGAGTCAACGATGGCAACCGCACGCAGTAAAAAAAGCAGGCAATCCACAGCAAAAAAAAGCGGCGGCGTTACGCCGGCGGCATCAAAGGCGTCACGCGCCGCTGAAAAAACGGAAACACCTGCAACCACTTCCACCGACGCGGCACCCCGCAGCGCCCAACTGGGACTGAGTTTCGAGCAGCCCATGCTGCAATTAGAACGGCAGATTCAGGAGCTGGTGGTCATTCAGGAGCAGAAGGGGGTGGATTACAACACTGAAATTATGCGTTTGCGCGACAATCTCACGGCGCTGATGAAAAAAACGTATGATCATCTTTCCGCCTGGGAAACCGTGCAGGTGGCGCGCCATCCGGCCCGCCCGCAGACCCGGGATTATATTGATTTGATCGTCAAGGAATTTGAAGAACTCCACGGCGATCGCCGCTACGGTGATGACAAAGCCATTGTGACCGGCACCGGTAGAATCAGTACACATAAGGTCATGCTGGTGGGCCACCAGAAAGGGCGAAATACCAAGGAAAAAATCGCCTGCAATTTTGGCTGCGCGCATCCCGAAGGGTATCGCAAGGCCTTATTAAAAATGCAACTGGCGGCAAAATTCAGATTGCCGATTGTGGCCTTTATTGATACGCCAGGAGCCTATCCCGGCTTAGGCTCGGAAGAGCGTGGCGTGGCGGAGGCTATTGCGCTGAACCTGCGGGAAATGGCGGTTTTACCCACTCCGATTATCTGCATTGTCATCGGTGAAGGCGGCTCCGGCGGGGCCTTGGGCATCGGTGTGGGAGACCGCCTGGCGATGCTGCAATACGCGTGGTACAGCGTGATATCACCGGAAGGCTGCAGCGGTATATTGTGGAAGGGTTCAGCCAATGCCGCCGATGCGGCTGAAGCCTTGAAACTTACCAGCAAAGAACTTAAGCAGACCGGCATTATTGATGATGTCATACGCGAGCCGCTGGGTGCGGCACACCGCAATCCCCGGGCCGCCGCCGAAGCGCTGGAACGTTACATTGACCGGGCGTTAAGGGAACTCAAGACCGTCTCGTCGGAGGATCTGGTGGATCAGCGGTATCTGCGGCTGCGCAAATACGGCTCCGAAGCCATGACCGGGGCCTGACCGGGCGGAAGGCTCCATGTGCTGTGCGCGGTCATATATAAATATATACTAGTTTAGAGATCAATATATGAAAAGCGTCCCTCCGCGCCCAGGCATTCATGCCGGTATGGCGCGGTAAGCAGAAGGGTTGGTGAGCATGAAAAACTCCGGTGACCCTCCCCGGAGCACTTCGGCGATTTTGTGCGGGAACGGCGGCCGGGATATGCGGAATCTGTTTGTAAACAGCGGGTTTTTAATACATTAAGATTTGCCATTGACAGCGCCCGTTCTCATGCGTATCTTTGTATCTGTGGTTAAGCGAGTGCGGTGAACGCCGAATTCGCCCAAATCACCGCCTGTGTGCGTGCACACGCTGCTATCGGCGGAAGCTGTAGCAGAGTATGCATACACGAAGGCTGGGATGGAAGTACATGTGAATCGGCCATGCAAGGATGTTTGGCCGGGTGGAAGTGAATGAAGTCGGTATCGCATGCAATGCTTAGGCCGGTTAATCCGGTCTGGGTGCATGATGATTTTCCCCGCAGGATGCGAACCTAATAAATTGTAAAATTCCTTCAGGCTTTTCCGGATCGACCATCGCGCCTGGTCGCAGGGTGAGGGGCGCTTTGCGCCTTGAATTCACCCGGAAAAATAGGAGCCGGGTAATGTCAAACATGGACAATGTCACCAGTGCACGAAGCATCTGGAATGAAGTGATCACCTATATTAAAAACCTCCATTCCGCCATGGTGCGGCAATGGTTTTCTGAACTCTCACCGCTGGATTTTAATTCCGGTGTCATGACCGTCCGTTGCGCCTCATCGGTGCAGCAGCAATATCTCACCATGCGGTGTCGCGATATTTTTAATGAAGCTATTCAAGCCGTCACGGGTAAACTCGTAACCATTAATTTTGTCTGCGGTACCGTGGGTGGCGTACCGACTAAATTAGCCAATATTTACAATGACGTGATTTTGTCGCCGGATTATGTATTTGATAATTTCGTCGTAGGCCCCACCAACCAGCTCGCCCACGCCACGTGCATGGCTGTGGCCGGTCAGCCCGGTAAAAGCTACAACCCCTTGTTTATTCACGGTGCCCCGGGCCTGGGAAAAACGCATCTCCTTCAGGCCACATGCCAGGAATTGCTGAAGCGCCAGGCGGATATGCGAATTGTGTATCTGTCATGCGATAATTTTGTCAATCACTTCATGGAATGCGTGCAATCCGGTGATATGATGCAGTTCCGAAATATCTACCGCAGCAGTGTGGATGTCCTGATTGTGGATGACATTCATTTCCTGAAAGGCCATGATCGCACACAGGAAGAGTTCTTCCACACGTTTAATGCGCTTTTTCAGCAGGGCCGGCAGATTATCTTAAGCAGCGACAGTCACCCATCGGAAATTCCCGAACTCGAACAGCGGCTGGTATCGCGATTCAGCAACGGCATGATCGCCCCGGTTGGAAAACCGTGTTATGAAACACGCTATGCCATTGTTCGGAAAAAGGCCGAACTGCGGGGTATTGAATTGCCCGATGAAGTGGTCAAAATGATCGCCCGCCGGTTTGAAAATAATATCCGTGAGTTGGAAGGCGCTTTGACCAAGGTGCAGGCTTATGCCATGCTCAATGGCGGGAAATATGACGAATCCATCGCCGCCATGGCTCTGGGAGATATGACTCCGCCCTCCGAACGGCTGGTATCGATTCAAACCATCATGCAACAGGTTGTGGTTTTCTATAATGTGCGGCTCTCTGACCTGCAAAGCAAAAAACGGCATAAATTTGTCGTACTTCCCCGGCAGGTCTGCATGTACATTGCCCGGCGCAAAACACGCCATTCGCTGGAGGAAATCGGCGGGTATTTTGGCGGCCGCGATCATACCACCGTCATGCACGCCCTGCGGGCCATCGAAGACGCCAGAAAAACCGATGAAACCTTCTCCCGGCACCTGGATCAGATCGAACTGAATATTGACACCGAAGCCGCCCGCGCCGGCGATGTCCGTGCCAGCCGAGCTTAAGACTATCTCCAGAACATGCCCGGATTGCTGTCACTTTCGGGACTGCATACGTTATTGGACCTTGGGAAAAACGGCGTGATTTTGTCGCACCGGCAACTCATCCGACTGCAATTCCGGTAAAATCGCGGATTACGGCATTGACCATATTGATTCTGACCGATATAAAGCAGGTACTTTCGTCACGGGTCGTACCCGCTGAATAGCCGAAATGACCGGCATTCCAGGCCGGACTCGGCGCACGTAATGCGTGCGGTTACTATGAAGTAAAATGAATCGGTTAAAAAGGATTGCCATGATGATCTTTCACTTGCGCAAAAGAGTAATAGCCCTTATGCTTGCGGCCGGGGCGGCAAGCTTACCGCTTGGCATGGTTCACGCTCAAGGGCGCGGGTCAGCGCAGCATCTGCTGGCGGGGCAACTTATTGATGATGCGCGCACCGTCAGCCGCAATCTTAGTCTTCCGGCCAATATTGCCGCACGGCAGGCGGTGACGTTGCTGGAAGAAGCGCAACACGTCGACGCAACATCCGCCACCGCCCTGCGACTTCTGGCGGAAGCCGCCCAGGCCAATGGCGACCCTGCACTGCGCGCCAGGGTTTTGCAGAAATTAGTCAATCTGAAGCCCAATGATATCACCGCCCAAGTGCAGCTTTTTGACGCTATCGCAGCGCGGCGGCAAACCGTGGCCGGTCGAATTTCTGTCTACCGCACTGTCCTGTCGCACAAGGCCTTTAACAGCCAGGTACGTAGCGCCATGGCGCAAAGAATCGGCGGATTGCTGGAAGCCCAGGGGCGAAAAGATTCAGCTGCAAATATGTACATCCGTGCCGTTAAACTCAACGCCGCGAATTTGACAGCCTGGCAGGCCCTGGCGCGTACTTTGGCGGCGGAGAATGCCCCGACATCCCAGCGGCTGTACGCCCTATTGCATGCGTTGCAGGCTGATCCCTACCAGCCGGACGCACTTTCCGCTGTATCCGATATTCTTGCCGATGCTCATGATTATAAACAGGCCGCCTCCTGGTCCGATGCTGCGATTCGCCAGTATCAGCAAGGGCACATGAGTATATCCCCCACGCTGGCGGCCAACCTGGCTGCCTATTGGGCGATCGCGGGGCAGAATGACCAATATCAGGCTTATATGGGCGAATTGCTGGCTCTGAAGCACCCCCTTACCCCCATATTGATGATTGCCCTGACCCATCGCACGGCGGGACATTTTGTTTCCGGCCCGACCGCTCAAGCCCTGCTGGCGCGCATTCACCATCGCCTGGCTGCGGCGATTAAAGCCGATCCCAAAAATACCTCGCTGCAGGCCGATGATCTGTGGCTGGATCTGTTTTACAACTCCAAACTTCCCCAGGATATTGCCCATCGGGTTGCGAATCTTGAAAAAAAGCTCCCGGGCGGCGCACCGGAATATTACCGTCTTCGCGGCTGGCAATTGCTGCGACAAGGTTACACCGCCGCGGCTTTGACCCATTTGAAAAAGGCCGGGAATGATCCCTACGCGCTGCTGGGCGTGGCCCGCATTTTGGCAACCAACCATCAGAAGAAACAGGCCGGCAAAATTCTCGCGCAACTTTGGAATTCTTCCCTGCCGGCGCTGCCCACCCTGGATGTAACGCAGGCGGCTGCGAATCTGGGCATTATTCTTACGCCATCGAAGTCGGGGGCGGCGATCCGCCACGCGGCTGCCGGTTATCCCAAATCCATGCTGGATGCACTGGATCATCCGGACAAAATCGTGCTGGTCACAACCGACTGGTCCAATCGGTTTATCACCGCCGGTGATCCCATGTATCTGCGGGTTCACTATTACAACACCTCACCGTGCACGCTGGCGGTCGGTGCCAATACCGCGATTACAACAGGTATTGCCATGGCAGGCAGTATTCAAGGCGTTAATAATTCAGCGTTGGGCGTTTATGCCGTGGACAATAATCCGCCCATTCTGCGCCTGGAGCCGCAGGGCGGTATTACCGTGCGATACCGCGTGGATCAGGGTGAACTGCGACGACTGATTTTGAGCAATCCGATTTCCATCCTCGGCGGACAGGTGGAAGTTATTACCAATCCGCTGGCTATTATGCAATCGGAAATTGTCCCCGGCTTGGGTGGCATGGAAGTGAATGCGGGATATTTCAATGTTGATGGATTCTGCCCGGGTGATCCACAATCCCTTTCCAACCTCGCCACGAGCCTGACGTCCGTGCCCGCGCGCCGGCAAATGCTGGCAGCCGGGGTGCTGGCCCGAAGTTTGGCCGTGCTTCCGGCTATTGAAAGCTCAGCAGCACCCAGCGCTTCGGCGACCGATCAGAGCAAGGCAATCGGTACACTCAAAAAGAAAATTACCTCGGCACTGATGAATATTATCGGTACGCCTGATGATTATTTTGCCCAAGCCTGGCTGACGCGCTGGGCACCGCTCAAGGGTTCTCCCAAACAGCTTTCCCAAGCGCTTCTTGCCGGAACGAAATCAGATCGGGCGGTTGTG
>JAKBAC010000081.1 GCA_021809365.1 Planctomycetota bacterium | reverse complement strand
CGCCCCCACCTGACCGCCAACTCCCGGAACTCCGAGAAATCACAACGCCACACATCGGCCATTTTGTCGTGTCTGTGTTACTCTTTGCGTCGCCGTTGTTGACGGCGTCATCTGTGGTTCACCCCGTCATGTTTCGCCGCGGCACCCCGGTGGGTTAAACCCACCGGCTAACATGTTTGAGCGCGGCGGCGTAGTGTCGCCGACTACCTAACCCCTAACTCCGGTTGTTCGTCGCCGTTAGCCGCATTTTTTCCGGGGAACCCCGGTGGGTTAAACCCACCGGCTAACATGTTTGATCGCGGCTACGCGCTCTATCCGAATCCAGGGACGGAAACTTTCACAGGCCATGCGCCCTCGGTTGTGGCCATAATTTTTGGCAGGAATACCGAAGCCGGCGGCATAAATGCCGGCGCTAAGACGAATTCCGGTGCGCCGTCAGGCCCATTACCCGCCCTTTGCCGAAATAAATATGGCCACACCCCCGCGCACCACGTGCCACGGCGTGGCAATTTTTCCGGGCGAACGGCGAAATTGGCGGCATAAATGCCGGCACCATGAGAAGGGTTCATCCTGACAACTCGCACCGCAGAGGCTTGGTTCGGATTTATTGCTACGCCCCCCGGGGAATGTAGGGTAATCATTTTGCGCTGACTGTTTTAATTTTCGGCGCGATTTTTGGCGCACCTGAACGCGGGTCTTTAAGCGGTGTGGCGGCCAGTTTGTCCACCACATCCAGGCCGACCGTTACTTGCCCAAAACAAGTGTACTGCCCATCCAGATGTGGAGCATCGGCATGGACAATGAAAAATTGCGAGCCGGCGGAATCGGGATCGGATGAACGGGCCATGCTGATGACTCCGCGAACATGCTTACGGTTGCTGAATTCCGCCTTAACGTGATAACCCGGCCCGCCGGTACCGGTTCCGGTTGGGCAGCCACCCTGAATCATAAAGCCCGGAATAATGCGGTGAAACGTCAGGCCATTATAAAATCCCTTGCCGGCCAGCGTGACAAAATTTTCAACGGTCTTCGGTGCCACATCGGGCCACAATTCCAATTCAATAACTCCCTGATCGGTTTCCATGCGAATGTGGGGTGCGGTGGGTTTGGCGGTATCAGTCATGGTGTGATTCCTTGTATGCAATTCCAGCCATGCAAATCAACGTCATGGCCAAGACGCATTTATACCCGAAACCGCGCGGATTTGAAAAGTTAACGCAGCGGAGCTTGTTACGCGTAGCCAACAGATTGTAAGTAAATTTTCATAAATTTCTGAAACGGACTATAATTAAATGCCTCGATTGGCGCGTATGCTGCGCTGGTTCGATGAAGTTGCCTTCACGGAGATGAATTCCATGGTGCCCTTGGACATGCCCACTTTATCCGCCGCGGACAATATAGCGCCCAAGCCCGTCCTATCATACGCCGTGAATCCCGCGGACATTGCCGATGCGGCGCTACGGCCCATAGCGGAAAAAGTGTTGTCCAACCAGCGGTTGAATTTTGATGACGGCATGGCACTTTGGAACTCGCGCGATATATTTACAATCGGTGCCCTGGCCAATGCGGTGCGCGAGGCCATGCACGGTCGCATCGCCTATTACAACATTAATCGGCATATCAATTATTCCAATATCTGCGCTTTATCCTGCAAGTTCTGCGAATTTCAGCGCAAACGTGGGGAAGAGGGTGCGTATGAATATGATCTGGCGGAAATTTACAGGATCGCCGGTGAAATGGACGCCGCCGGGGCCACTGAAGTGCACATTGTCGGGGGCTTGCACCCCTGGCTGCCGTTTGCGTGGTATCTGGAAATGCTCAGTGGCATCAAGAAGCGGTATCCACGATTGCACCTGAAGTGTTTTACCGCCATTGAAATAGATCATTTCTGCCGCATCTCGAAACTTTCGATCCGGGAAGTTCTGGAGGCGCTGCGGGAGCATGGCCTGGGTTCCATGCCGGGCGGCGGCGCGGAAGTGTTTGATGACCGCGTGCATGATGAAGTCTTCAAGGGCAAACTCCGGAGCGACGGCTGGATGCAGGTGCATCGCGTCGCGCATGAACTGGGCATTAAGACCAATGCGACCATTCTGTATGGCCATGTTGAAACGCGGGCCGAACGCGTGCGGCATCTGATCAAGCTGCGTGAATTACAGGATGACGCACCGGGCTTTCAGTGCATTATTCCGCTTTCGTTTATTCCCGATGGCAGTGAGTTGGGCCACCTGCCCGGAAATACGGGCTTGGAAGATATGAAGATGCTGGCCATATCCCGGCTCATGCTGCCCAACTTTCCGCATGTCAAGGCTTTCTGGATCATGCAAAGCATGAAACTTTCACAGGTAAGCCTGAACTTTGGTGTGGATGATCTGGACGGTACCGTGGTGTGGTATGACATTACCAAACGCGAGGGCGGATCAGGAAATAAGCATCAGGAACAGACCGTGGAAGATATTCGGAGGCTGATTGTGGAGGCGGGCTACATTCCCGTGGAACGCGATACACTGTATCGGCAGGTGATTCGCAACGGCAGCGACTGGCATGTTGCCAATTGAATATAATTCAGAGCTTGAGCTTGTCGCGATAATAGGCGATGGTGCGTTTAAGCCCCTCGCGGCGATCAATAATCGGCGACCATTGCAGCAGGGATTCAGCCAGCGCAATATCCGGACAGCGCTGACGCGGATCATCCGGCGGCAACGGCGTATGAATAATTTCACTTTTTGATCCCACCAGATCCCTTATTTCCATCGCAAGTTGCAGGACCGAAACTTCATCGGGATTGCCGATGTTGACGGGCAGATGATACGGTTGTGATTCCATGAGCATGATAAACCCGCGAATCTCATCATCCACGTAGCAAAGCGATCGCGTCTGCGAGCCATCACCTTGTACGGTCAGCGGCTCACCTTTCATGGATTGCTTGATGAACGCCACGACAACCCGGCCATCGTCCACCGCCAGGCGCGGGCCGTAAGTGTTGAATATCCGCACGATGCGGGTATCCACGCCGCGTTCGCGGTGATAGGCCATGGTGGCCGCTTCCATGAAGCGTTTGGCCTCATCATACATGCTGCGCATGCCCACGGGGTTCACATGTCCCCAGTAGGTTTCCCGCTGGGGATGTTCCAGCGGATCGCCATAACATTCACTGGTGGACGCGATGAACAGGCGGGCCTTGCACCGTTCGGCCAACTCCAGCAGAGCCACCGTCGCCATGGCATTGACCTTGAGGGTGATAACTTGATGTCGCACATAACCGACCGGACTGGCCGGGCTGGCGAGGTGCCAGATGCGATCAAAGTGACCGTGGGCCACCGCTTGCGGCAGGCCCGCGGCAAGATCATGTTCAATGAGTTTGAAATGCGGATTGTTTTCCAGACCGCGCAAATTTTCGCGCGCGCCGGTAATCAGCGAATCCACACCGGTGACATCATGCCCCAGGGCCACGAGCGCCTCAGCAAGATGCGATCCAAGAAAGCCTGCGGCACCGGTCAAAAGCACCTTCATCGGCTGCGTGTGGCACCGGGCGGGAAGTTCCAATTTCATGCTCTATAATCCTTCATCCGAAAATCTCGCCCGCCGAAACCAGTCATACACCATGACGTTCTCCATCGGGTATTGAGTATCCAAGCCGTTGCATTTTAAGGGCAACGTCACTTTGTCGCCATGGTCAATGCCGGTCTGTCAATGCCGGTGCTTTGGCATGGGGCGCGGTGCGCAACACTTTATGCGGGTTACGAATACCGCAATGGTCTCTCCCTCGAGCACCGTGGTGATAACCCGGCACCGTCAGCCTCCGCTCGTACCAGCGGCACCGCATTACCATGACGGTGCTCCGGGGTTAGGAGAGTTATACCAATAGTGCCGCCTCAATGGCCAGGCCCGGGCCGAAGGCCAGCATGACGCAGGGGCGCGGTGCCGACATTCGCCGCAGGCGATCAAGAATAAACAGGATGGTTGGAGATGACATGTTTCCATTATCCGCCAATACCGCGCGGGAGACGTCCAGCGCATCGGCAGGCAACGCCAGAGCCGTTCCGACGGACTCCAAAATTCCGGGGCCACCCGGATGTACGGCCCAGGAGCGAATTTGCGCGATGGACAGGTTCTGCGCGGCCAGCCAATGCTGCAGCCAGGGCTTGAGATGTTCCGCAATCAGCGCCGGCACGCGCCGCGATAAGGTCATGCGAAAGCCATGATCGCCGATACGCCAGGTCATATCCGAACTGGAATCCGGCAGCAGATACGAACCGGTGGCGCGGCAGGTCCACGGTTGATGGTCGTGGGAAAATGTACCAACCAATGCCGCGGAGCCATCGGCAAATAATGCGTTCGGCAGCACATTGTCGGTATCCCACCCCTGCTGAAAATGCAGGCTGCATAATTCCGTGGCGCATAGAAGAATTTTAGCGCCGCTTTGCGCGTTGGCGATGGCCAGCGCCACCTGCATGGCGTTGAGCGCCGCGTGGCAACCCATAAAACCGATGTTGGTGCGGCTGACGGAACGGGTCAGTGGCAGCGCTTCGATCAGTTCCCGATCCAGTCCAGGCGAGAAAAAGCCCGTGCAGGATACAGTAATTAAATGCGTAATTGAGCCGGCGTCATAAGCCGCATTTTGTAATCCATTTTGCGCTGCGCGAATGGCCAGGGGAATCGCTTCAGCGGCATAACGCCGCATGCGTGTTTCCGTACCCGGGCCACCGTTTGCATCGGCGGGATCATAAAAAGATGTTGTGCCATCGTCCTGATCCAGGAGCACGATATGCCGCGATTTGATGGTGGACCGGCGGTAGATCGTGGCAAGCAGCCGCGACTGCTTGTCATTGAGGCCGGTACGGGCGATACCGCAGGCTCGCTCCTGACTGATCCGGTGCGCGGGAAGCGCCACACCAATGCCGCCGATATGCAAGCCCATTGAACCTCCATGGTGATTAATTGACAATAGGCCGATTGATGAATCGCATCAATGGCCGGGCCAATCCCGGCGCTATTTGCAAGGCACGCACCGCCCAATGTGTGACACCTTGATGGCGCAACATCAATGTCATCGCCCTGCATACCCGATGGCGAGATTCCATCACATCACGCTGTCGCCGCTGCCACTGATCCGCCAGATCATAGCTCCATTTTTGAGACGCTCGCACTACCAGCGGAATAACATCGCGCGCGGCGGCCAGTGCCCAGGCCATGCCTTCTCCGGAAAACGGCTCGACATAACCGGCGGCGTCGCCCAGGATAAACAGGCGTTCCTCCGCCACGCGCGAACGGTGCCGCGTCAGGGCGGGTGCCCCATACCAGCGACATGTCGCAAGCCCCTGGGGGACTGTCAGGCCGGCGGCCCGGATAATTTCCGCTACCGCCGCGGCGGTTCCTCTGGACTTCTTAACGCCATGCGATTGAAGTGCGGCTGCCAGATGGATTTTATTCCCATCCAGGCGTACCAGTCCGACATAACCATCCTTTGCACACGCCATGTATATTGTGCCGGGCGCATAGTCGCTACCGGAATATTCCGCTGTGCCCGCGACGCCAATACGTGAATCACTGGCCACGCGCGCGGAATTCTCCGCCCGCAACAGCCGCCCTGCCAGACCATCCGCCACCAGAATAATCTTGGCCCTTACCTGCATTGGCAAACCATCTTCGAGCACCCGCACCCAGCGACAAGCACCGTGCAACTGCGTGTCCTCTACTATCGCGCCTGGAAGAAATATCGCTCCCGCGTTGACGGCATGTTCCACCAGCGCCGTATCAAGAACGTCCCGCCCCACTGCCAATCCTCCGGGAATGGGAAGTGATGCCCGCGTTCCTGCGCATGAAAGATCCAAGTGATCCAGTGGTATTGCTCCGAGCCGGCGGAAATTAAATTTGGCCTGATCCAGAATTGTCACCGCCGTATGATTTAAGCAGCATCCGCAGGCTTTGCCGCGTGGGAAATGGGCTTTGTCCAGTAAGAGCACGCTTTTGCCTTCCCGGGCCGCACCCCACGCCGCCATGGCACCGGCCACGCCCGCCCCGACAACCAACACATCCCAGAGGCGATCCACAGAATCGCCTACGGCGCTGCATATCATAGCCGGCTCCAGGTCATCACAAAGCGATAGGGAAATCGCGGTTCAATGTGTACGGGATTCAGTCCTGCCTGACGGGCAAGTTCAACAGCTTCCCGAATTGTATAAGCCGCCCGCACGGATCGCGGCCCATCCACGCAGACCACGCGCGACCGCAATATCCCGCCAGCGGCAAGTGCCAGCAACCATCCCGCCAAACTGCGTTGCAGATCATTAATAATAAGCCTCCGCCGCGCTGCAACTGACAGCTTGGACAAAAAAGCCACCGCATCGGCGGCATCCAGATGGTGCATGAATAATGAACTCACAATGACATCATAGGCCGATGGAATTGGATCGGTGAAAATGTCCAGCACAAAGAAGCGCATCGGTACCCCGTGCCGTTGGGCATTGAGCGTGGCATGTTCGATTGCGACCTGGCTTTTGTCACAGGCTTCAATCTCCACGGTGGCATTGCGCGCTTTGGCCCGTTTCCACAGCCCGATGGGAACATCTCCCGCACCGGTCGCGACATCCAAAATCCGCAATGGACGATCCGGTTGCAACAGCGGTTCGATCTGCTCCCAAACGATTCCCACACTATCGCTCCAATAGTTGATCCGCTCCAACCCGGCCAGCGCACGATGGTGACTGCCTGCGGGAAGATCCGGAGAATCCATGATTTCAGGGACGCGACGCTGTTTCATAAAGTTTGCCCAATGTGTACTTACCAATCCCAGCAGCAAATGGCTGGCCGGCCAGCGGCCAATTTCACGTCAACATCTTACGCGAGCAATAGAAAAAGAGGCAGCAGTGGCGCATCGGCGGTACGCAGGCTTCATTCTTATTGCAATATTTATAAGACGCTCATACCTGCTTCATACTGGCCCGATAACCTACCCACCATGGGTTCGCATTGATGTGCGGACAAGTAAGAGCTGTTTTTTATAAGGAGTTTCCCATGAAAGGTTCTTTCCAACCGGTTTCCTCAAAAGCGCGGAGCAGAGCGCGGCAAGCGACTTTGGCGGCAGTCGCGTCGCTGGCCGTCGGCGTGGCTTGCCACGGCAGCTACGGTGCGGCAATTACAAGCTTCACCTCCGGCGACATTGTGGTCAGCCAGATGACGTATGTGGGCGCGGATCCCACCAACCCCGTGGTGCAGGGGATCGTGAACGGCGATCTGGTCGCCGGCACATCTGGAAATACATTTGCCGATATTTTTAACAACCCGAACATTCCCGGCGTGCAAGGACTTGATTCATTGAACGAATACAGCACCGCCGATGTGGAAACCAATATGGCCACCGCGAACCTGCAGGGCACCATGATTCTGCCCGCTCCCACAGGCGCGAATACCGGATCGGGATTAACCGGCAGCTTCAGTTCGAAATCCGAAGGCGCTCTGATGATATCCGTCGATGGACAATATCTCACCATGATCGGCTATCAGGCACCAGCGGGAGCCATCGGCGTTTCCAACTCTTATACGCCCGGAGCGGTACCCAGCCCGTTTCCTTCCAACGCGACCACCAATGTGCTCTACAATCGGGTGGTCGAGGAAATTGGAGCCAATGCATCAGCCACGAATGGCGCGGTACTTAATGACGCCTACAGCGGGGACAATGCCCGCGCGGCGATCAGTGTCAATGGCACGCAGTTTTACACGGTGGGCAATTCCGACGGCGGCTACAGCAATACCGTACAAACCCTCGGTGCCCGCTATTCCACGCAGGGCGCTTCCACTTCCACCCTGCTTGGCACAGTTAATTCCACCCCGGATAAATTTGACAATTTCCGCGCCGAGCAGATTTTCAATAATACGCTGTATGTGGCCAAAGGCAGCGGCGGCAAGGGAATCGACGGCATCTTCCAGGTTGGAACCGCAGGCACGCTTCCAACAACTTCCGGCAACGCCATAACCGCTTTACCAGGACTGACTTTCACCGCGAAAACCAGTGACTTCCATCCGTTTGGCTTTTTCTTTGCGAATCCCAATACTCTGTATGTCGCTGATGAGGGGGCACCCACGGCCCCAACCAGCAATGGGCCTGGAACGATCACCAATTCCACCGAGGCCGGTTTGCAGAAATGGTCGTACAATGGCAAAGCAAAGACTTGGCAACTTGACTACGTTATGACCAATGGCCTGGATCTCAATACACTTAAGGCGGTTTCAGGCTATACATATACCGATCCATCCGGCAACACCGAAACGGTCTATTCAGCAATAACGGGGCTGCGCAATATGACCGGCGTGGTGAACAAAGATGGCACGGTGACAATTTATGCCATCACCGGCAATACCAGTGTGATTTCCGGTGGCGAACCTGATCCCACCAGCCTGGTGTCACTAACCGATGTGCTCAATGCCACGAGCTTGTCCAGCAACTCCAATTTCGATACGTTTTCAACGCTGGCCACCAGCTCGGTAGGTGATGTATTCCGTGGCGTGGCGCTGGCTCCAAACCAAGCCAGCAATGCGCCGGAACCCGCCGCGCTGGCGCTGTTGGGCGTTGGCGCGATTGGGTTGATGTTGATTCGCCGCCGACCCGTCCGGTAATTAATGCGATTGGCATCCCCGCATAATCAGGCCTGTGTTCCACAAGATTCTGGAACACAGGCCTTTTTTATATGTTATAATATCGGTCACACGCGGCGGTGGCCGCATCGGCAAATTTACATTTTTCGGGGGTAGTTGCAATGGCTCTATATGAACTGGCGGCATTGTCACAGCAGTTAACCGCGGAAATTGTCGGCGTGGGAGTTGCCGTGCTGGCACTGACATGGTTTGCGCTACGCTACTGGATTGCCACCACCCAGGAGCCGCATATCAAGGATATTCCAACTCCCAATGTGGATCGCCTCAATTCCGAAGCGCTTGAGCACATGGATCAGGACCCGGAAGTGCAGGCAGCTCTGAGTGATAATGAGCCGGCCCCCAGCGATCTGCTGGCGTCCCTTCCCACCGAAAAACCAGCTACCTCGGACGCAAAGGAAAAAACGCCGAAGTCTTAATGGCTCGGCGGTTGGTACCCATTGATCCGGGGGCAAATCATACATGACCATGACACTGCAGATCCATAAAGAAAGCAGCCCTGCATATCAAACCGTGGCGGTGGGGAGCACTGGGCCTGAGTCCATGGCACCAGATGTCCAGCCGCCTTCACCGCCGGAGGTCGTGCGATTACGCGATCTGGCTGCCGCCATTAAAAATGCCGCCGGGAAAGTTGGATTTGATCTTGTCGGCATTGCCGACATTGCGGCATCAGATCATGCGGATTATCTGCGAAACTGGTTTGGCCAAGGTCGGCATGGCACGATGGACTATCTGGCTCGTATGCTGCCCGCCAAAATGGATATTCGCACACATCTACCATGGGCGGCCAGCGCGATATGCGTGGCCATGAGCTACTACCAGGGGGATGCGGGTGAATCAACGCTCTCGACCAACGGCAGTTCAGCCGATTCGGCCGACAGGGACATGCCAACGGCATTTTCGCGCACTGGTAAGATCGCATCCTATGCCGCGGGGCGGGATTATCATCGTATTTTTACCGGTATGCTGCGACGGCTCGAAACCGAAGTGCGGCAACTCGTACCCGAAGATATTATGGCCCGCGCGTATGTCGATACCGGCCCATGTCTCGAACGTGAACTGGCCGCCCGCGCCGGCCTTGGCTGGATTGGCAAAAACACCATGCTGATTCATCCACGGCACGGCTCATGGTTTTTACTGGGCGAACTATTTCTCTCTCTGCCGCTGGTCGCCGAATCTTCCATGCCGGATCATTGCGGCACCTGCACCCGCTGCATCGACGCCTGCCCGACTGATGCGCTGTCCCCCTATAAAATGGCTGCCGAAAAATGTATCAGCTATCTCACACTGGAAAATCGTGGGACCATCGCTAGTGAGTTTCACGCACCGATGCAAGCGGCGGGTTATCTTGTTGGATGTGATATTTGCCAATCCGTTTGCCCCTTCAACCGCCGACCATTGGCCGCCAGTCATCCGGATTTTCAGCCGCGCGCAATCTCCAGCGCGGTATCACCGCGGGCGGTATTGCAATGGACGGAGCATGATTGGGATCAAGCCACCCGTGGCCGCGCTTTTCGCCGCGCCAAACTCCCCATGTGGAAGCGCAACGCGGCCATTTTGCTGTGCGGTGCAGGCAATGCTTCCCGCGGTGATCAGGCGGAAATCCGCTGACAATGGGATGTTCCTCGCGCGTCTCGGTCGCAACCACGGATATTACCACTACGAAACAAAGGGCTTGGCGATATTTTCGGGTACCCGTGGCGGCGGCCGTTGCCGCAGAGGAGGTGAATCTAAAACAGATCAGTGGAGCACATAAGGTTGGGACTCAAGAGTTGCTGACAAGGGGGCCGAATAACTTCACCTGCGGTCACCTGTTCGCCTGATCGTCAGTTGGAATTTCAAACACATTGTTCACTTTGACAAGATAGGATTGTATAATGCAGTCAATGTGATGAACGGGTATGGAGCGGTAGGCATTCACGCGCCGCCAGAGGTGATAAGTGACGACAATGCAGAAGAAGTTTGACTGTGTGGCGATGAAACGAACCGCGGCGCTGCGCATATATCGGCAATTGAAAGATAAACCTTTTGAGAAGAAGGTTGATTATTGGCATCGTCGTAGTGAGATATTCCATCATAATCGCGACGCTTACGCATCAAAAGTCAGTAAGTGTCGTCCCCAGATAACAGTTTAGGTCTCCATCACAGCGATATTTTCATGATTTACCCGCTTCCGCCAGGGTACGCGCGGGGGATTGCAATCCAGTGCCTGTTTCGTGCGGCCATGGCGGGGCTTTTTGCAGCACATCTTCCCAGAGCGCCCGCAGAACTTCCGCTACCGACCACGCCTGCGCAATGCATCCGCGGGGCGTGTTGGGGGCATCGCCGTCAGCGATTTCACTGATGGTGCCCAACCCCGCCTGCATCAGATGAGCCGAGAACGGCTTGAGAAATTCCCAGGCATTCGCGCGGCTCTCCGGTGTATTGCCCATGGTCTTGACATAGCCGCTGATAAACGGCCCAATCAGCCATGGCCACGCGGTGCCCTGATGATACGCATGATCGCGCGCATTCTGACCGCCGACATACTGACCACGATATCCGGGACTGCCGGGAGCCAATGTGCGCAGGCCCATGGGCGTAAGCAATTGATTTTGTACAACATTGATGATGCCTCTGGCCTTACTCTCCTCCAGCATTCCAAAAGGCAATCCCAGGCTGATGACTTGGTTGGGCCGAATCGCGGGGTCGCCGTAGCCATCATCGGTGATCACATCAAAAAGGCAGCCGCTGCCGGGGTTCCAGAATCTGGCACAAAACGCGGCCCGCACCTTTACAGCCAATGAGGCCAGCTCATCCGCCCGGACGGAATGCACCGCCAAACGGGCGACGGTTTCCATGATTTTCAAGGCATTAAACCAGAGCGCATTGATTTCCACAGGCTTGCCGTGGCGTGGTGTGATCACTTCATTGTTAATTTTGGCATCCATCCAGGTAAGCTGGACACCCGGTTCGCCGGCCCGGATCAAACCATCGGAATCCATGCGAATGCCATAGCGTGTTCCGGCACGGTAGCAGTCGATAATCTGGTTCAATGGGGCGTAAAGATAATCGCGCAATAGGGCGTGATCGCCGGAGTAGCGCCAATATTGATAGGCCGCGTGAATAAACCAGAGCGATGCATCCACCGTGTTGTAGTCCGGATGATCAGATTCATCCGGAAAGCGATTGGGTACCAGTCCGTCGCGAATATGATCCGCGAATGTGACCAACACACTGCGGGCGGCATCAAAACGTCCGGTGACCAGCGACAATCCCGTCAGGCTGATAAAGGTATCGCGGCCCCAATCTTCGAACCAGGGATAGCCCGCAATCACGGACATTTTGCCATTCGCGTTTTTTCCACCATCGCGGCTGACCACGAATTGATCCGCGGCAACCGACAAACGCCGTGTCAGCGCTGCGGCTTCGGATGTGTCATTCAGCATCAGTTCCAATGATTCCCGGCGTTTTTGTTCTTTGGAAATCAGGGCGGGCTGTTCGGTAATGGCGACCGGGCGCGTGGAGCAGATCACACTCGCCGCGGTTCCCGCTGTAAGTACAAATTCCAGCGCCCCCGGTGTCCAGAGATCATCACGGTCCGGATAACCGCGGGCGGATTCAGCGCGCAATGTAAAATTGTACCACCAGCATTGTCCTTCGCTGAAATGATCGGCGTTGTGACTGATGAAGAGTTTAATGGGGCACTGTGGTGTGGAGACCATCAGCGGATCGCGTGTGGAATTGCGGTCCGCCAGATACCATTGGGGGCGATTGTCGGCGGTGGTGGTAGCGTGAAAATGCCGCCCGGCGAGCATGGGTTGCACATGCAGCCGCAGACGCTCGCTCCGGGTCGAAGGCTGTATGAGCCTGTAGCGAATACATACAGTATCCTGTCCATGGGCCATGGTGATGGATTTTTCTATCAGAGCGTCGCCGCAGCGATAGTGCCATACCGGGCCATCTTGATATGAAAAATCGACGATATTCTCAAATCCCCTCGGATCAATAACATCCGGAAATTCATTCGCGGATAGCGGATAACATTGATCACCGATCCAGACGCGGTCTTCCACATGGGCCAACATAACATAGCGTTCCACCGGTGGTCGGGCGGCGACGATAAGGTATCCATGGTACTTGCGGGTGTTGACGCCGGACACGGTGCCGGAGGCGAATCCACCGAGGCCATTGGTGCAAAGCCATTCAAGTCCGATGGATTGATCCAGATTGGTACAAACCTTCTGGTCAAATGTAATTGCGTCCATACATCCGGCTCCCGTAAGAAATCCTGCACCTTCGTTGTACGCATTTACGCTTCAGGATGCAACCACATCAGGACTGTGGCCGCGCCGGGAGCGTGGCAATTATGTCGCCAGCCATGCCGCCAGCAGATCGCGCGCGGCGTGAAGGTCATCGCGATGCACCATTTCCGTCACGGTATGGATGTACCGTGTGGGAATGCTCAAAGTCATCGTGCGATGACCGGCGCGGCTGCGCTGCATGGCACCGGCATCGGTGCCGCCGAGGGGGAGCAATTCCAATTGGTATGGAATTTTTCCCTTTTTTGCCACCTCAACAAATCCATCCACCAAAGAGCGATCACTGATAGATGCGCCATCCATCACCTTGATACCCACGCCCTTGCCCGCGCGGGTCACAACCTGATCTTCAGGAACGCCGGGAGTATCACACGCCAGGGTGGTATCAAGGGCAATGGCAATGTCCGGTTCCAACCCAAATGTCGCCGGCCCGGCACCGCGCAGACCGACCTCCTCCTGCACAGTGAACACCACATAAATATCGTAAGCGGATTTTTTAAGCCGCTGCATGGCCCGAACCGCGGTCCATACCGCGGCGCGATTGTCCATGGCCTGGCCGCAGACAAAATCGCCGATTGGTGAACATTCCCGCACCAGCGTTACCGGGTCGCCCACCTGCACGAGTTCCTTGACCTTTTTCGCCGGCAGACCAATATCCACCATGAAATCATTGATCACGTATTGCTTCTTGCGATCTTCCTCGGAGGCAATGTGAATCGGTTTGCCGGCGGGGTTCATGACTCCCGGCAGATCCTTGCGTCCCTGCACGAGCACACGGTTGGCGGAAAGATTGCGGGGATCAAAGCCTCCGGCATTGTGGACGCGGATGAAGCCTTTCTCATCAATATGGCGGACATAAAATCCGATCTGATCCATGTGAGCGGCGATCATGACTTTTTGGGCCACGCGGGTGGGAGATAATTTGGCGGCCCGTTTGACGCAGATCAAGCTGCCGAGATTATCCACGCTGATTTCATCGAACAGCCCCTCAATTTCGCGTTTGATGACTTCACGCACACGTTCTTCCCGACCGGAGACACCGGGGGTTTCACTGAGCAATTTCAGAAATTCCATAATGATTACTCCAATAAGTTACGCATTCCCAGCTCGGGAAAGTCAACGGATTATATCTCGCGATCCACCGCCGCGGCGATTTTCTTCAGCGAAGCCATCAGTAATTTCAACGCCTGCGGGGTAATGGATTGTGCGCCGTCCGTCATGGCGTGTTCGGGATCACTGTGGCATTCAATAATCAAGCCGTCGGCACCGCAAGCCACCGCCGCCCGGCACATGTCCGGGACCAGGTGGGCATGTCCGGTACCCTGTGACGGATCCACGATAATCGGCAAATGGCTGATGCGATGCACTTCCGGGACGATCGCCAGCGGCAAGGTGTTGCGGCAATACGATTCAAACGTGCGGATGCCGCGTTCGCAGAGAATAACATTGTGGTTTCCGCGCGACATGACATATTCCGCCGCGAGAATAAATTCCTCCAGCGTGGCGCTTAAGCCGCGCTTCAGCAGCACGGGTTTCTTCTGCTCCCCCACCGCCAGAAGCAGATTGTAATTCTGCATGTTGCGCGCACCAACTTGAAATACATCGGCATATTT
>JAKBAC010000080.1 GCA_021809365.1 Planctomycetota bacterium | reverse complement strand
TCGCAACGCAAACATGCCGGCGTAAGGAGCCGCGCCCTGCGGCGATTCCTCCGCCGGGGCATCCGGCGGCGGGACGGGAACGTACGCATCTGCCACGCCCACCGGATAATCCAAATCCGTAAATTCCGCCGGTGTTCCCGCGGCAACACGGTTAATTAACGGCACCTGAATTAAAGCCGGAAATCGGAATTCTGCATCATTGGGGAGAAATGGTTTTGCGGCACCGGAATTCCCATGTCCCGGCGCTGATCCGCTGCGGCGCAGCCATTCATCAAGATCTACCGCTCCGCTGCTATTGCGGGGCAACGTCAAAGTGGTGCTTTCCGGCACGAGTTGCCGGATGCTTTCAGGCGTGCGCAACCAATCCGCCTGTCGCATCAGTTCACCGGAAGCAATAGCCAGGGCTTTCTCAATAAGTGCCAATTTATCACTGGAGGGCGGTCCCACCAGGCGGCCGGTTTCAATGTTGGATAAGTACGGCTTGCTGATATGCGTGGCGGCGGCGAGATCGTCCAGTGTCATGTTCATTTGTTGCCGTTGCCGGCGAATCCGTCGCCCCAGCTCAGCCAGCGTTGCAGGCGGAATTGGTGTATCCGAGGTCACATTTTTAACATCAGCAACAGGCACTTTCATAGCACTACACCCCTAAAATCTGTTTGTTAAACAACAAACATACTAAAAAGGTTGGAAAATTGCAAGCAGCCTGTAAATCTTTGTGCCGCGTGTTACACTTTGGCAATGAAGAAAAAAGCATCGCCTGTGAGTCGTTATGCCAAATCGGAGGCTCTTTTCGCCAAAGCGCGGGATCTCATGCCCGGTGGCGTCTCGTCGCCCGTGCGATCATTTAAGAGCGTGGGACGCGATGCGTTGTTTATTCAATCCGGCGAAGGCCCGGCAATTATTGATGTAGACGGTAATTCCTACATTGATTACGTCATGAGCTACGGCCCTTTAATTCTGGGGCATTCCCATCCGGCGGTTCAGGCGGCAGTGGCCAAACAGATCAGCCACGGCAGCAGCTTTGGCTGTTGCAGCGCATCGGAAATTGAACTCGCGGCCATGATCCGTCAGGCCATGCCGGCGGTCGAAATGATCCGCTTTGTTAATAGCGGTACGGAAGCGGTCATGAGTGCCCTGCGGCTGGCACGGGGATTTACCGGACGATCGCTGATTGTCAAAATGGCCGGTGGATACCATGGACATGTTGATTCGCTGCTGGTGCAGGCCGGCAGCGGCGCTACCACGCACGGTCACCCCAGCAGTCCGGGCATTCCGGAAAGCGTCACGGCCAACACGATGGTCATTGCTTTTAATGACCTGTCGGCGGCGCAGGAAGTTTTCGCAAAATTCGGCCCGCAGATCGCAGCGGTTATTACTGAACCGATCATGGGTAATATTGGTGTGGTCACGCCGCAGGCTGATTATCTTCAAGCGTTACGGAAATTGTGCGACGCGGCGGGGGCGCTGCTGATTTTTGATGAAGTAATGACGGGTTTTCGCGTGCATCCCTCGGGTGCGCAGGGACTGTTGGCCGTGACGCCGGATTTAACCTGTCTGGGAAAGATCATCGGCGGCGGCCTGCCGGTGGGGGCGTATGGCGGGCGGCGGGATATTATGAATCTGGTATCCCCGGCCGGACCCGTCTATCAGGCCGGAACACTTTCGGGCAATCCATTGGCCATGCAGGCAGGAATCACCACGTTACGACTTCTACAAGAGACCGACATATATCAACGTCTTGAAGTATCAGGCAAGCTGCTGGAAGACGGCCTGCGGCAAAGCGCCCTGGCGGCCGCGTGCCCGCTATCCGTACAACGTTGCGGCAGCATGATCACACCATTTTTCTCACCCGGCGGCACCGCAGTAAAAAATTACGCTGACGCTCTACAGTGCAATCAGTCATCGTATGCAAAATTCTTCCAGGTGCTCCTGGATGGCGGGGTGTTGATCCCGCCGTCCCAGTTTGAGGCCTGGTTTATCAGTGCCGCTCACACTGAAAAAGACATCGAAAAAACAATTGCCCTTGCTGAACAAGCCATGCGTGATGCCATGGTCACATAGTTTCGAATGTGATTGCATCCCTCCGTTCCCACGATCTGCGTAATACCACCATAAAGCCGTCGGCTATGTGAAGCTTCGCCACACGCTCGCGTTGCCCCGAAATGTTCCCGCGCCCCCGAATTCCGCCGTCGAAATCTCCGCTGGCAGGCTTTGGTGCGGTGCGTTATGCTTTTGCGGATGATGCAGTTTTTTGAAAATGTCGGCATGTCTACCGGGGATGCCGGTGCTAAACGGGGGCAATTTGATGCCCGGGTGGCGGCCAATATTAATGTTTGTCGCGAGCATTTTTTATTGCGGTTGCGCGTGTCTCATTTTCCGCCCAGCGAGCCGGGGCAGTTTGTTCAGGTGTTGTGCGAGGCGGATGGTGGGTCTGAAGCTTCAGAAGCGGCGATGGCCCCGGCCTATCCCCAGTTACGCTGGAAACCGGGAATGGTGCCGCCGGCGTTTCACGGTCCTGATCTTCTGGGGCCGCAACCTTATCTTCGCCGCCCGTTTTCCATCGCGGGACGGTGGGATGATCCGGTGAGCGGATACAGTGAAATTGATCTGATTTATCGGGTGATCGGTAAGAC
The DNA here is from genome assembly GCA_021809365.1 of Planctomycetota bacterium. The sequence continues at coordinate 11,977 of JAKBAC010000080.1, read as the reverse complement.
AACCGGGCGCATGGCGGCGTTAACTGTTGGCGATAATATCTCTATCCTGGGACCGTTGGGGCATGGTTTTTCGTTGCCGCAGGAAATGACCACGGCTCTGCTGGTTGGTGGGGGGGTGGGAATCCCGCCTATGATTTATCTGGCGAAAAAACTCCAGCGGCAGGGGATCAATGCACTGGCTTTTATTGGAGCACAACGGGCGGATTTAATTCCTTTGCATATTATCGGTTCCGTTGGTTTGGAACCGGCGTTGAATGTGCGGGAATTTACGGCATTTAACACCCCGACTCTCATCGCTACCGATGATGGCTCCCTGGGCCAAAAGGGCTTTGTAACACAGGCCTTGCAACGGTATTGCCGGTCGAAACCGCAAAATGGTGCCGTAGTATTCTGCTGCGGGCCAACGCCGATGATGCGGGCCACAGCGCTGGTGGCGGCAGAGTTACAGCTTCCCTGTTATGCATCCCTGGAGCAGCCCATGGCATGTGGCATGGGAACCTGCCAGAGTTGTGTCATAAAATACCGTCCCGCCGCATCGGAAGACTGGGTCTATAAATTGACCTGTAAAGACGGCCCGGTATTTAACACCGCGGATATACTGTGGCAATAATCGGCGGATGAGGATGGGAATTTCCGCCCCGAGTTTCCGCCAGAGGCTTATGAGTTATCGCCTTGCGGTGGCGCAACATGGAGTATCGGTCCTTGAACAATATTGTACACCTGGTTGATCCTACCAGCGGCATGGATGTGTTAGATACCATTGCCCTGGCGGTAAATTGTGTGCCGGGAAAGCATCATGTTTTGATCTTTGGTCATAATGGCTGGCTGCAGGCGGCCATGGATGCCGGGATTCCCAAAAAGAACATCACGTGGAATCGCACGCTGGCGCGGTGGGATCCCACAATGGGGCGGTTCCTGACCCAATGGGTGAAAAAAAACAATCCAACGCATATCCATGCGTGGGGGTATTGGAGTCTGGCGGCCGCCAGTCGCCTGCGGGAATTTTCGGGCGGGCGAATCGCATTTATCCAAACCCCTCCCACGGCAGCGCAAATGCGGCACTTGCAGCGGAATATGGCGCGGGCGGTCTGGTTGCTTATTACTCCCTGGCGATGTGTGCACACCGCACTGCACGCCGGTGGAATTCCGCGTAACAATGTGGCGCGGGTGAGTCCCGCAGGCTGGCTGGCTCCCGAGGCCAAAGCCTTGCCCGCCAACTTGCGGCGATCTCTGGGAATGCAATCGCGGGAAGGACCGGTCGTGTTTCTTGGCGGCTGGTCGGAAGAATCCATCCGCCATGATCTGGGTATCTGGGCGGTGGGGATTGTGGGGGAAATGAACGCTGATCTCTGGGCATTAATCCGCAATGATGATGTGCCGCGGAAAGAGGCCGTGAACCCTTATGCGGGCTACCAGTCCTTTGCGAGAACCCTTAAGGACCCGCAATTGATCACCATTGCCCCCGCCCGCTACACGTGGGGTCAATTGGCGGGCGTGGCAGATTATTTCCTTTTTGCGCCCAAGCGGTCGGCGGGTGTCAGCAGCCTGTTAGCCGCCATGGCCCTGGGCAAGCCGATTATCAGCGCCAAGACCGATCAAATCTGTGAACTGCTGGAAAACGGAACCAGTGCCCTATTAGCACCCCCGGATAGTCCGCGCGAATTGGCCGCCCGGCTTAATGCCCTGATTGAAGCCCCGGCTTTGGCGGCCAAAATCGGCGCTGGTGCCAAGGCGGCGTATGACCAACTGGCTAAACCGGAATTATTCAGCAGCCAGTTGGATTCCATTCATGGACAGCTCACCGCCGATCCGGGCCTGAAACAGCCTGTCCAATTGCCTTCTTAATATTCGGATTTGGCAAAACCGACCCCGCAGTGGTAGGCTCATAGTGGTAAAAATAGCTGGATACAAAGAAAGTTGCGGATGCCTGCATGACAACCATCACTGAAAACGCCACCGCCGATCTGCGGCCCCTGCCCGGTGAGCAGCCGGAGACTCGATTTTTCAACCGTGATTTAAGCTGGCTGGATTTTAATGCCCGCGTGCTGCATGAAGCCGCGGACACGCGGAATCCATTGTTGGAGCGCTTAAAATTTCTGGCGATTTTTGCCGGCAACACCGACGAATTCTTCATGAAGCGCATCAGCCTGTTAAAGCGCTGGATCGTCAGCAAACCTAATGAAATTGGTCCGGACGGCCTGACCCACCGCCGCCAGCTTGAATTGGTGCGCCAGCGTCTGGCGAATATGGCGGCGATTCAGCACACGATCTGGCGCGGAGAACTTAGACCTTTGCTGGCTAACGCCGGTATCACACTGCGGCGCTATGAAGAACTTACGGAGGGCCAGCAGGCGCACGCGGCGGAATATTTTACGCGTTATATTTTCCCCGTATTGACGCCTTTGGCGGTGGATCCCGGTCATCCCTTTCCATTTATCAGCAATCTAAGTATTTCCATTGGTGTATTATTGCGGCAGCCCGCGCTTCCCGAGGCACTTTTTGCGCGGGTAAAAGTGCCGCGGCTATTTCCCCGTTGGTTTAAACTGGAAGCCCCGACGGGCCTGATTTTTGTGCCGTTGGAAAGCCTTATTCAAGGTCAGCTTGAAATGCTCTTTCCAGGAATGCACGTCCTGGAATCACAACTTTTCCGCGTTACCCGCAGTGCGGAGGTGGAAGCCGCCGAAGATATTGAAGATTCTGAAGATCTGCTGGAGGAAGTGCAGGAGGAATTACGAGCCAGACGGTTTGCGGAAACCGTGCGCGTGCAGATTTCCTCCGGCATGTCCGAAGAAATGCGGCATTATTTAACCGACGGCCTGGAAGTGCGCAGTGAAGATCTGGAAGAAGGACCGGAGCCGCTGGGTTTGGCCGATATGATGAGTCTGGCCACGCTGGACATTCCCGACCTGCGCATGCCGACGTGGGCACCGGTTTGTGCGCCGGCTCTGGCGGATGCCGAGGCCAGTATTTTTGCCATCATCCGGCAAAGCGATGTTCTGGTGCATCACCCCTATGAAAGTTTTAACAGTTCTGTGGAACGCTTTATTCTTACCGCTGTCAATGACCCGCAGGTGCTGGCGATTAAAATGACGCTGTATCGCACCAGTGGTGATTCGCCGTTTGTTCCGGCATTGGCCCGGGCGGCGGAAATGGGCAAGCAGGTGGCGGTGCTGGTGGAACTCAAGGCCCGGTTTGATGAAGAAAGTAACATCCAATGGGCGCAGGCTTTGGAGCGTGCCGGAGCGCATGTGGTGTACGGTATTCTGGGGCTGAAAACCCATACCAAAATTGCCCTGGTGGTGCGGCGGGAGGATAACGCCGTAAGGTCCTACGCCCATATTTCCACCGGAAATTATAATTCGCGGACTGCTGAAGTGTATACCGATTTAGGGCTTTTCACGTGCCGGGAAGATTTGTGCGATGATGTTGTGAACCTCTTTTCATTTTTGACGGGCCGGTCTCTGAAAAGCAGTTATCATAAATTGCTCGTGGCACCGGTGACCATGCGCACCAGATTCCAGGAAATGATTCAGCGTGAAACCGCCCATGCCCAGGCGGGGCGGCCGGCGCGGATCATCGCGAAAATGAACGCCCTGGAAGACATGGAAATTATCGAGACGCTTTATCGTGCGGCACAGGCGGGCGTGCAAATTGATTTGATCGTGCGCGGGTTCTGCTGCCTGCGGCCGGGTGTGCCGGGCTTAAGTGACAATATCCGGGTGATCAGCATTGTGGGCAGATTTCTGGAACATTCCCGGCTGTTCTGGTTTCACAACGATGGGCAAAGTGAAATATACATGGGTTCTGCGGATTGGATGAGTCGCAATTTAAGCCACCGCGTGGAAGCCGCCACACCCGTTGAGAATCAAATGCTTTTCCAGCGCCTGCGGGAGATTCTGGATATCATGCTGGCCGACAATCGGCACGCATGGGACTTGGCCGGGGACGGTACCTGGAAACAGCGGCACCCCGCACCCGATGAGCCGGAACGCTGCAGTCAGGCCCGATTGATGCAATTAGCCATTGAACGCCAGCACGCCATCGCCCAGGCCGTCAACAACGCAATGCGGTAACCCCGCGCCAACGTCCATAGCCCGACGCGGAAGCGTCGCGGTTGGATTCGGGATGCGGTCACGGAAAAAGCCCGCACCGTAATGCGGCAAGGGTCGTATCCAATCCACCCCCGGCCCGTCCCGACGCGGAAGCGTCGCGGTTCGATTCGCGAATTTGACGGAATGTATGTTAAAGTATACTCTTAATAATCTTCGCTTCGGCGAGGCCATGGAGAGATGTCCGAGTGGCTTAAGGAGCACGATTGGAAGTCGTGTGTGGGGGCAACCTCACCGTGGGTTCGAATCCCACTCTCTCCGTTTCTTCCGCGGCCGGATGTCGCAGACATACGATTTCCGGCCATTTTCATTTCCTGGGCGTGCCCGGAAGCGGCCGAGCTAATTGTGAGGGCGCTAATATTTATGATACGGGTACGGCTCCGCGGAGAGCAGGCGATCACTAGAAAGTTGAGCAGTAGAGCTGATTGGGCTGCCGCCCAATAGAACAGGCGAGCTGGAGAAAATTGAACAGTAGAGCGCATTTGGCCGCGACAGAAGAGCGGCTGTCGCCCAGTCAACGGGAAAACGCCTCGGCGCGGTGGATGTTTCCACGACGCCGTATGTGCAGTATACTTTCACCAGTCCGTCGAACGGTTCGAGGTTGGCAAGCATGGTCTACCCCAACGGCAGAACAATTGATTACAACTATTCAGGTGCCAATCTGAATGGCACCTTGGATAATGCCATTGGTCGATTGGATTCCATCAGCGACGGTGCCAATTCGGGCGAAGCTGGCCAGGTCTTGGAGCAATATTCGTATCTTGGCCTGTCAACGGTCATCGCCCGCAATCATCCGCAGACAAATATCAATCTGACATACCTCGGCTCCAGCGGCAGCATCGGCTCCGGCGGAGATCAATACGTGGGCCTAGATCAATTCGGCAGAATCGCCGATCAGAACTGGGTGAATACCAGCGCCGGCCAATCTGTGGATAACTTCACCTACACTTACGACAACAATTCCAATGTTAGCGCCGAAAACGATCTGCTGGATGCGGCGTACTCGCAAACCTTCACTTATGACCTACTCAACCGCCTTAACGCAAGTACGCTCGGTGGTGTAGCCAACCAAAGCTGGACACTCGACAGCCAAGGTAACTGGAGCAGCTACACCAGCAATGGTACAACCCAAACCCAGACTGCCAATGCACAGAATCAGATCACGTCCATCAGCGGTACGTCGGCTACGCCGACGTATGATGCCAGTGGAAACACAGTTTCCATGGGGTTAACCACCCAGCCTGCTGGGAGCGTAAGCACTCTGGTCTACGACGCATGGAACAGGCTCGTAGCGGTCAAGAACTCCTCCGGCCAGGTCATAGCTCAATACACCTATAACGCGATGGGGTACAGAATCACCGAAACCTACCCGCAAGGTGGCACCGGCATTCCTGCCGGTGAGATTAACTACATCTATTACGATTCGCAGTGGCAGGCCATTGAGACCAGAACCAACGGTACGGCCTCCTCAAATGTTACATCGCAAACGGTCTGGTCCGCCGCGTACATCAACGCGGCAATCCTGCAAGACACGTATTCCGGTGGTGCAATCCAGCCGAATTCGCGCATCTATTTCCTGCAGGACGCCAATTGGGATACCACGGCCATTGTGGGTTACAACAGCACCACCGGCACATGGGGAGTTACACAGCGATACGTTTATTCGCCCTATGGCACAATCACCGTCTTGAATGCGGATTGGTCCACGCCGCCTGCGGGGACCAACCCGGCGGTAAACAATCTCTACCAGGGCATGACCATCGACCCCGTCACCGGCTTGTACTACGCAAGAAACCGCAACTATTCGCCATCCCTTGGCCGCTGGATCAACCAAGACCCCGCTGGCTACATCAACGGTGCCAACAGCTATCAGTTTGTGGAATCTAATCCAGTTGGGAATGTGGATCCGTGGGGGCTGAGCGCAATTTACGATGAGACGATAGCGAACGCGTCGCTGCCAATCCCGGCTGGGGGAGCCGCGACGATGAGCATCTATGTGGTGGACCGTAGCGGTGGCGAGAATACCGGCTTTGCGGGTGGACACATTGACATGGTGATCCCAGGTGTCGGAGTTGTCGGTTATTACGGAACTATTCCGCCCGGTGCCGGGTGGGCCCAAGCCCATGGCCTGGGGGTTCCGGGATTTTGGAACGACAGCTATAAGGATTTTCAAGGATCGAGGCCGACGTATGTTGACGCGCCTGGTGCCGGGGGCTACCTAGGCACGGTCGTCAAGGTTCCAGTTACGCCCGAACAGCTTAAAAGGATGCGCGGGGAATTAAAAAACCTTGAAGCACATCCGGGAGCGTTCAATATCACCACCAATAACTGCGCGGAAAACGCATTGAAAGTGCTCGGCGCGGGCGGCATAGACCCAAACCCATGGTACCATTCTGGGTTCGAAAATCCGCAGGACTTGGTCGATCAGCTCAAGCAAGAAGGAGATAAAGAGTTCAACGGCTACACAGTGGAGAATCCATCGGGAAGCGTGACAATCGTTCCGGTTCTACCGGCACCGGCTCCCGCCAAGGCCCCCGGTTCAAGCGGTGGGTAGGCGCAGTGCAAGAGGTGAGCGTGTGAAGATGATTTGGATAAATCTGCTACTTTGCCTGTGCCTGATACTCCCCTCATGCTCCCGAGGGGGGCGGGAAAACGCACATGTGCCTCCTGGGCGAATAAGCCACCGTTCGAAGGCGGTGGTTATTACGGTACTGGATGATGGGCAGATGTACTTCGTAGCACCCGCGAGATACCTAAAGATGAGGCCGTTTCCCATGTACCATGGCATCAGCTACGCGACATTCGCAAGGGGGAGGGCGGCCCTACCGCCCGAGGCCGTTGTGGTAAAGGGTGTATGCACTGCCGAGCTCGACTTATACCCCCTCATTTCCCCCTCAATTATCACGCCGGGAGGAGACGTCGAAGCAACCATTCGACTGGAAGGCCCGGGCCGCCCGCCCGGCAATCCCCTGGCAACGGCCATCCGCTTCCGATACTCCTTCTTTGGGTACAGGGGTGCCTGGCGGGGGCGTTACCTGATCGGGAAGCGGGCGACCGTTTATTTGGTGTTCAATCGACGCGGGAGGTTCCTGCAGGCGTGGGTGATGCACCTCCCGAAAAAATTGAAACAATGATCGCATTTAGCGCGTCGGCCGGGCGGGCCGTGAAGGAACCGATTACAATGGCCACGGAACGATGATCAATGATCAAAGTGGTTGGAAGAACACATGGTCGCATTGAACGAAAAATTTCACCACAGCGATACGTCCACGAGGTTGCAGCGGACAGGTTACAGGTTACAGCGGGACGGGTGTGAAGGCCCAGCGAATTGAGAAGGTGCTAATATTTATGACAGGGGATGATCTGCCGGTTGTCCAACGGCTGGATGATATGGAAGCATGGCAATAAGTGTAACAATTTCGGCACCTTCTGCCCTGGCACTTATTTGCCACCAACATGGCCGGGCGTATAATCCACCTCGGATAACGTAGAAGGGAATGCACGCTTGGTTGCAACGGACGAACAATTCCACCACAACGGCACGCCCTCGAGGTTACAGGGGACGGGTTACGGGCTACAGCGGGATGGGGAAACTGCGGACGTTTGCAATCTTCATGGCCCGCGGACCACGGATCGAAAATTTGGAAGTCCCGATGACTTGTTCACTGATCATTGCTCATTGATATTTGAGCTTAGCGCCGGTGCCAATGAAATTATTTATTGCGGCTATCCCGATAACAAACGTGTTTCAACGGATATCGGGACGGGTCTAAACGATCCGGAAACGGAACTGTATTACGTCCGCAACCGCACCCTCAGCCCGACCCTTGGCCGGTGGTTGCAGCGCGATCCGATCGGCTACGCTGGCGGCGTGAATTTGTATGAGTATGTCGGGGGAAGAGCAGTGGTCTCGGCGGATGGGACCGGATTAGTTGAGTCATACCTGTGGCACGGGGGAATTCCGCTCGACGTGCCCGAGATCGTTGGCCGTGGTGCGCCGGTGAATATGGGTAGAGGGCCGGATGGCAAATGTCGATTCTACCGAAATTACTATTATAAGGAATTTCTCGGAACAATTTACAACGGTGGAAGCAGAACATTCTCCGGCCTTGGGGAGGAGCTGGTGAATGCCGCCGTCAGGGGTGTGGCCAACCTCGCCCCGGTCACGCGGCTGGTGAGCTTATGGACCAGCGACCTGACGGCAAGCAGTGCGACCTTTATTTGGGACGCTTACGGGACCTTTGAGAAGACGATGGTCTTCACGTATACCTGCTGCACTGACTACAAGAACATAGAATACGAATCAACGACGCTCAAGAACGGGGTGCTCTCGCTGGTGGCCGCAAATTTGAGCGCTGCGGACGTGAACAATGTGGCATATCCGCAGTCCGGTGTCAACGCGAGGAAGCGAGCCGCTGAAACAATCCTCGAAGCAATGAAGGGATTCATCGATACGCTCTCTGAGGAAAAATGATGGAGCGGAAATCGACAGGCTTGCGTTCTCACCGGCCGCATTTTTCAGTGTGGGTTGTTTGGGCGGCGATGCTGATATCGGTGGCGATCGCGTCGCTTCTGCTGATATGGCATTTGGCCACACGGCAGCCAGGCCTATGGAGCAGCTTCAATGCGGTCAACCACCTTGCCGATAAGGAGCCGCGATTCCGTCTCCTGCCCGGAAAAATCACGGAAATCACGGCCGCCCGACTTTCCCGAATAGTCCAAAATAACTCCGCCGGCTTCAGGCTGAGGATCCTCAATATTTCCGTTGCTTGGCCCTCGCAGCCCGACGGCATAAGGGCGTCTGCCTTCTCCGAGGGAAGTGGCCGTCCCGCCGGTGCGTGGCAACTGGAATGGGGCAACGGGGCCGCAGTAGGAGGAAAGGTGGTTTTTCCAATAGCGGCCTCGCCACGGCTTGAGGGCAGGTACAGAATTTTTACTCCCTTCGACATGAGCATTAATTTCTGGTTCCTTGGCCCGGGCGCTGATATAGGTGCCCATGTGCCGAGGGAAGGCACGACTTGGCTGGCCCTGGGAATCCGCCATAATTCGCCGGGCTTTCGACCTCGCCTGACCGAGGTCGACGCCAGTGGCAGCTATGCGAATCCGTGGAGCGCAGATACATGTGTTGGCGTGACATCTCATTGGCATCCCGTCGGGGCGGCGCTGATGCTTTGGCGCTACCAACTGAACCGCCAGGGAACTGAAAAGCGTTTTACAGCCACGCTCTCGCGTGCGGCGTGGGGGCACCGGCGCACGGCACGGGCCGTGATACAGGTGGAGCGTGAAGCCAAACTTCTCTCCCCGGAGGCCTTTATCAATCTGCAATTAACCGGGGTTGCTCCGCGGCGGTTGAAACTTAGCGCGGCCCGGCAACGCTTGCTACAACTCTTTGCGCTTTCCGCATTCTACGGAAATTATGCCTTTCCACCGAGATGCGTACGCGTCCTACGCGTGTCGATCGGAGGCGGTACCTTGTACGTCCTGCACCTGCAATCTGCCTCATTCGTGCGCGGAGCGCAGGAGGGCTGGATGGACTACTTTTTTTTCGGCAATGGTGGGGTGTTGGCCGCTTGCGGTGGTTTTCATCCCGTGGCCGCCCGTGCTACCTCATCGCAATTGGCATCCTTAGCGATTAGCATTTCTGGAATCTTGCACGCACCGAGGATCAGGTAAATGCCCTTAATTCTGGAGCAGCAAGCCATGGGAAAATCCTGCGGCGCCGGGCCTGTCGGCAGAGCGCGTCGCTTTGCTCGCCGTGCCCAAAATAACGCCCTCCAGAGATTCGACAACGCCGCTGCCAGCACCACCGCTTATGACGGGGGCCAATCGACCTATTTTGACTACCGATACTCTGGGCAATACCACCGCTACAGCCTTTGATAACAATGGCAATCCGGTAAGCATCACGCGCACCGAACTATCCACCATCACGCAGCCCGCGCAAACAGCGGAAGTATTTACCACTCTGATGGCGTGGGATTGCATGAACCGCCAGGTAGTTTTGTCCCAGAATGGTTCGGATGGCTCAATATCCCAAGCCAAGGGTGTAAATCTCTCCAGAATTACCCTTACCGGCTATGACAGCCGAAGCAATGTAACATTAAATATTGACCCCAAGGGCAATACCACCGTCACACTCTGGGATGGAGCCAGCAGAACGCTGGAAACCCGCCAGCATTTACGCCAGAACGGTTTGGGCAATAATCCGCCAGTCAGCAATGGCAATGGCCAAAGCACCACCTTTAATACCTCCGGCCAGGGCCAGATCGCCGGCAGCATCCAGACCAGCTTGGAATATGATGGCAATTCCAACCAGATTGCCATGGTCGATGACCGTGGCGGCGTGACAAGATGGGCCTTTGATTCCCATGATCGTAAAACATCCATGACGTATCACGATGGTTCAACCGAAAGTTTTGTTTACGACTTAGCCAGCGATGTGGTACAATTCACCGATTGCAATGGATCGAAGTTTACTAACACTTGGGATCCTATGAATCGGAAGACGAACGTTACGATTGCCCCCGCATCAGGCATTGGCGGCACCACTGCCCAGAGCTTCCAATATAACGGCTTAAGCCAGACCACCTTTGCCCGTGATACCGCCAATGGCAACAATGCCGATGTAACAATAGTGTTTGATTCCATCGGTCGAACCATCGAAGAAGAGCAAGCTTATGGCGGCAATACACGCTATGTCACCAATGATGCCTTTACCTCCCTGGCAGTAAGCCAGTTTACCTTCCCCAACAGCAGACAGATTAACAATAGCTTCGACAACCTCTATCGTCGCCAACTGATTGTTGAGGCGGCAACAAGTGCTGTGATTGCATCCTGGCAATACTTCGGACCACAGAGAATCGCGGAAGTAGCCCTGGGCAACGGCATCATTCAAACCATGCTCAACAACGCCAGAACGCACAGTGCGGTGCAGTACAACAGCGTTCCCAATCCCGCCTGGGGCACACCCTCCAGTGACCGGTTAGGTTATGACGGCGGCGGAAGAATGATCGCCAAACGGTATCTTGCCGGCGGCATCAACTCCAGCACCTTTGCCTACAACAACACCACACCAGTGGTAGGCAATACCACCGCTTTTGATCCAGTGGGCAATAAGTACTACGAGCGTGCCTTGCACGCAGAGAACCGGAGTTTTCTATACCAGCCCGTGGATAACACCGGCAATATCGCTTCACCAGTCCCCGGCTTTGACAGTGTTGATCGGTTACTGCAATACCAGAGAGGCACACTAAGCAGCACGGGAGGGTACGAGGGAAACGGCGGCGGAAGTGTCAGCGCGATGATAATTCTCTATGGTGCGTTCAATCGAGAGACTTGGAAACTTGACGGGTTGGGCAACTGGCGGTCCAACTTCATAGTGCCCTACGGCGAGCCTCCCGGGACCGTGGTAGGCAGTTACAACAAACTCAACCAGGCCTACGGGTTTAAGTACGATGGCCAGATGGGAGCCAGTAACGGTAACCTCGTCAACGACGGTTATGGCAATGAATATTCCTTTGACGTTTTCAACCGGCTAATCCAAGTTAATAACAGCTCCACAGGATCCGTCCTCGGCAGTTACGTGTACGATGCGTTCAATCGGCGAATTCGCAAGACCGTTTCCGCAAGCGGCCTCCTTAATGGCACGACGGATTACATCTGGCAGGGCTGGCAGGTCGCGGAAGAAAGAAACCCGCTCGGCGGAACAGGCGGCACCGACACACCGATAAGGCAGTATATCTGGGGAACCTATATTGATGAGTGTATCCAATTAAATACACTTACCGTATTTGGGCCACAAAATCTACCGGCGGGTGCATATTACCTGCTCCAAGACCTGCTCTACCGTGCCGTGGCGTTGACCAATT
>JAKBAC010000079.1 GCA_021809365.1 Planctomycetota bacterium | reverse complement strand
TATCTGCAGGGCAGGGCACGAAGCATGCCGCCGATGATGCAGGTCATGCGTGATATCGGTGGCGTTGAACTGCCGGACTATCTTGGACGGATAGTCGCGGACGCGCCCGCCGCGCCGGCCTCGCAAAGCGCCGCACCGGCCGCCGGCGCTGCCAAGGGATAATGGGTATTTATGGGTATGTGGTTCAGTACATAAGGAAACTGTTATGTTGAAGCGTATCGGCAATTTGTTCAAAGGCGCGCTGGGTATGTCGGTTTCCAGCATTGAACGGCGCAATCCTGAAATGCTGCTGGACGTTGAAAAGGAAAACGTTCGCGCGCAAATCGGCAAATTTAATAAAGGCCTCGCCGCGCATGCCGGCTTGTGCGAGCGGCTGATGTCGCGCGTTAAAACCCTGGAGAATGATCAACAGGAACTTCAGGCCCGTACCAGCGCTCATTTGCGCGCGGGCAATCGTGATCTGGCCGCGCAATATGCCCTGCGGCTCAAAAACACCGCGCACGAATTGGAGGAAAATCGGCGGCAACTCGGCGCGGCCGAGGAAACCTACAGCACGCTGATCCGCCAGCGTGACCTTGCCGTCGAAGCGGCGCGACAAAAAATTGAGTCGCTCAAGCAGTCCATTGATGATTTGAAGGTCAAGAAAGCCATGGCCGAACTGACCGAAACCGCATCCGGCATGATCACCGGCGCGGGTGCCAGTGGTGACACCCTCACACGCTTGCGCGAAATGGTGGAAGAAGAGCGATCCAAGGCGGCGGGGCGCATTCGCGTGGCGCGCGATTCGATGTCGCTTAGCGATCTTGATATTAAGGAGCGCGAGCAAAAGGCCCTCGCGGCGCAGGCGCTGGAAGAATTTGAGCAAAATGCCGGTGCCACACCCCGGCTGACTTCAGGTGATGAAAACAAGCCCGCGTGATTGCCTGCGGCCATGGGATTCCTCCCATGGCTGCGTCCATGGCTGCGTGTTGCATAGGCGTCGCGCAGCCGAACGGGGGATGGGTTCGCGTTTCTCATTGGCGGGGCGGGTTTTATTGATCCAGGGCGCTTTGCAGGTCGCTTACGGAGACAAAGCGGAATTGGCCGCCGGATTGTTTCGCTATTTGTTGCAGTACTTTCCTCTCACCATTCACGGATACGATGTCAATATGTTGGCCATTTTTTCTGGCCTTTTCCACATCCGCCGCCAGATTGGCATCCGAGAGAAAGACCTTGGCGGTAACGAAAATAATCTGATCGCCGCCGAGGTGGAGGGTATCCCGCATGGCGTTGAGGGCACTGGTGCTGCCATAAGGTGAATAATTCAACAGTGCATGCTCCGCGTTGGATGCCTGCGATGAATTCAGCCAGCCCTGTCTCGGAATAACTTTGAGGCCTTCCGGCGTCCAGATGGCAAATTTTGCCTGCTGGCCGGGCTTTAAGGTCGCCACGGCATTTTTGACACATCCGGCAACAAGATTAAAACTGTCCATATTGGCGGATGAGCCGTCCAGGCTCCAAACAATGTGTCTGCCGGTGAGACGGATACCCAGAAAACCGGTGCTCAGGGCCGGTGTACCGGGGGAGCCTCCGTGCTGGGAAGATCCCGATGGGGCGGCGGATGATGGGGCGGAATGATGAGCGAACGCGGCAATAATAATGACGATCAATGCGGCCGCGAATAATGCGCCGCCACCGATAAAGGCCCAGGTAAGTGCCGTATTTTTGACTGCCGTGTCAGGCGGGGCGATGTGCGGAGCTTTCACGATGGGGTGAATGGGCGCAACTTTGCGCGAAATAATCGGCGACTGTGGCACCACCGCTGAAGGATCCCGCGCTGGTGAGGCGGGGCGCCCCGATGAGCCGGCAAATGAGCCGCTGCCGGTGTTGGTTGGAGCCGCGGGCCTTTGTGCGGATTGATGACTCAAGGTGTTGGACAGGTCGGCATCGGCACCGGGCGTGCGGGGGCGGTTGTCACCGGCGGACGAACCGGGATCGGCGGGTCGGGTGCGGGCGGTTTCAGCGGTGCCGGCGGTGGCAGGCACTTTCAAGAGCGCTCCGCACTTGCTGCAGCGGCAAACACCACCGCGAAACCCGTCGTCGAGTTCCAAATGCGCGTGACAGTGATAACACTCAACTACAATGGCCATACCAAATGCCAGTCCAAGTTTGCAAATGTCAGCCCGGCATCGCCACTCGATGCCATTGCTATTTTATCATGGTTCGACATCAATGCGAGAGAATTCCGGATTTATCATCTGGTGCAATGCTGAAATGGCCTTGGGAGACAGCGTGATATCCGCATCGGGAAAATCGCCGCCGGCCAGAATCAGGCGTTCTGATCCGCTTCGGGATTGCAGGATCCACTCATCAAGCCCCAGTGGGCCGGGGATATATCGGATGGTGCGATAGCGGCCCGCCCCCGGTTCAATGGGAGTGATCTGGTGCAATGGAAAGTCGATGATAAAGCGATTGCGAATCGTGACATCCACGCGTAACGCATGAAGAATAATATGCGCGTCCATGGGGCCCAGGATCACTTTCACGCCGGTGCCTGGGATAAGTGCCTGCGGTTGCAGACCGGGGTTGAGTTGCTGGATCAGCGCGGGAGTAATGCGATAGAGCTTGGCAAGATAATCCAGGGAATCACCGCTTTGGACGGTGATGATTTTGACCAGTGGATCACCGGGGACAACGGCGGAACCCAGAACGCTGCGGCGATTGATGCTGGTCAACACAGTGCGGATGTGATCAGCTTCGATGTCACCAAAGCCGGATATGTGATTCAAGGCCCGTTGCAGGATACGCCGTGCGGTCAGCAGGTGGTCGGCATGAAGTTGGTCTTGCGCCTCAATGATTTCGCCGCGCGTGTGTGCAAGCAGGCCTGGTGCCAATACGCGAATAATTTCCGGAGCCGCGGAGGCGTCGGGGGCCGCACCTGAAACCGGTGAATTGGCCGGTTCCAAAGAAGTGGAAAAATCAGCGGGCGGCAAATCCATAGAAACGGTTGCGGCCTGTGTGGTCGGGGCGGTGGTTGAGGAGGCCTGACGCGGGTGCAATGCCATGAGCACCTGTTGGCGCACGCGGACGGCTTGCCATCCGCCCCAGATCACCAGCACGGCAACGACAATCCAGAGCAGCGCATCGCGTGATTTGGGAGCGGAATGAGATTTGAAGCGAATAGCCATAGCCGCCACTGTACACGCTCGAAGCACGTTTCATCCACCATCAAGGAGCGCGTGAAGGACTCCGGGAGTGGCAATAAGCCCGTGGCATGGTACCGGGAGCGCTGCATCCCTTGCAGAATCTGAGATTTGAAATCTCAAATTTTCCGTCCCCATTTTAGCTCGCGACCAAAATGACTTGGATCAGGAGATCAGGCGAACAGGTGACCGCAGGTAAAGTTATTCGGCTCCCGTGTCAGCAACTCGTGAGTCCCAGCCCTTACGTGCTCTCTTGATCTCCTGTTCGAAATTCACCTGCTCTGCGGCAACAGCCGCCGCGCGTGCTTGCACCGCGCGATTCGCATGCCAACGTTCCCCCGGTATGGGAAAATTGCCACGCCGAAAATCCCCGGATTACAAATTCCGGTGGTTGCATCTTAAAATTTTCCGATCCGTGACAATCATGTTCATGGGCACGTCATGGGGTTCCACCGGCAGCAGATCCGCGAGTATTTGTTCATGAAAGCACAATGCGATGCGCAGGCCCTTAAATTCTTTTTGTGCCAGAAAACGGTCATAAAAACCCTTGCCGCGACCCAGACGATATCCGCGCTGATCAAACGCCAACCCCGGCAAAGCTACCAAATCAATCCGGGCCAGTGATATGGGCGTGCCACCCACCGGATCGCGCAGCCCCTGTGCCGCCGGATTGGGCGATGTTTCCAGCGATTTAATGGCCACCGGTTCAATTTGCCTCTGCTCCCAGCGTACGCGCGGCAGCGCCACGGTTTTTCCCTCTTTCCAAGCTTGCAGCACCAGGGTGGAGGTTTCCACTTCCTGCTCCATGGAAAGAAACAACATAATGGTTTCCGCGCGGCGGAACTCCGGCGTGCCCGCCAACAGTTGGCAAACGTCAAGCGACCGCTTGTGCCGATCCTCGGCGGAAATTGCCCCCAGCACGGTTCGCATCTCTTTGCGTAGTTCGCTCTTCTGCATGGTCTTTTTTCCTCATCCTGTCCCGGATATCCGTAAAATTATTGCGTTTTTTTCTCCGCACAGTCCGCCCAAGCTTTGTCCAATTCCGTCAATCGCTGAAGATACTGACTGATCTGGGCTTCATGTCCGCGCTCCGTAGGTTGATAATAATGCTTTTCCACGCCCAAGTACACCTGCGGAACATAGCCTTCGGGGTAATTATGCGCATATTGATATCCTTCATGCCCCAGCTCTTTGGATCCGGGATAATGGGCATCACGCAGCGGACGCGGCACGGGAATCGTGCGACTATTTTTGACATCATCAAGGGCCTGATCAATGGCCAGGGTGACGCGATTGCTCTTGGGCGCACAGGCCAGATAAATTGCCGCCTGGGCCAACGTCAGTCGGCATTCCGGCATTCCGACGAATTCGGTGATCTGTACCGCCGCCGCCGCCAAGAGTGTGGCCCTGGGATCGGCGTTGCCAATATCTTCTGAAGCGCATATTGCGATTCGCCGGGCGATAAAACGCGGATCATCACCCGCAGCCAGCATCCGCGCCAGCCAATAGACCGTCGCGTCCGGATCACTGCCGCGCATGGATTTAATCAGAGCGCTGGCCGAGTCATAATGGCCATCATCGTCGTACACCATTGCCTTGGCCTGGATGGAGTCACGCGCAATTTCCAGCGTGATATGAACGGGGCCGTCGGCGTTGCCGGCACCCTGCGACCGCTGTGAAAGCACGGCGATTTCCAGCGCGGTCAAGGCCCGGCGCGCGTCGCCATCGGAAAGTTCCAGCCAATGCTCCATGGCCTGGGCATCCACGGTAATCGGCAAGGCCCCCAGGCCGCGCGTTGGATCATGAATGGCGCGCGTCAAAAGTGTTCGCACATCTTCCGGGCAGAGCGTTTCAAATTCAAATATCTGGCTGCGCGAAACCAACGGAGCATTCACGGAAAAAAATGGATTTTGCGTGGTGGCACCGATGAGGGTAATAATGCCGTTTTCAACGTCCGGCAGCAAAATATCCTGCTGCGCCCGGTTAAAGCGGTGAATTTCATCAAGGAAAAGAATGGTTCTTTCCCCGGTGGCTTCCAACTGGGTTTTCGCCTGAACCAGGACATCACGGACATCCTTCACCCCGGCGGCGGCGGCGTTGATGCGTACAAAATGTCGGCGTGTGGCACCGGCGATCAGTTCCGCCAGGCTGGTTTTCCCGGTCCCCGGCGGGCCGTAGAATATCAGGCTCACCAGCCGATCCGCCTCAATCATCCGCCGCAACAACTTTCCCGGACCTAAAATGTGCTGCTGTCCCACAAACTCAGCCAGGGTTTCCGGGCGCATTCGCGCAGCCAGCGGGCGGGCCGCTTGGAGGCGTTGTTCCTTGGCAGATGCGAAGAGATCCGGCACGGCGATCCACCTGATTGGAGTTGTTGCGATTCGCCAATAGCACCTTGCACCCGGCCATCGCATAAATATCATCTAAGATTATAACAGTATCGGGCCAAATGTGATGCGCCCGATGCGCTCGCCACAGGCTCAACGGGTGCGTGACACTTTATGCAGGTTATGGATAACGCAATAGTCTCTCCCCCCGAGCACCGTGGTGATAACCCGGTGCCGTCAGCCCTCGCGCAGACCAGCGGCACCGCATTACCATGACGGTGCTCCGGGGGTATCGTGTTTGCGGCGCAATAAAACCATGCCCGCGTAAAGTGTCACGCACCCAGGCTCAACAGCGGTCATGGATTGCGCGCTTCGAATACTCGGCGCAATTGGCCGCGGTCCATGGCGGAAAGTATCTGCTGGTATTGTGCGTTGTTAAGCCAGTGGTGCAGTGATGTCTTTAATGCCACGGCGGATTGGCGCAGCTGCTTGAACGTGTGCCGCACGGATTGGCGGAAGTTACCATTGAATTGTCCGCGCTGGGAGCGTAATTGTCGGATCTGTTGGCGGGTTTTTAGCATGGCAATGGAAAAGTCCGCTACGGCGGGAAGTATTTTCGTCAGTTGAGCCTGCGTCACCATGGCCCGATCAATCGCGTCGGCGAGAGTTTGTGGGGCCGCCGGCGGCAGCGCGCGGTAGTCAAATTCCATTGGCGGCATGGCATCCGCACTAAAGCCCGTGCTCATGGCGCTGGCGGGAACTGGTTTGCCGGCCAACACCGCCGGTATTGCGGCATTGAGTTGCCAGGGGGTCATCCATGGCCACGCGCCGACCAGCCGCCCGTGCGCGTCAATCAAAAATGTCATGTTGGGCAGCGATCCGTACGCACCAGCGGTCTGGTTGTGCCAATTATCAACCGTGATCAAGGGAGACTGCAAATGTAGTGTGTGTTGTGCGAGCCGGGCGTCGGCGATGCGTTGGGCTTCATCCGTCGCCCGCGGAATAGAGCTGTGGGCGCTTTTATTGATGCTCAGTTCCAATGGGGTTTCCGCCGGGTGCGATTCTTTCTGATACACAATCAGAAATTGTACGTTGTCTTTCCATTTGCGGGCCAGCCAGTTTACGCTTGAGGCACTCAAGCGGAACGCCGGCTCGGTCAGAGAGCCAAATTCCAGAACGATGGGCTTACCAGAAAACCGGGACAGCGAGACTTTTTCACCGGCCAAATCAGTTACATGCAACATCGGGGCTGTGGCACCGAGTTTCCATGCGGGTGGGATGGGCGGCCTGGCGATGGTAATTTTGGGACTCGGCCCCACCGGATAATCCGCATAAGCCGATCCGACGGTTAAGCCGCCCGTCAGGCCGGTGAATAACACGGCGGCAATAACGCGATGCAACGCGGACGAAAGTGGCATTTTCATGTTCATCATCACGCCACACGCTCCGGATCAAGGAAAGTTACGGCAATAGGGTTGAGGTGCTCCCATTGGGCGGGTATGCTTTGCGTGGTAGACGTTGAGGTTAAGCAGCATGGCCACCGGAGCGCAGTTAATTGGACTACCCAAGGCGGGCGATAGCCAAAAATCAACGCGCGTCGGCAAACCGCCGCGAGTTTCAGGACTGAACGAAAAAAAACTCATCCCATTTGGATGGTATGGCGGAAAATTTTCCCATCTTGATTGGCTCCTGCCGCTATTACCATCTTGCCACCACTATTGTGAACCGTTTGCGGGATCCGGGGCGGTACTTCTCAATCGCGAGCCGTCACCCATTGAAACATACAATGACCTGGATGGAGAGGTCTGCAATTTCTTCCGCGTGTTACGGGATAGCAGGGATCAGTTGGTGGAAGCCATTGGCCTGACGCCATTTTCACGTGAGGAGTTTTTCCTGGCCTGCCAGCTTGATCCGAAGCTGTCAGCGCTGGAACGTGCTCGAAGATTTTACGTCCGGGCGCGGCAGGTGAGAACAGGCTTGGCCCAAACGGCGAGCATTGGGCGCTGGGCCAACTGTAAAAATACCAGCCGGGCGGGAATGAGCGGTGTGATCAGCCGTTGGCTCGGCGGCGTGGTCATGTTGCCGGAAATAGCTTCTCGGCTCATTCGGGTGCAAATTGAAAACCGTCCCGCCACCCATGTAATCCGTCTTTATGATTCGCCGGATACGCTTTTCTATTGTGATCCTCCTTACATTCATGAAACACGCGGCGATACGAGAGCCTATGGCCACGAGATGACGGACGCCCAGCACCGCGCTTTGGCTGCCGTTCTTAATGCCGTTGTGGGTAAAGTTGCCGTTTCCAATTATCCTTGTGCGCTGATGGATGAGCTGTACCCAAGCAGCAAGTGGTGGAACACTGTCGGTCCAGCAAGAACCAATCACGCCACAAAAGGTAAACGCGTCGAGGCATTGTGGACAAATTACGATCCGAAGAAGCAGGGGAAAGGAAAAGCGATCGCTCATGGAAGTTTGTTTCAAGATACTCAATGAATCATACGAACGAGCCGCCAAGCGCAAGGCCAGGACCTTTATTGCCGACGCCGCCATGCGCAATCGCGCTGAGATTGTCGCCCTATGTCTGAAGAACCGTGCGGGCGTGCGCGCACTTCTCGCCGGATTGCTGGCGAAGCTGCACAACCCGCGCATCGACATACGCAAGCCTTATACGGAAATTGCGGGCGAAACAGGTGATGATTTGTACTCCGGCCGGTTCTATGACGAACGGTACATCCAAGCACTGACCGAGCGGCCTTATTATTTGCCGATCAATGCGACAACGGCATACCTCACTCCCGGCTTTCGAACCAAGAATATTGTCCTGAAAGCGAATACTCAGCTTGAGGGCCGGCCAGCCGAGATGTATGCGGCGCTATTGCTTATTTTCGAGGATGTTCAGGCCAATCGCGTCAAGACCCAAGCGTTGATGGATGAGGTGATTCGACTATTAATAATGGAGCGCGAGCAGCGACGGGCTACTGTACAGAATCTCGTTCGGGATATTCGGCGTACCTGCGATAAGTTGCCGCTTTCGGCGGAGGATATTGTTGCCCTTATCAGCCAACACTTGGCATGTAGGAACGCGTCACGCATTCCAGTGCTTATCGTAGCCGCGGCCTACCAGGCGGCATCAGCCAAACTTGGCGAAACGATAAATCCTCTGCATTCGCACAATGCGGCTGACAAGCGGACCGGTGCGGCAGGGGATATCGAAGTGACTCTGATTAACGACGCCGGTGTTATCACTGCCTATGAAATGAAAATGAAAGCTGTAACAATTGGTGATATCAACCAGGCAATAGAAAAAATCAAGGGCCACGAAGGAACAATTCAAAATTATATTTTCATCACTACCGAGAAAGTTTCCAACGACGTGGGAGAGTATGCCGCAGCTCGATACGATGAGCTTGGCGGAATTGAAATAGCCATCTTGGATTGCCTGGGGTTTCTCCGACACTTCTTGCATCTATTCCATGGTTTACGGACGGATTTTTTAGATGCCTATCAGAATTTATTGCTGGGCGAACCCGATAGCGCGGTCAGCCATGCGCTCAAGGAGGCCTTTCTGGCCTTACGGAAAACTGCCGAGGGTGCGGAATAATAAGAGCTGCGAATGTATCGAGCTGTAACTTCCCATGGCCTGGCGCGTTTACCTGTCAAGGCCTGCCTCGGTAGTCATGCGGCGTAATAAGGGCCGCGATCCCTGCTGATGAAGGCTTGCACATTGTGCCGATGCTTATTGTATCGGACGTATTGATTACAGAATCTCCGGAGTATCTGCCATGCTCACGGCTTCACAATCGCTTCTGACCCCTATCTGGTCTGATCCGTCGTTTACATGGAATTGGCGCACCGCCAGTCATCTGCTCAACCGGGCGGGTTTTGGCGGCACGCCGGAGGATATTGACCGGCTGGTTCGCATGGGGCCGCATCAGGCCATTGAAAGTACCGTGTATTTTCAGGATATTCCCGATCATCTGCCCGCACTGGAGTTCGGGCCGTTATCGCACCGCCCGTTTTCCAACTTCCGGGAGGCCCGGCAATTTCTACGGCCCCTGTCAAAAAAACAGCGGCGCGAATATTTCCAGCTTGCCACGCAGGCAGGCTTTTCCAAAATGCAGGAGATGCGCTGCTGGTGGATCAATCGCATGGTACAAAGCAAACGCCCGCTGGAAGAAAAAATGACGCTGTTTTGGCATGGGCTGTTTGTCAGCGCGTTTTCATCCGTTCATAACGCCTATCACATGTACCTGCAAAATCAGTTGTTCCGGAAATTCGCAACCGGCAGCGCCAAAGTGCTCACAATTAATATCAGCAAAGACCCGGCCATGTTGCGGTACCTCAATAACAATCAGAACCGCAAGGGCCACGCCAACGAAAACTACGCGCGGGAACTCATGGAGCTGTTTACCATGGGTATCGGCAATTACACCGAAGAGGATGTGCGGCAATCCGCCCGCGCCTGGACCGGCTGGACGTTTGTCGGCGATCAGTTCGTGTTCCGTCCGTTCCAGCACGATGATGGCGAGAAAACGTTTCTCGGCCATACCGGCAATTTCAATGGCGATGATATTGTGCGCATCATTTTTCAACAGCCCGTAACGGCCAAACATTTTGCGTTCAAACTTTCCGCTTTTTTTACATCCGATGATCCGCCCGCGGAAATCGTCGATGCCTTGGCGCAGAAATTGCGTCAATCCGATTGGCGCATGGCACCGGTTCTGGAGCAGCTGTTTTCCAGCCGATGGTTTTATTCCGATGCGGTCATGCGCCGCAAAATTAAAACGCCCATGGAACTGGTGGCGGGGAGTTTTCGGGCCTTGAACGTCCCGGCTCCCAATGTCAATGGCATGCTTTATAGCATGAAATCCATGGGACAGGAATTATTTGAGGCTCCAAATGTTGGTGGTTGGCCCCACGGGAGGGCGTGGATCAACACCAGCACGCTATTTGCCCGCTATGACATGCCCGCCGCGCTGGTAACGGGTCGGCGGCCCGCCATGTTGCGCGCTGCGGCGGGGAACCAGCCGGGAGTTTCCGATTTTACGGAGTTTCAGCCGGGTTTTTCGCCGGAGCTGGACTTGGCGCGCTCGGGCATTGCCACCACGGATGCCGCCGTGGATTATTTTGTGATGCGCCTGATTCAGGACAATATTGAGCCGGCGAAACGCAACGCGCTGATTTGCGCGTTGAATCAGTCCAAATCGGCGGAGGGCCGCCCGTTAAATCCGGCGGATGGATCCACGCGCTGGCGGTTATTTGATCTGGTGGAACTTATCATGGCCATGCCGGAGTATCAGTTGTGTTAATCCTACAACGCTATCTGACTGGCCGTCGCGGGCCAGTCAGATAGCGTTGTAGGATTAAACGCGACATGGCCATCGTGCCGCCACCAATGGCAGAGCCGGGAATCGGTGACAGGGCCAAACATTTTATGAGGTGAACCTTATGGATACGCTGCATACACGTCGGGCTTTTGTAACGCGCGGGTTGACGATACTATCCGCGGCTTCAACGTTGCCGGCGTTTCTTGGGCGCACAGCCTTCGCGCTCAACAATCCCGCCGATCATCCCTTGACGCAGGGGGCTGCCGGGCGCGGGGACGAACGAGTGCTGGTGGTGGTGCAGTTTGGCGGAGGCAATGATGGGTTGTCCACGGTGATTCCGATGGATAATGACGATTATCGCCGGGCACGGCCGCATTTGGCCATCACCGAAAAACTGTTGCCGCTGGGAAATTCCCTGGCCCTGCACCCGGCCATGAAAGGGATGAAGGAACTTTATGATGCCGGTGAAATGGGGGTGATTCTGGGCGTTGGATATCCCAATCCGAATCGCTCGCATTTCAGGTCCACGGCAATATGGGAAACCGGCGAGCCGACGAAGATCGGTAAACGCGGCTGGCTGGGCCGCTATTTTGACGCCCAGTGTGCCGGACAGGCACCGCCGCCTCCCGATGCCGGCATCAGTATCGGCCCGCTTTCGCCGCTGGCGTTGAGCGGAAAAATATTTCAGCCCGTGTCATTTCAAACACCGGAACAATTCCAATGGCTGCCGGGCCGCGGCGGTGATAAAACGCATCATCAGCTTAGAGATGTGTATCGCACCATCAACGGCATCGGCCCGCATCATGCCGCCTGCCCGCTCTGCGCTAATCAGGAACTGGACTTTCTGCAGCGCACCGCGTTGGATGCGGAAATCTCCGGGCGGGATGTGCGTGGCGCGGTGGATAAAGCGCAAAACCATGTCACCTACCCCGCTTCACCTCTGGCTAAATCATTAAGCCTGGTGGCCAAGATGATTGCCTCCAATCTGCCCACGCGCATTTATTACGTTTCCATGGGTGGCTTTGACACTCACGCCCAACAGCAGAGGACGCACGACACGCTGATGGCCGAAATTTCCGACGGTCTAAGCGCTTTCATGCGCGATCTTAAAGCGCAGGGCCTGCATCAGAAAACCATGGTGGTGACATTTTCCGAATTTGGCCGACGGGTGGCGGAAAATGCCAGTCTGGGAACAGATCACGGTACCGCCGCGCCGATGTTCATTTTTGGCGGTGGGATCAAGGCCGGACTCATCGGCGCGCAGCCGTCGCTGGCGAAGGAACATCTGCAATTGGGTGACTTGAAATTCACCACGGATTTCCGCAGCGTGTATGCGAGCATTCTGTCCAATTGGCTGAAGGCCGACAGCACGGCCATTCTGGGCCACGGATTTAAGACCATGGATTTAATAAAGGGATAAGCCCGTCGGATGTATTGCCGCGCCCGAGGAATGGGAAAATGCGCCGCCAGCCTGTGACAGTTTCTGTCCAAGGATACGCGCGCTGTTATGTTGGCCGGTGGGTTTAACCCACCGGGATTCCCGGAGAAAAATAACGGGGCAAACCACAGAATACGCCAATGAACGACGGCGACGCAAGGACTATCCGTATCATCCGCGCAATGTAGAGATTCGTTTACTTCCCGCGACCCCGCAATTATGGCTGGAATATAGCACTTTGGGTACACTTGGCAGAAACTGTCACACACCCACTAAAAGACCATGGGGTTAATGAGGGTGTTGCTACGATAAGATCAAGGTATGATATAGAGCTATGACAATCGCAGCATCCAATTTGGGTCGGCTTTTTGACGGCGAAGGGTACGAGACGCCACCGATTTTCATCCGCTCGCATGCTGACGCTTTCGCGGAATATCGCTGTCGGAGCACAGCGCAACCCATTTTTTTCGGAGGGGACGCCATCGCCGTTCTTCGTGAGCTGCCCGGTGAATCGGTTGATTGTTGTATGACCAGCCCGCCGTATTGGAACAAGCGGCAATACGAAAACGGTGGAATGGGGTTGGAGGACAATTACAGGGAGTTTATTGAGAATCTGCTGGGCGTAACTGCAGAGGTGTATCGCGTGCTTAAAAAAAGTGGATCTTTCTGGCTCAATATTGGGGACAGCTACCAAAATAAGCAATTGCTGGGCATTCCCTGGCGTCTGGCTATCAGCATGTGCGATCAGCAGAGGTGGATTCTACGCAATCAGGTGGTTTGGAACAAAGTTAAAGGTTCCCCGGATAATGCTTTAGATAAACTGCGGAATCTCCATGAGCCGGTATTCTATTTTGTAAAATCCCATAACTATTATTTTGATGCTGATGCAGTCCGAAGCAGTCCCAGGCGGGCAAGGGTCGTAAACGGTGCGGTGATTTCAGCGACCGGCGTAAGTGGCGTTCGATATCGGCGGCAAATTGAGATTTCCACTGATCTTACCGCGGAAGAAAAACGCAACGCCTTTATCGCACTGGATGAAATTCTTATGCAAATAGAGCGCCGCGAGCTAGCCGATTTCCGGATGGTAATTCGGCGGCAGCAGCGCGCGACGCACAGCGACTCGGAGATACTTTCCGGTCGCGCCAAAGAATTGCGCGACCGGGGGTTCTATTTCCTCAAATACCATCCCAAGGGAAGTAAACCTTCGGATGTCTGGGACATCATCCCGGAAGATACGCATGATCGCCCCGGCCATTATGCGCCGTATCCGGAAGACCTGTGCAAAATCCCGATCCTGGCCACATGCCCTCAGGATGGTATCGTGCTCGATCCATTCTGTGGTACCGGGACCACAAATCTGGTTGCGTACCAATTTGGGCGAAAGTCCGTTGGCATTGACATTTCCACGGAGTATCTCCGGACTGCTCATAATCGGTGTGTTCGGCCATGAGCAAAATAGTTGAGTTATTCGGCATCTCGACTGTAAGTCGGAACGCGGATTGGAAATCACTGGTGCAGGCGCAGGGCTGTCCATACCTGCGCGGGTCCTGTATCAAAGTTCGGAAAAGCCGGCCCAGTGTGGCGATAGGGACATGTACGTTAAGTTGCGGTAGGCAACAAGTGCCGATCATTGTGTGTCCGAACCGCTTGCTCGAGCGGCACCAGATATTTATGGATTGCCTGCACTTGCTTACAAATCATACTCCCGGTAACGAGATGCATATTCTACGGGAGATATCGATTCCCGGCGGAAACGTCGACTTTGTGTTAGCTTCGGTAAATGGAAGAAAAGTTCACGATTTTGTTGCTATTGAGTTACAGTCAATGGATACCACGGGCACGGTATGGCCTGAGAGACAGCGCTTCTTGAAGACCATGGGCATTGCAGTTGGGGCCCGAGACGCGTCATCGGCCAAGAAGTTCGGCATAAACTGGAAGATGACAGCCAAAACAACTCTCGTACAAATGCACCATAAGATTCAAACATTCGAATACATCAACAAGCATCTCGTACTGGTTATGCAGGATTACTTGCTGCGATACATGCAGCGTGAGTTCCGATTTGGCCACATGCATCCCGCCAAACTGGGGGATTCCATGCAGATACACGCTTATAATCTAGGGAAAGAGGATGGATCATACAAAATGGCATTGGCCGCGCGATTAAGCACCGATACAGCGGGCGTTGCGCAATGCCTGGGTTTGCAGGCGAACCCGCGCCTGGAACTGGCGGATATTCTCCGCCAGCTCGAAGCTAAGATTTCTGACAGAACACTTTTTGAACTGCGGTGATGGTAACTTTATACAACAGACTTCCGCAGGGTGTATGCGAGCATTCTGTCCAATTGGCTGAAGGCCGACAGCACGGCCATTCTGGGCCACGGATTTAAGACCATGGATTTAATAAAAGGAT
>JAKBAC010000004.1 GCA_021809365.1 Planctomycetota bacterium | reverse complement strand
CGGAGGGGTAGCCGCTGCGGCGGCTAGAGCAGGAGAACAGGGGATAGTTGAGCAGTAGAGCGAATCGGGCCGTGGCCCGATTAGAGCAGGTGTGAGTAGAACAGGTGAACAGTAGAGCAAATTCGGCTAAAGCAAGAGGATAGGCTGTCGCCAACAATGCAGCTTCTCCTGCGGTCTACTGCTCTACTTTCTACTGTTCAATCCATTTTTGCCAAAGCCCCGCTGCGCGCGGCTGGCCTGGAGAATTGCTGTCGGTTGCCGGGCACGGAGCAGGTGGGAGTGGAGAGTAGAGCTGTCGCGGCGGCGACGACAACGGGGTTAACCGCAAAGGGGCGTAAGAACGCAGAGGGGGCGATGGCCTTTATTGAACCACGGGGCGGCGGAGGTAAGGGAGCAGGCGAGCAGTAGAGAGTTGAACTGTCGCTGCGGCGACGACGACCACGACGGTATTTACCACGAGGTAACGGAGGTAAACGGAGGAAACGACGACGAGTAGCCACAGAGGGCACAGAGGCCACAGAGGTTGGGATATGACGAGGACCACGACGACGGAATTCACCACGAGGTAACGGACGTAAACGGAGGGTGGCGACGACGGATTTACCACAAAGATGTTCTCTGGGTTGTAAAGTGAGTTTTTTTCAAATTGTTCAATTGCGAATTCATTTGGTTTTCTCCATTATAAAATTAGTCATACGATCTGGGCTGCGGCGTTTCCGGTTGCCGGCGCAGGGGCCATCGCCACCCGCACCCAGCAACAACGTAGCGTATTTGAGTTCCTGTACCAGACCGTCAGCAATCACTTCGCGGCCCCCCCTCGCTTCTTCCCTCAGGCCCGTGAACGGTTACTATTTTATCAAGGCCTGCGGCTCAATTTTAAGCACCGCCAGTCCGCCACCCTCTATTTTATCTCGACGGACCGTGCCGGCAAATTTAGCCAGGCCTTCTTCGGTGTACATCCGCGATGCTCCAGTTGACCAGAGGTCGGTAACGCTATAAGCGGCATGCCCGCCCAGCCCGATATCCTTGAGTTGGATACTTAGTATGTATGTTGCATCATGGGCCGTGTTCTGGTTGGCGATAACCAGAATCGCGGCGCGGCGATTCCATCTCAGATACGGAGCTGGAATAGGGATATTGCCGCGGCAGGGGATTCTCTTGAGATTCGGCATCCGATTGGCCGGGCATGCCGCCAGAATATCCGCATTGGATTTGCGAATGGAGATTATCTTTTTTGCATCGACAAACATGGCGTGATGGGATGGTTGATCCAATTCCGCCCAGTCGATTTGACATCCATACAACCAACGGCCTTTACCGGGGTCCCCGCCGCCGAAGAGAAACGGTGAAAGACCAGGTAGAGGATGAAAGGTGGCGTTAAATTCCTCGCCGGAAAAGAAGATGGGAATCATGGGAGACAACAGACAGGAGTAGCCAAAAATAGAGCGGCTGCCCTGGGCGGTATAGGGATTTTTATCCAGCGGAAACCCCTGCCAGCCGTTGTCGTGACAACTCATTTGAATGGACGCATCACCCCAGGCTGTTGTCGGAACGTAGATATCCAACGCATGACGGGAAGCGGTCGATTTTCTGACAATCAGCGGTCGAGTCCACCAATCTCCCACGCCGCGATGTCCTTGCATGCTCCACTGTTCCGCCATGTCATTTCGGACAATGATCTCCTGAATTGGTTCATCGCCCAGTCCCGCCAGTTCAAGCCGGACATGCGGCAAACCATCGGGCTTGGAGGATGGGCCGGCGTGATGTTGATACGAACCGGTAACTAGGCCCTTCACCCGAACCGACAGCGCCCCGCCACCGGAGGTACTGCCCCATGCCGTTTTGCCCTTGGCGTACGTAATTGTCACATGATAGTAGCCACCCTTGCCAAATACCCGATCAAAATATCCGGGCAGGTCGCTAAGCAAAAATGGATTGTAACCATTAACGGGGCGGGGCGGAGGATAAAGCACATTCTGTCGCTGTTCAAAATCCGTGATTCCTCGAATGGGTGTTTCATTCTCCGCGAAGATGACCACAGGATGACCTGCGGCGGCCGCATTGTGCCTGATGCGATCCCATAAGTCCGGTCGGAAAATATCGACATCAAGGCGAAAGCCGTCGACCCCATATTGGACGACAAAATTGGTATATATGTTGACCCACCAATCGTCTAGATCTCTATGTCCCCCCAGCCAGTCATAATCCGCCATGCGCCAACTGCCGCCCTTAAACCAATGCGGATGGGCCTTGACGATAGGGCTGTAATGCATCAGTCCATGGGTAATGACATCGAGAATAATCTTTATTCCTCTCTGATGCGCATCATGGATCAAGGCGGAAAATTCCAGGGCATTACCCAAAGCGGGATCAAATATATCCGGTTCAATGCACGCGTACTGCGTCCAGATATTATAGAAATGATGCGGATCTCCCCATGAATAGCCCGCCAGCCAAATGGCATTTATCCCCAATTCTTGAAGATAAGGTAATTTGGCGCGCAAGCTGCGAAACGTTCCGCTTTGCGGGCCGTTTGGGGATGTAAATCCCCTTGGGGCAATTTCATAAATAATGAGGTCTTTGAGCCATGGCGGCGCGGGTACCATCTCGGACGACATAGACTTCGCGAATTTTCCGAATCGCTTGGTCGATGCGGCTACTGCGGAAGCCGCCGGTATTGGTTCAGCCGCCAGAGTGCTGCCGACAACAATCGTGGCGTCTTTCAAAAGTTTTCGTCGTGTTATGATGCCAGCGGTGGCCGATTGATCTTTTATCATCTCACTATCCTGTGCCAGTCATGGGTTCAGCGGCTGCACGGCACCGGTAATCTCCAGGACAACGACTGTGGCCGCCGGATTCATAGCTTTGGCGGGCAGATAAACCAGTTGTCCGCCGAAACCCTTGGCCGTATGCAATGATATATACGGATTGGCCAACAAATATGCCCCGGAAATGGTATTGTTCATTGGAACCACCAGCGTGCGGCTCTTTGGCCATTTGGTTACTTCCAGAAACAGCTTGCCAGGTTTTTGTGTGGCGTAGCCGAAAGGTAAAGCCTTGGCAAATGGCGTACGATGCGAGCCGTAAATAGCTTCACCATTGACCTTCAGCCATTTTCCGATGGCCAATAGACGATTCACTTCCGGCTGGGGGATCACGCCTTTGGCGTTTGGGCCTACATTGAGTAGAAAATTTCCGCCTCCACTGGCACAATGGATGAGATGATGAATCAGGGTGGTTGCGGATTTCCAGTCGTGATTCCAGGAAACATAACCCCAGGTCGTGTTGATGGTCATGCAAGTCTCCCAGGGACCGGGAAGTCCCCGCACCGGAATATTCTGCTCCGGTGTGGCATAATCACCATAACCAAAACCGATGCGTGAATTAATAATGATGGTCGGATCAATGGAGCGAATGTAGTTGTAGAGCTTCCGGGCGCAGGTCTTGTTCCAACCATTCATCCATGGGCCGTCAAACCAGAACAAATGAGGGTGATATTGCGTGATCAGTTCGTGAAGTTGCCGTTCCATATAATGCAGGTACGCATGCCCGCGGCCCGGCGCAAAATGCGTTGGGTTATAAGTTGGATGCGTGGCACTGGGCTTCGCGGGGATCTGATCCCGTGAATACCAGTCCATAATGGAATAATAGGTGCAGAATTTTATTCCCTGCTGCCGACAGGCTGCGGACAGCATCGCCAGGGGGTCCTTATGCCAGGGCGTATCTTTGACAATATTAAAATTCGTGGCCCGGGTATTAAACATGCAGAAGCCGTCATGATGTTTGCTGGTAATCACCATGTATTTCATGCCGGCTTCGCGGGCGATTTTAACCCATTGGCCGGCGTTGAAATCCACGGGGTCAAATTTTTTAGCCAACGCGTTGTACTGCTGGTTGAGAATGTGGGCGTCATTCTTAATCCATTCCCCATATCCCGGCACCCGCTTGCCATGCCATACCCCACCGGGCACTGAATAAAGTCCCCAGTGAATGAACATGCCGAAGCGAGCCTTTTTCCACCACGTCATATCCGCCGTATGCTTTTTCCCGACCGCCCCGGCCAAAATTGTCTGGCTGCTGATCAATAAGGCAACAAAAATGTATCCCGCGAAAATACCGGCTGAAGTACGCCTGTTAAACCGCATGCAATACCTTTCCTAATAAACCGCACCGCTGTATATACTGTTGAACGTTTACCTATTTCCGCATCCGCTCAATTTCCTTGCGGGTTGGGGCGGAAATTTGCGCTCCCAAACGAGTCACTGAAATTGCCGCCGCCGCATTTGCGAAGCGAACCGCCTGATCCATCGTTTTCCCTTCGACCAGCGCTACCGCCAGTGCGCCATTAAAAATATCGCCGGCGGCGGTAGTGTCCACGGCTTTTACGTTAAACCCGGAGACCAGGCCAACTCCTTCCCGACCCGTGACAAAGGCACCGCGGGATCCCAACGTAATAATCACGGTCTTAACTCCCCGCGCAAGCAGTTTATCGGCGGCTCTGGCGGCGGCGATATCATTGTCCACTTTGATACCCGTGAGCATCTCGGCCTCCGTTTCATTGGGAGTAATGATGGAAATATTCCGCAGCAGTTTGCCCGGCAGGGCGCGGGCGGGTGCGGGATTGAGAATCACAGGTACGCCGGCGCGTGCCGCCATAGCGGCAGCGGCTTGTACCGTATCCAGTGGGGTTTCCAATTGCATTACCACCATCCCGGCTGAGGCCAGTACCTTGGCGGCCTTTCGAACATCGGTCGGTGAAAGTCTGGCATTGGCCCCGGAAGCAACGGCGATGCTGTTTTCACCTTTCCTTGACACAAATATCAATGCTACTCCGGAAGGACTGGTGGTATCGCGAACGATGTAATCTGTTCTGATCCCCTCACGAATAAAGCCCTGCACAGCCTGTTGGCCGAAGATGTCCCGGCCCACGCGCGCAATCAAGGTTACGTCACCACCAGCTCTTGCCGCACCAACCGCCTGATTCGCGCCTTTTCCGCCGGCGGCGGTAATAAATTCACCGCCCAGAAGTGTTTCTCCGGGACGGGGAATCCGGTCCAGCTTGATGATCATGTCGGTATTGGAACTGCCGACCACAACAATATGCTTTAATTTCATTTTATTTGTCCTTAGGATTTCGATGCGATCAAAATTCCCAAACCAAGGAGATAAAAGAAAAACATTGCGCCAAGAAACTTATTGGTTCCCGTCGGCGCACCCCTGAATTCCTTCCAGACGAACACTCCCCAAAATGCCCCAACCATGGTGGCTCCCTGTCCGAGGCCATACGCCAGAGCCGGGCCGGCCGCGGTGGAGGCAATGATGCTGAAACTCATGCCAAGGTTCCAGATCATCCCGCCGAGAATACCGATGGAATGAAGGCGGACATTGCCCTTGGTGAAGTAATCGCCGAATGCGACTGGCGGACCTGATAGCGGCTTGATCATCATCAGACTATTCCAGAAAAAATTGGATATCAGGACGCCGGCCGAAAACAGAACGATGGCGGTGTAAGGGCTGAGTTTACCCGCCTGAAGAGCATGTGTTTGTGGATTAATCTTGCCCATGGATTGTGCCACGAAGCTGTAGAACCATCCCATGAGCAATCCGGCGGCGATGGATATGACGATGCCTTTAACCGGTGTTTTTTTGCCGGTGGACGTCAGTTTCTTATATGCCAGCGCGTCGAGGATAATTGCTATCATAATGCCCAGCACGCCCATCCCCAGCATCGGGACATTACCCTGTCTGGTTGCCAGAAAGGTTGTAATGACACCAAGACACAGCGCCAGTCCAACCCCAACTGGAAATGCCACCGCCAGCCCCGCAATGTCAATGGCCGCCACCAGTAAAATGTTGGAGAGATTGAACATGACCCCGCCCAAAAACGCCGATTCCATCCATTTAACATCCGCCTGATGCAGATCAGCCAGAAACCCGCGTCCACCCGTGCCAATGCTTCCCATGGTAAAGGCCAGGATGAGGGAAAGCAGAAATACGCCAATGGCGTAATCCCAATAAAAAAGCTGAAACTTCCACTGCTTATTACTGGAAAGCTTTTGCGTGTTGGCCCATGAACCCCAGCACAGCATGGTAACAACGCACATCGCCACAGCGATCGGATACGATCCAACGATCACCATTTTGTCGTCCTTCCGGTAAGCTAAAGCATTCGCAGTGTGGTTAACACTCACTGTTTCCCACAAAATACCGCATCATGTAGTTAATGTTTATACGCAAAAAGTTCGTCGAAAAACGCCCTCTGGTTGACACGCATCGCCACCCATTGCCGCGGATCGCTTTTTGCCGGATTCCAGAAGGTAAAGCCACGCAAACGTTGGCTCACCAATTCCACATCCACAGCACCACTCTCAAATCGGCAGATGTTGTGATTAAAAATAGTGGTAGCAGCCATGGGATCATGAAAATACAAATTCGTTGCGGGAGATTGAAACCAGGCCGCCCCAAAATCAAGCACCGGATGCCACCATGAATTGTCGAATAGTTTTTGCGCCTCAGCCTCCGGCATAGTGACGCGGCTGGTTACGTCCAAACCGATGGAGTGCTGAATCGGAACTTTGGCATTGAACACGATATCAGCCGCATGAGGATCGTTGCCGATGTTCCATTCCACGGGAATGGGAACAGCCGGACTTAACCGTATGGGCGTAAAGTTGCCCCCCATGATAACCAGACCTTTTAACAAAGGCGGAATTTCCGGATCCATGGTGAACAGCGCCGCCACGTTGGTTAACGCACCTATACCCAGCAGCACAATCTCGTGTGGATTCGCTCGAATCGTTCGTCGCATAAACTCAATGGCCTGATTCGCCGGAAACTCGGTGCGATGCGGCCATTTTTTCAGCGCCACCGCCTGCGGCACGTCTGTTTGCCGCTGCGGAATAATCAGTGGATTTTCCAATCCAGGATAAATGGGAATCGTGCGGTCGGCATTCCGGCAAATTGCATCAGCGATCATCGCCCGCACAATCGGTTTGCCGGTTACAGTTGTTATACCCAGGAGATCACAGCGCGGCTGGGACAGCAGGTACGTCAACGCAATCGCATCGTCAATGTCCGATCCGATGTCCGTATCCAGTAATATCTTCACCTTACCTCCTTGCGGCGGCAAAGTCCCCGCCGACGCGGCGCGCGACATCGGCGAATTATCCATCGCAATGGCAGCCGATGCGCCAAGAACGACTCCCGCGGTTTTCAACAGGTCTCTCCTTGATACGCCCGCGAAATTGCCGTCTGTCATTGTGTCTCCTGCGCGACAGAAACCGTTGAGCATGATCTAAAGATGGTGGAAAATCGCATTCCGTACACGCCCAAGTGAGGATAGTTATATCTGATGGCGGATTGGTGTCAACGTCATGTGCGCGACACGGATTCCTCGATTACGGATTGGAGTTTTCAAAGATCGGGGATGGTGGAGCCGCGGCGGAATGGGAGTCGATATGCTGAAAAAAATCCTGCTCCAGCGATACTGGCTTGAGACTTAACTGAAGTTCAAGCAGAGCTGTGATCATTCCCGCCAGCATGACAATCAATCCCATGATAAAAAAAGCCAGTGCCAGAAAATCCAAATGTGGAATAATCAGCCCAAGGCCCAGCGTCAGAGAGCACAGCAACATGCCGATGATACAGGACACCAGTCCCACCAGAGTGCGGCGAATTAATCGCGCCCGCTGCAAAATGGCGTGTGTCTGTTCTTCCAGCCCCTTCTGCCGGGCGCGCAGCGGAAGTGCGTGTTCTGTGGCGGGCGGCGAAACGTGGCGATCATGATGGAGCCTTTCCATAAGGTCAAGGCGTTCGGCATTAAAGCTGCGGATGCGCGCGGTCAGAATCGCCAGGCGGTTATAAAAGGTGAGGCACAGAAGTCCGCAGGCTGAAATCAGCATCACCGGCGCAAGAATCAGAGCAATAAGATGTTCCGTATTGTTTTCCATAATGATGATGGTATCCGATTTCGCCGTTTCATACGAGAGGTGAAATCAATGATGAAATCAAGGATTCACGCGATGCGTCCAGAAACACTTTCATCTCCCCCTGTCCGGTGGATGCGGCATAACACCATTGCGCGATCCAGCCGATACCCGCGACCGCAGAAGGCATCGGTGGCTTGCAGCGCAGCAACCGCACACGCCATTGTGGATCGGCGGTGATGGTTGGGACAGGCTCCACCAGCCAACGGGTAATGGCCAGGCATTGTTCATGTATTTCCCATGGCGGGCGTGCCAACAACCCGCACACGCCACCCGCCTCCGCCGCCAGTTGCCACCGTCGGCTTGCGGCCATATCAGCACCGGCGGCATCCGCAATGACCACCCCGGCGGCACCGGATCGCAGGGTCTGGTCGATGGCCCATATACGATCGGACTTATTTGGCGGATCAATAAAAATGCAGCGTTCAATCAAACGGTGGCCGGGCAAAACAGCCCCCAGCAGTTGGATGGAGGGTTGAAACTGTGCGCCGCCGATCCAGAAAAGATATTTCCGTTCACAGTGGCGTAATATCGTACCGGCCATCCATGTCATAAGCGTCAACGCTGGAGGCCACCATCGCCCATTTTCTCCCTTCCGCCCAGATTCTTGCCTGGGTTTCAGCTTCGATCCGGATTGTAAGCGGTTCGGTTCCACAATATCTCCATAAAACCATTCATGAATTCCAACGGACAATTCCGGCAATGAGGCGATCGCGCATCCGGCGGCATAAGCGGCGGATGATGAGGAATTTCGCGAGGTTGGCTCCGGCGGCTCCATCCGTTGGATAAGCCGCGCGGACTTCTGAACCAAATCCGCGAAAGTCAGTTTTCCATCCATGTTATTCTCCAGTACCGCTTTTATATGTTAGTATTTTGTAAGGTATATCGTCAAACCTGTTTTGGAACGTTTGTTTGAAACATTCTGGAAACGGACGGCTCAGAAAATTTATACATGTTCTAGGAGCTATGCGTTGCAATGCGAAAGCCGGGGTGGTGCGGTATAATTCCTCTGCGGAATATTTAAGGAGGCATCAATGACCGCATCAGTGTCGGTTGCAGTCGCGCACAATATCATGGACAGGGTAAAAGCGGCGGCCATGCGCACAGATGAATTTCTTCGGCAATGGCTGGGAGATATTCATGACGCGCCGCCTTTGCTTATGGAGTCGATTTCATACAGCCTCTTTGGGCCGGGAAAGCGTATCCGGCCCGCATTGGCGCTGCTGTCGTGCCGGGCGGTTGGAGGCGATGAGGCGCTCGCCTTACCCGCGGCGGGTGCGTTGGAACTGATTCACTGCTTTTCGCTGGTGCATGACGATCTGCCCGCGATGGACAATGATGATCTGCGGCGCGGCCGACCCACCAATCACAAAATTTACGGTGACGCGGTGGCGATTCTGGCAGGCGATGCGATGAATACCATGGCCTTTGAACTGCTGGCAACGCGCGTATTGGATGCGACTTTGGCCGTGCGGCTGGTGAAGGAATTGGGTATTGCAACAGGTGCGGCGGGAATGATTGGCGGACAGGCATTGGATACCTGTTATCCGAAAGATAGCTCCAGGGGCGTATCGGGCAACTTGGAGCATCTGCAGCGCATTCATCGGATGAAGACCGGTGCCTTAATTAACGCGGCATGCCGCATGGGAGCATTATCCGGCGGTGCTTCAGAAACGGATTTACAAATCGTGGATGCGCTGGGCCGGGCGATTGGGTTGGCGTTTCAAATTGTTGATGATCTGCTGGACACGACATCCACGGCTGAAACCCTCGGGAAAAAGACAGGCAAGGACGCGGCGATTGGAAAACTGACCTATCCGTCACTACTGGGTGTTGAAGAATCACGGGTACACCTGGCGCGACAACAGGAAATCGCCCAGACCATGGCGGCGCGGCTGGGGCCCGCGGCCGAGCCGTTAGCGCAACTGGTCGTTGAATTGGCCCGCCGCGATCATTAAGATGGGATCCCATTATGCTCGAGAATACCGTAACGCATCAAACCTTGTCCTCGGCGGGTAAACCACCGCACAATCGTTTGGGAATTGATTACCACGATATTCCCAAACGTAAAATCGCGGGGTTAATTATCGACGCGCATACACATACCCGCGAACCGGCTTTGACGCGGGAATTTCTGCACGCAGCGGATGATTATGGCATTGGGAATATATGGACTATGGCTCCGCTGGAGGATGTGGATGCCCTGCGCCGGGCTTTTCCCGGTCGCTTTGAATTTATCGCCATTCCAAAATGGCAGAACCTCGCCGCCGGAGAAGATTTTGTTAAAGAATGGCTGCGGAGAATTGATGATTTTTACGCCCACGGATCCCGGCTGATAAAAATTCACAACGCGCCCGGGACGCAGCAGCGCATGGGAATGAATCTGGATCACCCGGAGCTGCAGCGCATTATGCGGCATGCGTATGATCTGGGATATCATTTTATGACGCATGTGGGAGACCCCAGGGCCTGGTTCGGGCCGGGGAAAAAATACGATCCCAAGGATGGTCACAAATCGTATGAACAGCAGTTTGCCATGCTGGATCGGATGCTGGAAAAATATCCGGACCGCGTGCATTTGGGAGCGCACCTTGGCGGCTCGGTGGAGGACTTGGACCTATTGCAGCAGCGGCTGGATCGATTTCCCCACTACATCATTGACTCCAGCGCGACCAAGTGGATCATTCGCGGCATTGCCGAACAGAGCATGGAGAAGGTGCGGGAATTTTTCATCCATAATCAGGATCGAATTCTATTTGGCAGTGACCTGGTGGTGGGTGACAAATATAATTACGACCATTACGCCAGCCGCTATTGGGTGCATCAAAAGCAATGGGAAACCGATTACCACGGCGAATCACCGATTGATGACCCGGATGCCGCGGGCGGCGTTCCACGGTTGCACGGCTTAAATCTCCCGGTGGAGGTGCTTGCCAAGCTCTATCATGGCAATGCGGAGAAATGGCTGTATGGTAAAGTGCTCGGACGCAAGCGCACATAAACATGCCGTAGCCTTTCCACAACGCCGTGCGCAAAAGCGGTGCCTGTTTCCACCCATGTACGCGAATTATTGTACGCGAATTACCAACGGGCAGCGTTGACGGCCATGTCGGCCAGAATCCAACAAAGGAATTACGCCGTAATTTCACCCTTTTCCAGCGCGATCACGGGGCGTGGCGCTATGCTTGCCAGGATAAACCCACCGGCTAACATTCATTGCGGCGATCCAATTCCGTCAGATCTTTGCTGTTTCTACCGGGTATTTTCGTCTCTTTGCTTTCTCATTACGCCCAATTCCACTACGGCGGCAGGATCATGATCGTCGGACGGGGGAGATGCTCTTCGGCGGGCGATCACACCGATTTTGCCAGATCCGCCGCGGTAGATCAACACCGTCCATCCATGGCCGCCATATTTGGAGAGGCGCTGTTGAATATTATCCGTGTCCAATCCAAGCCCGCCGCGCGTTTTGATTGTCAGAGCCGGAAGAGTCAAATCGCTGGTTGCCGCGGTGTTCTTAATCCAGCGTACAATTTGTGATTCTGAATATGGCATGGCGCAATATACTTCAAATGCGGTAAGTGCCGGATGATCCAGATAATGTTCACCGGTAAGATAGCCGCCGTCGGGGCTTAATAATTTTAGATTGAGTTGGGATGCCAGGGGGGCCGCAAGACCCGCACGGGTAACAGCACCGTCAACCTCATAAAGCCAATGTTCAGGCGCAAGGGCAATTTGCCGCTGCGTGGCGACATCTGAGGCGAATTCGCAAAATGACCAGATTTTTGAACCGCCAATCACTGTCGCGGTGCGCTGCCTGAGACCAAGCATTGAGCCGACCTTTCCTGTCCACAATAAAGCCTGCACGACCACGGCATCCTCACTGATTAATTCCAGGTGGCCCGGCG
Source organism: Planctomycetota bacterium (assembly GCA_021809365.1). Next base: position 46,367 of record JAKBAC010000004.1, on the reverse strand, counting down.
GCAGGCTGGCAAAATCGACGGCCGGACTTAACTTGATGGCCCCGTCAGGAAAATGTCGCATAAACGGGAGGATAATATCCGGACCGGGGTGCATGGCAGAAAAATCGGCACGGCGTTTTCCACCGGATCGACGGGAGGGATCCAGATGGAAAAAAACATCGTTCGATGGAAGCATCGGAAGTTGGGCCATATCGGCCTGAATAACCAGGACGGGAAATTTCGCCTTAAATTGATCCGCATTTTTCCTTGCCATCCAAGCGCGCACGGGGCTGATGTCAATGCCCAGCGTTGGAGCGATATTCGCCAGCGCCAGCATATCTCCGCCCAAGCCGCAACAAATATCCAGAATTAAGCGCGGACAGGCAAGGGCGGCGATTTTATTGGCTTTATACATGGCCACGCGCCACGATGTAGCCTGTTCCAAGGCTTCGGGAACCGCCCAAAGATCATGGGCCACAATAGGACCTGAGGCAAATTTTCCCACCTGGGCCTTGTTGCGGCTAAGGGATACCGCAATAGCGCATGCCACCGCCGGCGCCGGATAGTTACGCCGCAGGGCCGCAATTTCAGATACGGATAGACGCCCGCCATGCGCACCGGATAATTCCACCGCGCGCAGCAGATTCCGTCCCGAAGGCGTCATGAGATAATTCAACCCATCGGCAGTGCAGGATGCATCATCACAACGGTACGCGGCCACATCAGACGAAATCATATAACAGACTCCATCCGGCCAAGTGTCCGGCCATCGCGCACGCGGACAATTTCCGGTTGGGGTTGCAGTCAGCTTTCAACGGTGACGGTGAAAGGCGGAATGCTGAACTTAAGAGATTTCCTGGTTCCCTTGACCGAGTCATCCAGTGAATAAACCACCTGCCTGCCTTGTCGTTGGTTGACGATCAGCCCATTCATTCGCAGCAATCCCAGATGGTGACTCACGGTTGTCTGAGCCACCCCGATTTCCTTGCGAATGTCCGTGACGGCATGCTCGCCGGTGGCAAGGTATGTCAGGATTTGCATCCGGGTTGGATCAGCCAAAAGGTTGAACAACGACTTGAGGCCGCCATAGCTCTGCGCCACAGTAAGTTTGGAAGCCATAGATAATCTCCGAAAAGACAGCTTTTGAAATTCATACCAATGCCGCTTGCCCCCCAAAAGCCGGGATTTTTTCAGTGGCTATGCCGCGAGGTTAAGTCGATGTCGGCGCCATCGATCCACGGTCGCCGACAATACGATAACCTTTCGTTTGGTTACTGAACCTTATAATAAAATAACCTCAACGATTGTCAACATAATCATTGACACATATCATCCACACAAGGCCTCAAGGCGGACTTTTCGCGGGGCGCTTGACCGGCTTGCTTTTGACCGATAAATTCTGTCTTGGTTGTTCGTGTGGTTCCAGTGTAATCGCTCGCCGCGAATAAATGCAGCAACCGTGGAACAATTGCATGCGAAATGAAGAAATACCCAATCCCGCCGTATACCGGTTGAGCTTTTACCTCCGGCAACTTGAGTCGTTCCGACAGGCCGGGCGGCACACCGTCAGCAGTAAGCAGCTTGGCGAATCGCTGGGATATACCGATGCGCAAGTCCGAAAGGATTTGGCTTATTTCGGCCAATTTGGCCACCCCGGCATCGGGTACCGCGTGGAGGACATGATCCATCAGCTTAAAAAAATTCTTGGTACCGACAAAATATGGAACGTGCTGCTGGTGGGAGCCGGGAACCTGGGCCGGGCCTTATTGGCGTATAAGGGCTTTCTCCGCAAGGGCTTCAAAATGGTTGCGATATTTGATACCGACCCGGCTAAAATCGGGCGTAAAATCGGCGATCTGCCGATTCACTCAGATCAGGAGATCGCGCGACTTGTCCCGGAAATGCAGATCCGTGCCGCCATACTCGCCGTTCCAGCCGAAGCGGCGCAAGCGGTGGCCGATCAACTCGCGGCGGCGGGGATCATGGGTATACTCAATTTTGCCCCGATCGCGCTGAATGTTCCGAGGGATGTGGTCGTGCAGAGCGTGGACCTGGCGCTGCAACTTGAACAATTGTCCTTTCGCATGAGCTTAGGGGAACCAATCCCACCGATTGAATGAAAAGACCATCCCCTTCGGATTCCATTCCGCGATAATCAATACCATCCGTGTAATCAGAAATGTCGGCGGAGCCGGTCAGCCCAGAAATACTTCCGAGGGGCAGGACTCCGGTGAGGATTCCTGCCGATCATTGAGCGGAATGCTCTGCTCGAAGCGGGTTCGAAGTCCACCCGCCTCCCGGACAAATGAAACTGGATGGCCGATGATCGGCCCAAGTCCAGCCACACTGCGTGTCACAGGAGACGCGTTGAGTTCGGACCAATTCGATGCCTCCGCTGAAGGAATTGGACCAGGCTTGCCGCCTGCGGGATTGAACTCTGGATGCGCCATGGCAAGCTCCTTATATGATGGCCACCAGTAGGAGTTGCTCGGTCTTTTCCTCTTCGCCTGATATTATATGAAGCTGGCCCCATCAAGAGCAAGAAAAAAATGTCCAGATTTTTTTGAATTATGCGCGATGAGCTAATCCCGCTTTTGCCAATGCGTTTCCGCATGACCGTCGAGTTTATTGGCCAACCGGGCCATGACAAAGAGAAGATCGCTCAAACGGTTGAGATAAATCAGCGGTGTCTCTCCCACCTGTTCGTGGCGCATGAGCTTGACCAGATGTCGTTCCGCCCGGCGACAAACGGTTCTGGCAATATGCAGTTGCGCGGCCAGCGGCGATCCGCCGGGAAGGATAAATTCCTTTAACGGAGGCAGTTCCACGGTGGCGGCATCAATATCCGCTTCCATGGCCGCCGCCTGTTCCGGTTTGATACGATGGACCAGTGCGCTGTTGGGCGAATTCAGCGGCGTGGCCAAATCCGCGCCAAGATCAAATAACTGATGCTGCAGGCGTTCGAGCATGACGACCAGTCTTTCATGCCGACAATTCGCCAGGGCCAATCCCAGCCAACTGTTTAATTCATCGACCGTTCCATACGTGACAATCCGCCAATCATCCTTGGGTACGCGATGACCATCAAACAGCGTCGTTTGGCCATAATCACCCTGCCGAGTATAAATTCGCATCGGAGGCTCCCGAAAACAGTGTCCGGCACGAACCGAACCATGCCCGCCAGTTTAGAATCTCTTCCCGCCATGAGCAATGGGTACGGGAAAACACCAGTTTTCACATTTCCACCGCGTGACGGCGTGGAAACGGTGGAATTATATTTGCGCACGTGCTAATCTACTCGAATTGTTAATGGCTTGTTTACACTTGTACAAGGATTAGACGTAATGACCAGTGGCGAATTTACTGACGTTAAAGTTCCGGCGCACGGGCAGCCCATCACGATGGCGGCGGATAAAACCCTGAACGTCCCGGATCATCCGATCATCCCATTTATCGAGGGGGACGGCACCGGGCCGGATATCTGGCGGGCCAGCGTCCGCGTATTCGATGCGGCAGTGGAAAAGTTATACAAGGGCAAGCGCAAGATCGCCTGGATGGAAGTGTATGCTGGTGAAAAATCCTTTCTGAAATTCAAGACGGATAATCCGGCAGCGGATGCCAAGGCGTGGTTGCCGGATGATACGATCACAGCTTTTCGCAAGTTTCTTGTGGGCATAAAGGGACCGCTGACCACGCCGATCGGCGGCGGCATACGATCTCTCAATGTGGCGCTGCGGCAACAATTGGATTTGTACGTGTGTCTGCGGCCCGTGCGATATTTTACAGGGGTTCCCAGCCCGGTGAAGCGCCCGGAGGCGGTGAACATGGTGATCTTCCGTGAAAACACCGAAGATATTTACGCCGGCATTGAATGGCCGGCCGGTTCACCCGAAGCGCACAAGATATTCAATTTGATCAAGACGGAATATCCGCAGGTATTCAAAAAAATCCGCTTTCCGGAGACCTCCGGCGTCGGCATTAAGCCGGTCAGCAAGGAAGGGTCACAACGCCTGGTCGGCGCGGCCATTGATTATGCGATTGCTCATAAACGTAAAAGCGTGACGTTGGTCCACAAAGGCAACATCATGAAATATACGGAAGGGGCGTTCCGGGACTGGGGATATCAGATCGCCAGGGAGAAATATGGGGCTAAGGAAATCGATGGCGGCCCATGGTGCAAACTGCCCAACGGTATTGTCGTCAAGGATTCCATTGCCGACATCACATTGCAGCAGGTGCTGACGCGGCCAGAGGAATTTGATGTTATCGCCACGCTGAATCTCAATGGTGATTATTTGAGTGACGCTCTGGCGGCGCAAGTCGGGGGAATAGGCATTGCGCCCGGCGGTAATATTAATTATGACTCGGGCCATGCCATATTTGAGGCCACGCATGGCACCGCGCCCAAGTATGCCAATCAGGACAAGGTCAATCCCGGCAGCGTTATACTTTCCGGTGTCATGATGCTGGAACATCTCGATTGGAAAGAGGCGGCGGAAGCAATTGTGAAAAGTCTGGAACGCACGATTGATCAAAAGGTAGTCACGTATGACTTCGCACGGCTTATGACCGGTGCCAAAGAGGTCAAGTGCAGCGAATTCGCCGATGCCTTAATTCGGAATTTGGTATAATCATGCGCATCGCTTGCGCCGCCTATAGTGGTCATGGTGTGTGCTATTTTAAGCGGGGTGATACGTCTCGTGGACAGCGCGCGGCGGCGGCTGTTGCCGCAGAGCAGGGATCAGGAGAGAGTTGAGCAAGTAGAGCGAATCGGGCCGCGGCCCGATTAGAGCAGGTGTGAGTAGAACAGGTGAACAGTAGAGCAAATTCGGCTAAAGCAAGAGGATAGGCTGTCGCCAACAATGCAGCGCCCCCTGCGGTCTACTTTCTACTTACCACTTTTTCAATACCGACGGGTGCCGCGGAAAACGCGCGGTGCAAGCACACGCGGCTAAAAGGGGGATGAGGTGAATTTGGTATGGTGGTGCGGAATTATGACCATGCCCATCCACCGCAGTGATGGAATTTTCCGCTTGCAGCAATCGGTTTTCGGGTTTAAGGTATGTAGCTGAATTACGGGCTTGTACGTTGAATCCCGAAAAGCCACGGGCGGCGCTGTCGGGCGGCAACAGGCTCGCAAAGGTAACACTAACGGAATTCCTCCGCATGGGGGAACAAGTAAAGGATTTAGTATGAGCGAACAATTTAAGGATAAAACCGTTCTGGTTGTCGATGATGATGCCGATGTTCTGGCCACCATCACCGCGGCACTTTCCACCACCGGCGCGAAAGTGATTACGGCATCGGATGGAAATCTGGCCGTCGAAATGACTGAAAAAGAACAGCCGGACCTGATTGTGCTGGACATGATGCTGCCGAAGCGAAGCGGCTTTCTGGTCGTTGAGCGCATTAAGTCCCGTAAGCCCAAGGGCAGCAAACCCTTCGTTATCATGATTACGGGCAATATGGGCACACGCCATAAAACGTATGCCGAAACACTGGGCGTCGATGATTACATCAATAAACCCTTCCGCATTGACCGGCTAATTACTTCCATGGATAAACTCCTGAATCCGACGCCGGCCGCGGAATAAAAGCCGACGGCTTATTTCTACGATTGGGATACCCTTATGCCGGAGCTTCCCGAAGTGGAGGAAGTTCGACGTACTCTTGAGCCGGTTGTGCTCAATGTGCCGGTGCGGAGTATCACGGTTTATCATAAAAATTACGTTCGTTTGGGCGGGAAGACCATTTCCCGGTTGGCGGGCCGATATGTTTGCCGCACCCTACGGCACGGCAAAAAACTTTTCTGTCTGTTTGATGATGGGCAGATTCTGCTTTTTCATCTGGGCATGAGCGGACGAATCAGTTGCTGCCGGCCGGATGAACGGCAACGTCCGCATACGCATCTGACAATTCTCCTGGCATCGGGTTATGAAATACGCATGGAAGACCCGCGCCGATTCGGCGGCGTATGGCACTATGCCAGTTGGACCAAAGCTCAAGCCGCTGAAATAGCCGGTGTTTTAGGCGTTGATGCCCTTGAACTTGAGCCGCGGCACCTGGCCGCTTGGCGAACCAGCCGCGCCCGATTGAAATCGGCGCTGCTTTCGCAGCGCACCGTTGCCGGCTTGGGAAATATCTATGTGGATGAATCTCTCTGGCTGGCCCACTTGCATCCGCTACAGATGCTCAATCGCATCCCCGCGGAACATTATCCGGAATTGATCCACGCGATCCGGTCAGTTTTGAATAAATCCATCGGCATGGGGGGAACCACATTACGCGATTATCGCAATGTGGCGCAGCAGAAGGGCCAATTCGCCACCAGCTTGTGCGTGTATGGCCGGGGCGGCCTTCCGTGCCTACGATGCGGAACCACGCTGGCCAGCCGCGGCATCAGCGGGCGCACGACAGTTTTTTGCCCAAAGTGCCAGCGCAGGCGCTAAAAACAACCGGCGCGTCGCAGCAACCACTCATTGATCAACACGCACCGGTGATTACTGACCGAAGCCGATAAACGGCCACGCCAAAAACCGCAGCGGCACGGGGACGATAACCGGGTGCGCCACCGGGCCGGAGACACGTAACTCCAGGAGTTGCGAACGCGCCAGACCAAACAGAAAGCCCAAAATCGGAATCCGGGATCCGTGCGGTGATTGTGTCAGCAGGCTCAAATTCAGGTTGGTGGTTTTGAGATTCAACGTTCCCTCGCCCACCAGATTCACACCGGGACTGGTCAGAAAAATCGGCTTGAACCGCACGACATTATTATGAATCGTGTAGCGCACCTCCGCATGTTTGAAGTTTGAACTGATCGGCAGGCGTAACGTGGCAATCTGCATCAACCCCATGGCCATGGGCACGTCATAAATGCTGGCCTTATGAATCACCAGTTGCCCGCTTCCCCGTCGCGTTGGAGTGCTGCCCAGTGTGGCGTTCATGGTCAATGACGCATCCACAATACCTGTGCTGGCCTGAATGCCTTTGGCGCTTTGCGTTGTGGCCGGGGAGCTTAGCAGGCTGGAAAGCTCGGTGCCGTGAAGTTGACATGCAACGGCATACCCGGCATTTTTCCCGGTATGAATCCGAATATGTCCAGTTAATGCCCCCCCACCCACTTTTCCATTGATTTTATCAATAGAAATAATATGCGTGGCGGAATCCGCGGTGATATTCCCCGCCAGCGGATCGGCAATTCTACCCGCCCAGTTCAACTTCGTAACTCCGAATTGACCGGCCAGCATCGGGAACGAACTACCAGGAGCCAGATCACCCGCGATGGTAATGGTGGCCCGGCTGGCGCTTAGTTTGATGACACCAAGAGTGGCAAGATCATTGAGCACCAGAGAACCGGTAAAGCGCCAACGATAGGCCTTCCCCACTTTGGTGCGTTGCACAGTCGGCAGTTCCAGAAACCAACTGGCATTGGGCTTAATTTGCTGGATAAAGTGCAAAGTGGAAACCGGAATCAGCGACATCCACTTGGCCGGCAGATGCGGGCCTTGGGCGTCAAGCGAAAGCTGCAAAGCGTCGGTTCCGGTTTTGTAGGCACCGGAAACGGTCAGTTGCGTTGATCCCGAAATCGCGTGAAGTTTTTTCAGTTGTACCAGCCCGTTGGAAAGATCGACCTCGCCGGTAAGACCCGCCAGTGGTGCGGGCAAAAAGGTGGGAGCCACGCTCATTGCCAGCGGTGACACCCGCACCTTATAGAGCTGATGCCGCAACACGGTGGCACCGCTTAGCGGGACCTGATGCGCCTGAACGCTATACGTGAATTCGCCGTTGCTGCGGCCGCGAACGTTCCATTTATTCAAAAATTCAGCCAGCATCGGCGGCACATGTGCGGGGGCGGCACCAGCGATTTGAATGCCCTTCCAACTGCCCTGAGCGTTGACGCTTACCGGCCCGGTATCGGGTTCCATAACGGCACCGGATGCGACAAAAGTTCCCTTGCCATCGGCACCGGAATGTCCAGTGAGCGTGTTGAGCGTCAATCCATTCGGAGAGATGTGCGCTGACGCGTCCACATCCTTAAGTGGCCAGGGAAGTTGGGGCGGAGCCATGCCGGCATGGTGGATATTCAACTTCCCGCGCACCGCCGGATTGCCGGCTGATCCGCGGGTGATCATCGCATCAAGATCGGCGGAGCCGGCCTGAACATGCAGGGCCTTAATCCATCGTGCCCAGCTACCGGGCAGGCTGCCCAGCAAGGTTTGATTAATCGGAATATCCGTGGCACGCAGATGCACCATGGGTTTAAGTTTTGCGAGATTATCGGGCGAGTAGGTCACCTTTCCGGTGAAGATGATATTTCCATTTGCGCCGACGGGCGCTTGAAGTTTAATAATGCGTGTCTCATGATCGGTGAATATCAGCGAACCATGCACATGTTGGAGAGGAAATGGCAAATCCCGATAAGCGCCGGAAACATCCTTCGGGAAAATATGCAGCACAATTGTCGGATCGCCGTGCGTACCCGCCGCATGGGTTACATGACAAATGAACCCGCCGATACCTACAGGGTTGAAGCGATTCCAGATGGGACGTATATCCACAGGGAGACAAGCGGCAAGGCGGCGGTCGAAATAAGCGTGTGGCGAACTGACGGTCAGATTGATCGGGCCGTCATTTTCGTTGATCGCCACGCGCCCCTGTAATGATACGGGAAAAGTTTCGGCGATGGCCTGCACGTTGACGAATTCGATGTGATGGGCGGAAAACCGGATCAGCCCATGCACATGGCGCATGGGATAGGGAAAATTCACGTAGCGGGCCTGCATATTTTCACATTGAATTTCGCCGTGTACGGCCGGCGCGGCATTCAATTGCGGGCGAACAATATGAACAGTGAGGCTCAAAAGACCGCTGGGGCGCAAGCGGTGAAAAATCGCCGCCGCCAGCGAAAGTGTCCGCGTCGAAAAGAGTTTGGGATAGGGCATGGGCAGGTTCATGTTCGGCAACATCACGGTAAGGTCAAATGGAGCACCCGCCTCATAGCCATCGAAATGGGCGCTGGGTACCTCAAACTTCCAGCCCAGCACTGTGCCGCGCAATTGCGTGATGGCGAATCCGCGGTTGCTGATGGCCACGCTCCCGTTGAGATGATTCAAAGGAATGACCTGCGGGCCTAATCGTCGGCTTGGCGCAACGGTTTGCACGGATACGTCGTCCAACACCGCCCGAATGTGCAGTCCGCTTGCGGGACTCACGCGGAACACGATGTTTCGCACGCCGCCGCGCAAATGCAGTTTTTGCCAGAGGTGTTGTACCGGAGCCGGCAGCGTCCGGCGGAATCCAGGGGTGAATGCCAGATGGCCGACATGTGCGGTGAATTCGCGTGTACTGATATTGTACAAGCCGGTTAGGATAATGCCCGGCTGGCCATTCAACGTCTGTTGCCGCATATCCAGTTGATATGTGGAATGGGATTGAGGCTTAGGCCCCAATTTGGCGTTCACCAGGCTCTGACCGACGAGGTGATAGACTTTCCGTCGAATTTCTCCCCAGCGCACAATCGCGTCGCTAAGAACAATAATCGGCAGGCGAACGGGCCTGTTGAGGCGATGCGGCGGTGTTGCATGTTGGCCTTCGGTTGTCGCACTGACGACGCCGGCGGATTGAACAAATTGCTCGTAATTCCATTGTCCGGTATCAAGATCATCGACCAGATTGAGCATGGGGTGAACAGCAGAAATTTGTGAGGCATGTAACCGTCCACTGAACAGTCCCAGCCAATTAAAGTGGACTTCAAGTTGATCGGCGGAAAACAGCGTGGTGGAGGGCATAACTCCGGGGTTGGTGCGCAATTTGACGCCGGTTAACCGCAACGTGCCCGTCCATGAAAGTTTGGCGTTATCCACGGTGACCCGCGCACCGAGCACATGTGAAAGCAGAAGACCGGACATGGCGCTTAAACGCTTCGGATTAGTCAGATACCAGACCCCGCCGATCAGCAACAGCAATCCCAGCATGGTCAATGTGGATATGTACCAGCGCATCCGGCTGACGAACATGGCGTGCGGTGAGCGATGGATGCGCCCGATGGATTTGGTCTTCCACCACTTGGAGGGGCTGGCTCGCGGAAAATCACTCATGCAAAAGCACCATGCTCATTTCGTCAGGGACGTCGGTTTAACTTCCAGGCCAAGACCGGTCGATGACATCGCGTCAGAATGCGACATTATTGACTGGCTCATGCCGATGGCCGCCAGAACCATCACCAGCGGCATGACCGGTACACGGTAACGCACCGACCCGAGAAACACCGCGTGCATACAAGTAAAGTATACGATTGGAATGAGCAGGACTCCAAACAGCGGCGACTTTTTGCGATATCGGAACAGGCCGATGCCCGCCAATACAAACAGCGGGCCGTACCAGAGAATCAGCACCGCATTCACCCATGGATTCGCATATTCTTTGGCATGCAGCCACGGCGACCATGTGCGGGCCACCTTCACAAAAGCCAGCCGGATCACCCGCATGGGGTGCTGGGCCATATCCGCGAACGCCCGGTGCGTCCATGCCAGATCGCGCTGACTTTCGTTGAGCCTCGCGATCGACGGCGGAATCACCAAATCGGATTGACGCGGCCCCCCGGTTGCCCCGGAATAAACCGACTCATAAAGACTTATTCCCTGCAACGTCGAGAAACGAAAAAAGTCCTGATGAAATATCGCATAATTTCGTACCCACCATGGCAAGAGACAAAGCAGTACCACCAGCAGCGACAGTCCACCACCAAGAATGCTCTGCCACCGTGCCGTTCCGCTTTTCGCCACGAATATACTCCATGCCAGCAGCGGAAACAGGCACAACGAAACCTCCGCCCGCACATAAATGGCAATGGCCCACACGACCGCGAAGACAATCCAGAGCCAAAGCCGGGCCCATGCCCAAGGCCACCATTTGTTTTCCAAGCGGGTTAGCGTCCCTGCTGACAACGGTGGCATCACCCGCAGGAGTAGTATCAAGCTCAAGATAAACAAACTTGTGAAGAGCGGTTCACTTAATAATGATGCAGCAAAGCCGATTCCAAGTGGATCCATGGCGGTTAAGGCACCGGCTACCAATCCTGTCGCTGGTGAAATAGTTCGTCCGAGAGTTGCGGTAAAGATGGCGGTTAGTGCGCCAAGTACGGCCTGCACGAGCAATATTGGAAGGTGATGAACGCCAAAGAAATAATAAAATCCGGCGATGAATACGGGATACCCCGGCATTCGGCTGGCAAATTGGCCATGGACTTCATACGTTTGACCGGCGGCAATCGCTTTACCCAACGCTGAATAATCGGCGGAGTCCGGAAGAAAAAATGGATGAATCACGGCCACCATCATCCGTAATACCAGCGCGACCATAAAGATAATCAACAATGCCCGGCGATAATGCGACTTATCCGCGGCCCATTGTTCAAAGCGATTCCACATTTGGCGGTAGCGTAAGAGCATCAACTTTTCACCCGTCCGATTCGGCTGCGCGGATGTTCCCGGCGAATCATCAAGCGGCCCTTACGGATCATCACACTGACATCTCCGGAAAATTGAATCTTCCCCCGTAGACGTTGCGCCCGCATTTTCTCCAGAAGATCAAGCAATGTGGAGGTGTTCATGGCATCGTCATCTCCACCTCCCGCAATAATAGCGATACGCAATGCCAGTGCCGCCGGTGCCCGATGAGCGTTCGCGATGATGTGAGCATCAACACTTACGACACTCTTACCTTTCCGACAACGGGCGGAACGCAATAACTGACGGGCATGTTCCTGGAGAAAATCCGCGCTGGCCCGGTCATGTCGGGCGTTGCGAGAGAGAAGTTCACGGATACGCGGCTGGTATGTTTCCAACGCGGGCAGCAGTTCATGGCGAATGCGGTTGCGGAGATAGTGCTTATCGTGATTGCTCAAATCCTCCCGCCAGGACTGGCCGATCTCCGTAAGCCATTGCCGCAGCACGCTGCCCGGCCAGGGTAACAGCGGGCGCACAAGCTGGATTGTGCCGCGGGTCTCGCATTCGTTTATTCCAGCCAGACCGGTTACACCGGCTCCGCGCAGCAACCGCATCAAAATCGTTTCCGCCTGATCATCCGCATGATGCGCCAGAACGATGGCATGGCAACGATTCGCCCTCGCCATGGAAAATAAAGCCGCATAACGCCCCTCCCGCGCGGTGGCTTCACTGACCATGCGTGAGGATTTCAAAAGTTTGAGCCGCAAGTTTCCGCTTATGAACGGCAGCTTCAACGTGCGAGCGAGATTTCGTACAAAGGCTTCATCGCGTTGCGACTCCCGGCCACGTAACTGATGATTAACGTGCCCCACGATGATATTCCATCGCCAATGCCTGGACTGGTTGATCGCTTGCAGCAGTCGCAATAATGCGATGCTGTCGGCACCGCCCGAACAGGCCACAAGCAGGCGTATTCCCGGCTTGAGAAGCCGCCTGCGATGCAGGTGCTGATCAAGCTGTTGTATAAGGCCGGTGGGAGCGGGCATAATAGCATCCTATGAAATACCACCTCTATCTTAATGGCACTTTACTTATGCGGCCAACCACCGACACCGCCGGCCAGCGTGGCGGCGCGGCATGGTTGTTCAGAATCCTGCGCGATGCAATCGCAACCGGTCTGACGCTGGCTTTGTCGCTGGCGGGAATGGCAAGCACTTCCGGCCAAAGTCTCAACAGTATTCTTGCCCATGCTCAGGTCACCACCGCGCCGGCCGGCGGAAACTTTCAACCCAATGACAATGTTCATCCATTTGCCGCAACCAATGGCAATACATCCCTGGAGGTGCGTACCGGCGTGGTAAAGTTAAGTGATGGCCGGGTGATTTCCGGACAGGTGTGGACAACCTTGAAAACACCCTTCCGCGTGTGGCTGGCGGATATTAAGCAATATCGAGACATCGACATGCGTTTGATAAAACAGATTCAGGTACGGGTGCTATCCGCCAGGGAAATACGCGATTGGCGTTATCAGCAGGAAGGCAGCGACATTAAGAATTATTCCGGTAAAACCCGTCCGCGCATCAGCTTTGCGTACCGGTTTACCCTGTTGAGTGGAAAAGCAATCACCGGCACGCTGGACGCCCCGCTGTACGTCCGCTCCGCCGGGCACACTTCCAACCTGATTATGTACAAGCGTGTGGAAGGCAAATTGGGTGAAAAACTTTCCGCCGTGGTATATGTGAAGTCGGTCAAATTTAAGACCACTGCCGCCATTTTGCATTTTGCCGCAAGCCTGACTCGAAACTTGCCGCTGATTCACTGGCGTAAATTACTGGCTGAAGGAAGCCACTCCAAAGCCGGCGTGCCGACGAGGGCTTGGTAATATTTCCGGACACCCGTGGATTTTCCGCGCAAAACACGCAGTGCAAGCACACGCGGCTAAAAGGGGATGGGGTGCCCCGGTACACTGGTTCGGATGTATTGCCACACCCTGCCGACGAGACGATAGGCCATTGGGTGTGAGGGATGCCCAGCGGAGCGTTATGCTTCCGGAACCATTGTTTTTTCCTGCGCGACGATGGCGTCGAATATTTCATCCGGCGTTTTAGCCGCCTTGAGTTTGGCGCGAAAGCTGTCGATGGTCATGAGGCGACTGATGCGGGCCAGGCATTGAATATGATCGCCGGTCTTTTCCGGCGGGCTGACCAGCAGAACAATCAGATATACAGGCTGGCCGTCGAGCGATTGAAAATCCATGGGCTGTTCAGGCTTTCCGATGGCGACGGTCAGTTCCTTGACACCGCCGCATTTGCTGTGGGGAATTGCCAGTCCGTGGCCGACGCCGGTGGTGCGAATGGATTCCCGTTCCAACACACTGGCGAGTACGAGGTCGGCATTTTTAACCTCTTTATTTCGGGCCAGCAGTTCCACGAGTTCATGGATGGCATCTTTCTTGTTTTTAGATGCCATCGGAGCCTTGATGTTTTCGCGCTTGAGTGAATCAGTTAAACGCATGAAGCAATCGATCTCCAATTCAGGGTTTCGGATCAAGTCCCGATCCAAGTCCAAGAAATGCTACTGTACGCCCATTGTGGGTGCAGTTCAAGACTCGCGCAGGTTCGTTCTGTGTTCCCGCCAACCTTAATGAAAGGGAACAGCAAAATAATTTACAAAAGCGAAATATGGAATAATTGTAAAAATAAAAAAATTGACTTGCAATCCTGAATTGACATGCTATTATTTAATACGCCTGTGGGCAGTAGCGCCCGAGTTCGAGGTTGGCTGAAGCCATTCCCGCACCGCCCATCGATAGGTTCCTCAATTTCCTCATTTCTGGTTTATCCAGGGAGCACTCGTATGTCCTATGAAGACAAAGTTATCGCATGCGTCGATTGTGGCGCGGAATTCACGTTCACTGCGGATGAACAGCAGCGATTCGCCGAACGTGGATTTACAAATGAACCCAAACGCTGCAAGACCTGTCGCGATGCGCGGAAAGCCCAACAAGGCGATTCGGGCGGTCGTGGCGGAAGTCGTAGTTTCTCTTCTCGTTCCGGTGGCGGCGGCGGCGGTGGTCGCGGCGGCTTTGCGGCCGGTCCCCGTCAGATGTTCCCAGCGACCTGCGCGTCCTGTGGACAGCCGACGGAAGTCCCTTTCAAACCATCAGGAAATCGTCCGGTTTATTGCCGCGATTGTTTCCAAGCGCAGAAGAGCGGCCATTAATTTGACCGCTTTTTCCGAGCGCGCTTTATTTGGGCGCTTGGCTGCCGTATGACCTTACGGTTGTATGGCCTCTATTTAACGGCGAAGTGTATTCGCCAACGATGAGCGCATGATCCTGCCATATAATGTGGCGGATTACGCTAAAGAACCACAGGCAAACGGGCCGGTTGAAAAACCGGCCCGTGTTCTTTTGCCAGTGCCCTGTTGCGCCACCACTCATGGTATCATCCGCATCATGTTCAGTGAATGTTTCCGCATCCCGTATGTAACGCATGGCCGATGGATCGGCCGAACCCTGGCTGTGGCACTCATTTTCTCCACCACGCCACCTGTTCAATCCGCTGATTTAACTTCCGGAACCGCTCACCACATATCGGCTCCTCTGCGGATTGCGGGAAAACCGCTCCATATTGCCAACGGCTCCATCCGCTTCACCGGTACACTTCATACCTTGGGAAAAAACTTTATTGTTGCCGCACTCGGTGACTTTCAGGTTAAAGCCGCCGCCTTGGATTGGCCGGCGGCAAAGCCGCGGACAATCTCAGTCACAGGCTTCTGTGCACAAGGACACCTTCATTTATGGCATGACGGAAAGCGCATCGCCCATGTCCATATTCGCGACGGGATGGCGACGTTTGATAAACTGCGGATCAAAACATGCAACCTGACCGGCGGCAAGATAATCTGGTCGATGCTCCATCACACGCTGACCATCTCATCTGGCAGCATATTCTGGAAACGTGTCGCGCTGACGACCTCCGGAAATTATGACCTGTCCACGGAACATGGAACGGCGATTATTTCCATACCCAATTTTCAACAGCAGCGATTATTCGCTTTATTGGTCCCGCAGCGGGTGAATGTCCAAGGCAACGGAGCTCTTGCGGTCAAACTGGCCTTTGATGCGGCAGGTCATATTACCGGTGGTATTGACTTGGTGGGTGTCGGCAGCGGAGTTCTACAACTCCATCAGATACCACTGTTGCGAACTGTTCTCGCTGGTACCTACGGACAGGCCATGGCGGCGGCCATGGCTGATGATCTTCACGATTATCCATTTACCACCGAGCAGGTGCATGTGACGATGACCACAAATGGAATGACTTTCAAATTGAACTTTATTCGGGGCCCCGGCAACCCGATGCATCTCAAACCGCGGGAACTTGTCATCGGCGGGAAAAAAGTGATATTTCGGGCACGCGATCTCAAAAGCGTACATCTGCTCATTCCGGTTCGCAACCTGACCATCCTCAAACTTCTGGCCATGGCGCAGCGGTATTCCAACATATCGCCGGCACGATGATGTCCCGGAGGAAAATTCTGCTAAAATCAGAAACAAGGACAACACAAAGGAAACCATCATGAAGGTCTTGCAATGTTTTATCTACGGTATCGCGGCGATGTGCGCCCTAAGCCTGGGCGGCTGTCTGCAAACGCACAATGATGTTGTTATCAGTCAGCCCAAGCCGCTTGAAGTGAACGTTAACTTGAATGGCAAATTGACACTTGTTATTCAAGATGCCCGCAACGATATGGATTTTATCGCCGGCGGCCAGGATCGCGATACAACTGGAACATCGCCGGCAACCGCACCTGTCAAACCCTCGCCGGCCCGGACCGAACCACCGAGTTCATATTTGGATTCCACCGGTACGCAAGCTCGCGTGATTTTCGCGGACACGACCATATCCAAAGCGGATATCCTCCAGCATTTGCGGGCGGATTTCGCCATGAATCATAAGTTATTGCTGGCCCACCTGGTCGGAGAGGCTCATACCGGGTATATGGAAGCACGCGCGGCCTTGACCAACGCGCAGCAGGCGTTTGTGGCACATGACAACCGCTGGCGAAAGCGACTGTATGAATTAAGGGCGGCCCAGACCGGACAACCGACGGCAACCATTGGAATGATCTACTTTAAAATCCGCCTGAAATTTGTCCCCAATGGTGCCTGGGTTCAGCAATATGATAGCGCCAAGGGCCGCTGGGTTTGGATACACTGGAAGAAGTGAGCCAGCCGATAGTTTACTGGCATGATATAGTGTTTCGGACAAAGGAGTTTGAATGATGCATATTGGCGTTTTATTTGTAATGGCCGCCCCGACATGGGCCGAAAAGGGATCCGGAAAGCCCTTTTCCAAAATTGACAATCGTGAGATATTCATGAGAGCCATTGAGCTTTATGCCAACCGCGAGCGCGTGCAGCAACGCATTCTGTGCGTTTTACCCGATGATTTATCGCGCGTGCAGGAAAAATATGGCGCGCACCTGGCATTTCAAGGCGTAGGTGCGGCCGCGGGCGGACCGGACTGGTTTGGTGCCGCCGGTCGCGGCCTTGAGAAACTCAAGCCGGAAGTCGATACCGTGATCATCCATGATGCGTGTTGCCCGGCCGTTCCTTATATCGTGCTGGACGCCTTGGAAGAAGCTGTCGAGAAAACCGGCGCAGCTGCGCCGGTGGTACCGGTCGGCGGCGCAACCGTGCGACTAAAAAACGGCACGATTGGTCAATGGACATCCGACAGCCAGTTGCAGCTTGTACAATCACCGCAAATTTTCAGTCGCTCCGTGCTGCAAAACGCATATAGTCAACGAGCAACACTGACGGGAACGGGAGCATTGGCCGACGATGCCGCATTGGTCAAACGGGCCGGTACCGAGGTAACAACCGTGCCAGGCTGGCGGCTGAATATCCGGATCGATCACGAGGAATTGATTAAACTGGGATCTGATGCAATCAAACATTTGCCGCGTGCCAGAAGCAATGCGCCGGTCAGTCCGTTTGACGAAGCCCAGTGGTAAACGTCTTTCTTTACGACCGGTGATTTTAAGTTCGCAACGCACATTGAGCGTTCTACGCGGGAGCGAAGAGCCACTTCAAGGCAGCGGAGATGTATGTCACAGCGTGTGGTGTTTCTGATTACAGACCTGGAACTCGGTGGAACCCCTCTGCTGCTGCGACGTATTGTTCGCGGACTAAAGGATCTGGGCCGATGGGAACCGACAGTAGTCAGCATCAAACCCGCCGGCATTGTTGGCCACTGGATTCGCCATGAGGGAGTTGAAGTCATCGGGCTTAACGCCAGGAGTGGCCACGATATCGCCGCTCTGCGACGCTGGATTAAAACCTTGAATCAACTCAAACCGACGGTGGTTGTGAGCATGCTGGTACATGCCAATATCTTGGCCACCGCGGCGGCTGCTTTCAGCCCCCCCACCACGTATGTTCAGTCGATTCAAACTCTGCAGCCCGAACCGCGCTGGCATTGGCGCGTACAGGGAATCCTGTCGGGTCAATGTGCGGGAATCATCACGCCGTCGCGCGCGGTGCTGGAGCGTGTCAGTCAATTCGGTCGCGTTAACCATGCTTATGTTATTCCGTGCGGAATTGACTATGAAACATTCGCCGGCGCTGAACCTATTCCTTCGGATCAGCGCCCCTGGCCGACGGATGCCAGAGCCATCGGCTATATTGGCCGCTTTGATAAGGTCAAGCGACTGGACTTTCTGATCACAGAATTTGCGCAGTTGCTGTTAAAAGATTATCACCAATGGAGCAAGCTGTATCTGGCGTTGATCGGATATGGGCCGGAAGAGAAACGCTTGCGAGCTTTGGCCGCGAAGCTGGGTATTGCGTCGCACCTTGTGTTTCCCGGGGCCACTGCGGAGCCGGCGCGCTGGTATAAAGCGATTGAAGTCATGTGCATGCCTTCAGTCGTGGAAGGTTATGGCATGAACATCATTGAATCCATGGCCTGCGGCACCCCGGTTGCGGCCTGCCGCAGCCCCGCAACAGAGGAGATTATTACGCACCTGGAGACGGGCTTTCTGGCAACTCAGTCGCTCCAGGGTAGCCTGGCCGACGCCATAGCGACACTTCTGAGGAACAAACCGCTGGCGAAGAAAATCAGCGATCAAGCCCAATCGCTCGTGCGAACGAGCTACAGTGCGATGCAAATGGTCGCGGCTTATCAAAACGTTCTGGAGCAGGTCAGTGCCATCCACGAGCGGTAAGGGCCGGCTCATAATTAAATTCGATTTTTCGCTACGACGTGAGCTTACGGGCGTGGCACTTTTTTCGGCCAGACGGCAAAATCGACGGCATAAATGCCGGCGCTAAGCGAATGGTCGGCCTTGGAAATTCGCACCGCGGAGGCCTGGTACGGATTTGTTGCCACGTTGCATCTCCGTTCAACGGAGCGCAGCCACTGGCTTATCGGCTCTGGGGAGGATAAACTACCCTCTGAGCTAACTGCAGGAGAACACCTCATGAGTCGAATTATTGCGCCATTCAAACCTACGCGGTCGGCCAGTGCTTGGCATGACGTCGATCCCGGCAGCGGCATGTTGCCATCGGTGTTCAATGCCATCATTGAAATTCCGCTGGGATCCTCCAACAAATATGAAATGGATAAGGCGACCGGGCTGCTGAAGCTGGATCGTGTTCTGCATTCGGCGGTTTATTATCCCGCTAATTACGGCTTTATCCCCCAGACCATGGCCGATGACGGCGATCCTCTGGATGTGCTGGTGCTGGGAGCCGAGCCGGTCTACCCCATGACAATCGTGGAAGCGCGGGCGATTGGCCTGATGACAATGAAGGACCAAAATGAGATCGACCATAAAGTGATTTCCGTGCATGTCAACGATCCGGAATACAACAGTTACAGCGATGTGCATCAGCTTCCCGCCCACAAGCTATCCGTATTGAAACGCTTCTTTGAAGACTACAAATCACTGGAGAACAAGCGGGTGGTGGTGGATGATGTGCTGCCGTCCGAATATGCTTTCCCAGTTATTGAGCAGGCGCTGATGATCTATAAACGATGGCGCGCCGGTGAAGATGTCAGCCGCCTACTGCATGTCGCATAGCATCCATGCAACTACTATGCCACCATATTGATACAGCCACGCGGTCTCAACCGCGGCCAATTGGCCGGCGCGGCAAGAGCGTGGCAATTATACCCTGAAAGGTGTCATGTTCTGGGTCATGGACATGCAACATCATGGACATGCAACTGCACAATCAATGGACCAGATGCTCCTGAATCCACGCGGCGGAGGGAAGCGCATAGGGTCTGAATTTTTCCATCACGCCCTGCTCTTCGCTGCAGGATAGCGCGCGGTAGAAGCCCAGCGTATTGGCGGCGGGAGAGTCAATGAGATTACTTGAATCGGTAGCACTCATCTGGAATAAAATGCGATTGTCAAACTCTTTTTGCGCGCTTCTGTCGAAGGTACGCTCCAAGGATGCCAATGTATCAACCCAGGCGAGCACATGAATGCCGACCGCCGGGCCATCCCGCAGAATCTCGCCAAATTCCTTGGCGGGATTCGGAGCTTTGGCTTCATCGCCGCTGGATGATGAAAAACTGAAATCATCATCGCTCTTGCGGAGCATGCGATAGCGCTGCAAGCCGTAGATAAAGATAAATATCTCGGCATTTTGCGCCGGTTCAGCGGTCTGCCGCCGACTGGTCTCCTGCGCCAATTCATGGATTGCGTCCGGAATGGCCCGCCAATCATGCAGGCGCATCTCCTGCCCCACTGCGGGCTTGATGCGCTCAAACATGCCCGCCAGACGCGAATCCGCCGGGGCACCGTCAAGAACATGAAATACCGCGCCGCCGACGGGGTACTGACTGGCCAACGAGATCAATGTCCATATCAGCACCGATAGCGACTGCTCCTCCTGCTGCCCCACCAGCATCACATTGGCTCCGCTCTGGTGCCGCAAGGATATTGAGGTAGGTTCCTTAATGGCCACCGGCTCACCCAGCCACGCAATAGCGGTCGTGGGCGCAGCGGATGGTTTGGGGGCGGCCAGCAATGCCGTTAATTGAGGATTATTGCCGACATCCGCCGGGGCGTTGCCCTCGAAAACAATCGGCGTAACCGGTGGCCGTCCCGCCGCCTCTGCACGCTGGCTGATTTTATCAAGGTACATTTCGCGCTTATCGTCCGCGAGCCACGCCACCTGGAACGGACTGTTGGCCTCAACCAATCCGCCGGAATCATTATAAATTGCGGCACCGGGACGGGAGAGCAACCGGGCAGCGGAGTTATTGTCGCCCAAAATGATCTGAGAATCCGCCTCACTGACCTGCAACGCGATACGCACACCCATCTGGCTGATCGTGCTGCGCGCCAACCCGGATGTTCCGCCAATGGTCTGCGATCCAAGCAACAGGTGAATGCCGAAGGCACGGCCCTGTCGCACCAGCCGATCCATGAGCAAACTCGCCTGCTGAGCCAGCTTATCATCCTCGGAGAAAAATTCCTGAAATTCATCAATGACCAGAAGTGTGCGCGGCATAACCTGGGCACCCGGCGTGCGCCGATAGGACGGCAAATCCTGTACTCCGGCCTTGCGAAACAGTTCGCCGCGCCGGCCCAGTTCCACGTCCAGGCGTTCGAGTACACTGACGCCGAATTCCCGGTCACTTTCAACCGCAATGGCACGGGCGTGCGGCAATTTATGCGTTGCGTACACTTTGAATTCAACACCCTTTTTGAAGTCGATCAGATACACTTCCACCTGATCGGGCGAATACCACATAGCCAGATTTGTCACGATGGCATGTAACAGCGTGGATTTACCTGAACCCGTTTTACCAGCCAGCAATCCGTGTTGAGCCATGGCTTTGCCCAGGCGCAGCATCTGAAGACGTGTTGCGCCCATGCGGCCAATTGGCACCGCCAGA
Organism: Planctomycetota bacterium; assembly: GCA_021809365.1. The sequence goes on along the minus strand of JAKBAC010000004.1, from coordinate 25,015 downwards.
CTGTCGCCGCTGTCCAGGCTCCAGAATTCCTCCGGTGACGGCGCAATGGCTTCAAAGGAGACCTCCACATGCTGGCTTTCTTTTGCCGCCGTGCCGATCCGGTCCAGAAGCGGTGTTAATACAGCTTCCGCGGGAGGCTCATCAAGCGTCAACGGAAATTGACCGAATACATCATCCTTCCAGACAAATGCGTCATCCTTTTTCACAATCCGAACCCAGTTGCCGGCCATATCCTCCAGGGATTCGCCCGAGCCGGCCCGATCGCTTAGCTCGCCCGCAGCCAGGATATACACGCCACAACGGGCACCAGTTGCGGCGATGCTGGCCAGCCGGCGCACGGACTCCTGCTCAAAACCCGCTGGATAATCCGCCACCACAACAAAGCGATACGGCTCCGCCAGTTCACCGGCCTGGGCGTTGTATTCATCAATGGTCGCATATTCATTGCGCAAATATTTCTGGATCACGGTTTCCATGTGCTCCGTCAGATCGGAAAGCCGCTCCTCAATCTGATCAGGCTGAGTCCATATCCGCCCGCCGACCAGCGCTTCATCATGATCGGCCAGCCGCATAAATCCCGCGAAGCTCTGCCCCAGACCCACCGGATCAATCAGCGTAAACCGCGCCCGGCCGGGGGGCAGCGAAGTCAAAATCCGCAGCATCACCGACTGTACCATACGCAACGCCTGCTGGCGGCCCGCATGATCGTACTGCACCAGCAGCGACGCACCATAAGGAAACGCCAGCGTGGCCGGCACGGAAAATGCCGCGGGAAATTGCAGTTTCACGGCCCCGCCGGCACCACTCTCATCCACAGCTTTTTTCAGATCGACGCGCAATTCACCAAACCGCACCAGCGCCGGAAACGCCGTCGGCGGCACCCAGTCAGCCCAAGCCTGAACAGACTTCTTTCCGGATGTGCGACCACCGCCGCCGACGCCCGGCTCTTCCACGGATCGACTCAAAACCAGGCCGTCCTGCAGGCGCTGCCGCAGCGCTATGAGTGCCTCGTCGCGCTGCCGCACGCTTTCCTGCGTCGCATGGTCATGCTGTTCCCTGGCTGCCTGAATATCCGCTTCATATTTCTTCCGCTGCGCTTCCTGCCGCGCGTGCAACTCGGCATCAGCGGCTTGCCGGGCCTTGTCGCGATCCGCGGAAATATTCGCTAGTTTGCGTTCGGCGTGCGCCTTGGCATCCGCACGCTGGCTATCCCGCTTGGTCTGGAGGGCCTGCTCGGCGGCGGCGGCCTTCTGTTTCAAAGTTTCCAGCTCCTGTGTCGCCTTTTCCCGCGCATCGGCGTATTGCTTTTCGTGCCGCTGCGAAACTTCCTGGCCATATTGATTTGCCGCCGCACGCCCCAACAGGATGGCCAGCATCAGCGGCTTATAAATCGCGATCGACCGGGCTTTGGCCTTGGCCCGCAACACCATCCCAATGACCATGGCGATAACGAACATGGCTCCGGTGGCGATTCCCACAATTTTGATATTCGCGGGCGACTGGCTCGACAAGCTATAGGCCAGCCCGGCAGCACCGCCGCAAAGAAACATCAGAGCGATCCACGGCGGTGCGCCAAATACCAGCCTTGGCATCAGCAGACGTTCGAGTTTCGCGGCCTGCTGCTGCGCAATTTCCAATTGCGCGGGCATCGCGGTGCGCATTTCCTGACCGGCTAATTGGGCCGTTGCATCCGATTCTTCCATCGCCGGAGGCATACAGCACCGCGACAGCAGGTTGACGGCCTGCTTTTCCACCGCCGCGATGGCTTCTTCGTAATCATGCAGCAGCTTAGCGACGTCGGCGGCTTCAACGCGAATCTGATTGCGCGCCGTCTCAACTTCACCCTCCGCCAGCCACTTGGCCTCCACAACCTGATTGCGGGTCTTTTTTTCCGCCGCCTCGTGCTCCCATTTGATGCGCGCCTTGGATTGCGCATATTCGTCTTTGCATTTTGCGCAGCGGGATTCATAATCCGAGTTGATTGCCTGAAGTTTACGCTGATGTTCCCTGGTCAGTGAATCGGACATTTCCGCGTTGCGAGTTTCAATTTCCTTCTGCCGATCTATCCACTCTTTATTGGCCTTTTCCGTCGCGATACGAAATTGCTGTTCAATCTGGCCTTCGGTAGCGGCGCACTGTGTCGCCAGGATCAGCAAATCCCGCAGTGCATCGCGCTGCTTATCACGCAGTGAAACATGCACGGGTTTCACTTCCACGGGCGGTGACATTTCATTATCAATCTCTTGTTGCACGTTGGTCATCCTTAACACCCATTTTTATCGCTGTAAGCGGAGCCTGCCGGAAAACGAATCGATACTAGCCTTGATGCGGCATTGAATTTTACTGGCAATCATGCCGCACCTGAATGAGCACCTGCGCCATGTGTTCCATCGCTCCGGCCGCGGAACGTAAGTCGTCCCCCAACGGATCGATAAACGTTGTTTCGACATACTTGCTTGCCGCGTCATTCCAGCCCATCTTCACTTCCCGCCATTGGAGTTGCAAATGATTAAATGATTTGGCCAATTGTCCGCGGCCTTCATAAACACCCATAACACACCCGCCTCATGAATCGTCACTTACTTACGCGCTTTTCGATACACTCGTTCCGGAAGCAGTCGCCCGCCAGACATCCTGCTCCTGCGCATCTTTGACCACCACGATGCCATGACCATCCAATATAACCGAAAAACCGATCGGAAGAGTGACAATCTGCTTCCAATCTTGTCTGATTTTCAGAATATCGGCGACGCTCATGGACAGCCAACCACCGGCCGCCGCCCCCAGCGCCAGCACACACCATCCACTGTCCCCGTCAAAGGCGGGTTGGGCATGATATAACATCATGCGATCCGCTTTCGCCACCGCTTGATTCACCGTCACCTTTTTTTCCAGTTCCGGTGTCGCCGATTCTATCGGCAGTTCCGCCACAACTGAAAGCTGTTCCTCGGATATTGCGGGTACCGCAACGTCCAGATTGCTGTCGGCGGCGGCATTCTGCCGCTCTTCCGGTGTGGGAAGCGTAAAGGCCTCGGACATATTCGCCGCCGGTTGGACCTGACCGGCCTGAGTGCCGCGCGCCATCTCACTTCCACCGACCGCCACGGATTCCGCAGTGCTCCCCGCCCCGACCGCCGAGCTGGCCACTTTCACCGCCAGATATTGCTCCAGATCCAGGGCCAGCCTGTCCAGATATGCGGCTCCCGCCGGTATCAGCGTTTCGACACTGGTGGTCAGTCGCTGCACCGAGCCTTTGTACATTTCTATTTCTTTCTGCAACTGACGAACCCACTTGCGAACATTGGCGTGTTTCTCCTGGGCCTCCGCCAAACGCCGCATGGCAACCTGCAGCGCTTTTTGTTCCTCCACCGCGGAAGGTGTCTTTCCGGAAGCGTCCTTAAAAAGTTTTTTCATCCGCACCGCTTCTTTGCATCGCTCCACCACCTCGTGACGTTTTCGAATCTGATCTTTCCAGAAGGAGTCCTGTTCGGTCTCCAGCCAGATCAGCGTACGGCGCAATTCCGACTCCGCGTCCCCCAGCGCCGCGTTCGCCTCCGCCTGGAACTTCCACAGAGCCGTGCGGAATTCTGTGAGCAGTTCCGTTGATTCAATCCGGGCCCCTTGTGCCATTATCCGATCCTATCTTTCATTGAGATATTTCTCTATGTGCTGCGCTTTCTTCGCCAGCAATTTGGCATGATCACTGGACTCTTCCATAAAGCGGGACAGCACTTTGGAAGCCTGGTCAAAAGCCTCCGCGAACTTCTGCTGTTCCTGATCCCGCCAGGTGGTTTCCAATGCCCTCATGCGCGCGTTAAGTCCCGCCATCAGCGCCTGAAGATCATTATTAAACTGAACCAACCCCTGCGCAAATCGCCGCAAATCAGCTGGATCAACACTTGCTTTTCCCATGGGATCACGCTCCTTACGCACAAAGAATCAGATGACGCGGAAGAACACGCTTCGGCAATCACTGCCCGCGCCTTGAAGAATTCAGCGTTCATCCATGACTTCATATTATATCCGGCGTCACCTGCCCGCAAGCCGAAAGAGTCCGGGCGAATACCAAAGCCCAAACAAAATGGAACCGCACAACCGCACCAAGCGCCGCTGGACGGCAGCGGCTTTTCTGATAACATTAGAATAGGTGGATAAAGGCTCCGATGATATGTCATCGATTTGGAGACGTAGTCTATGGCAGAGTCAAACGATCGAATTTCAGGCAAAGCGGGCAGTGCTATTCCGGTCCCGCAACAAACCGCGGCACCTCAGTCGGCCTCACAGCCGCCCCGGCCCGTGCCGCCGGCGCAGCCGCAACAGCCGCGACCCGTGCAGCAGCCGGCGCAGGCACCACGGCCAGTGCAGCAAGTTCCCGGGCAGCCGCCTCCTCGCCCCACACAGCAACCCGTACCCCGTAGCGCGGCCGCACCTGATCGCGCCATCGCATCGGATGTGCAGGCCGTGGAGCAATTGGGGAAGGCCTTCGCGGCCATCACCGAGCAATTGAGCAAATATATCGTCGGGCAAACGTCAGTCATTGAGGAAGTGCTGACGTCGATGTTCTGCCAGGGGCATGTGCTGCTCGTGGGTGTTCCAGGTTTGGCCAAGACCATGTTGGTCAAAACCATCAGCGATGTGCTGCAACTGGACTTCAAGCGCGTGCAGTTTACGCCGGACTTGATGCCGTCGGACATTACTGGTACAGATGTGCTTGAAGAAGACAAGATGACGGGCAAACGCGCGTTTCGTTTTGTACGCGGGCCGATTTTCGCCAATATGGTGCTGGCGGACGAAATCAACCGAACCCCGCCGAAAACTCAGGCGTCGCTGCTGGAAGCCATGCAGGAGCACCGGGTAACGGTGGGCGAAAATTCATTTGATCTGCCGCAGCCGTTTTTTGTTCTGGCCACACAGAACCCCATTGAACAGGAAGGTACCTATCCACTGCCGGAAGCACAGTTGGATCGATTCATGTTTATGACGGTTGTGAATTATCCCAAGCCGGATGAAGAAATTCAGATCATGAAACAGGCGACCTCGTATTATAAACCCGCGCTGTCGCGGCTGCTGGATGGCCCGACGATTCAACACCTTCAGCAGGTGGTGCGGCGCGTGCCGGTGGCGGATCATGTCTATCGGTTTGCGCGGGATGTGGTTCGTGCCACGCGCCCGCACGAATCGGAAGCCCCGTCGTGGCTGGGGGAACTGGTGCAATGGGGAGCCGGGCCGCGGGCGAGCATCTATCTGATTCTGGCCGGCAAGGCGCGGGCGATTTTGCATGGACGAATGCATGTAAATACGGATGATATCGCACATGTGGCGCATCCGGTGCTGCGGCATCGCATTCTGACCACTTTTAGCGCCGACGCGCAGGGGATCACCAGTGACAAGGTGATCGATCGACTGCTGGCCGAAATCCCGCGTAATGAAGCCCGTACCGGACAGAAATAACTTCAGTAACCGCGTTCGGCCGGCCGGGCGGAAGAACCGCGCCGGAAATACAACATCGGTTTATGGATGGAATTCAACGAATGACGACTTCCCAAGCCAGCAGCAAATCAACGGCGGCAAGGGGCAGCGCCACAGCGTTGCTTGACCCCAGGGCGCTGGCCAAAATAAGCCGCATGGATATGATCGCGCGGCAGGTCATGGACGGCTATGTGCAGGGGATGCACAAATCAAAGCACATCGGTTTCGCCATCGACTTCGCCCAGCACCGTAATTATGTCCCCGGCGATGATGTGAAACGCATCGACTGGAGAATGCTGGCCAAGTCGGACCGTTACTACATCAAGCAATATGAAGTCACCACCAATCTGCGGGCCGTTATTGTCCTTGACTGCAGCGGGTCGATGGCCTATCGCGGCGAGGCTCCGTTGTCCAAATACCGCTATGGTCAATTCATGGCCGCGTGCCTCGGCTATCTGATTCTGCATCAACAGGACACCGTGGGGCTGATTACCGTCAATGACGCGATCCGGGACTTTCTTCCACCACGATCGGCACCCTCGCACCTGATCAGCATGATGAAGACACTGGAAGCCAGACACGTCGGCGGTGAATCCAGTTTATCCGTTCTGCTGCATCAGATCGCCGAGCAGATCAGTCATCGGAGCATCGTGATCATCATCAGCGATTTTTTTGAAAAGCCGGACGCACTGGTCAGCGCGCTGCACCACTTCCGCCATCGCCGCCATGAAGTGCTGATGCTGCATGTGATGGCCGATGAGGAACTGACATTCCCATTTCGTAAATGGACGTTGTTCCAGAATCTGGAACAATTCACCCATAAACTGAGGCTGGATCCAGCGCTGGTCAGACAGCAATATCTGGATAATGTGCAGGCGTATCTCACCAAAATGCGCCGTACGGCCAGAGAATTAAACATCAGCTACAGTCTTTTCAACACCAGCCAGCCGTTTGATGAGGCGCTGACGGTGTATCTGGCCAATCGGATGCGGGGGCGATCAGCATGATAAATCCTTCGGCAAGCAAGATCGCTCCGGCGTGGTTATTGAGAGGAGACCTGTAACCTGTGTTTGAAATTCCTCTGCTGCTGACCGGCCTGTCGGCGATCGCCATCCCGATTATCATCCATCTTCTGCATCGGCAGAAAGCCACGCCGATTCAATGGGGAGCGGTGATGTTTCTGGTGCAGACCGATGTGCTCAAGAAACGATTCCGCAATCTGGATCAGTGGCTGCTCTTGCTGTTGCGCGTGTTGGCGATGCTGCTGCTGGCGCTGCTGCTGGCGTGGCCGGTCATGCGATCCGGCGCGGTGAATCAGCTTGCCGGAGGATCCTCCGCCGATGTGGCCATCGTGTTGGATCATTCAATTTCCACAGGCCTGATTCAGGGGCGGGGTACCGTATTTAGCCGCGAGATCGCCATGGTGAAGCGCATGATCACCGCGCTGGGCGCGCAAGATACGGTGTCGGTGGTTATTGCGGGGCATCGACCGTACAGTCTGACTCAATTTCCGATTTCAGTTTCCGATCCCACGCTGGTGCGCACCAAACTGCTCGACCCGCTGAAAGAACTGGCGATGGGCACCGCGGGCACATCCATTCCCGCCGCAATTGAGGAAGCCCGGCGGGTTGCGCGGCGCGGGGTTTTGATTGATAAGATTATTTTTGTCGTTTCAGATCAACGCGCCATAGCCTGGCACGCGCGCGAGAATGGGGTGTGGAAGGCCGCGTATGGCGGAGTGCAGCCGCCATCGACTCTGGCGGTATTCAGCCTCCCGGTGATTCCCCGCCCCACCACATCCGATATTTCAATAGGCCCGCTGCATTTGGAGCCGGATTTTCCAGGTGTGGGCCGCAAAGTCAGAGTTCTCTTTACCGTAAGCAACTCCGGCCCGCAGCCGGTCCGTAATATTCCTGTGTCACTGTTGTTTGACGGAACCGTGGTCGACCATGACACCATCCCGCAACTGCAGGCCGGCGGCAGCACATCGGGGGTGCTGCACTTCCGCATTAACTCGATGGGGTCCCATTGGATACGCGTGCGAACAAGCATTCATGATGCGTTAGCCGCGGATAATCAGTCCACGGCCGTGGTACAGGTATGGCAGGACATACCGGTGCTCATTATCGACAGTCAATTGGGAGATGTGGGAGATTTTCGCGCCAGCCGATTTCTAAAGGCGGCTCTGAGGCCGTCAAAATCACGTAGTTTGGGCCTGGCCAAGCCGACGGTGATGAGCGTGAATCAGGCCGACCATGCAAATCTCGCCCATTATCAGGCGGTAATTGTCAATGATCCCGCGGCCATGCCCGCAGGCCTGCTTTCCCGCTTGCATGCGTATGCGGAATCGGGGGGCGGCGTGTGGTTTATTTTCGGCCCGAACGCGAACCGTACCTTCGTGAACACCACCCTTCCGCAGTCCGGATTTACGCCCGGCAAACTTGGACCGGTGCAATCGGCGGGGAAGAAATCTCCCTCCATCGTGATTCTGGACAGCAAGAGCCGCTTGCTGCGTCCTCTGGCTAAATTGAATCGCAACGCAATCGTGGGTGTCACGCTGATGAAGTGGCGTCAGATTACGCCGGCGAATTCCATGGAAAAAGTGGTTCTGGCCACCTCCGGCGGCGATCCACTGATGCTGTCGCAACCGATTGGAAATTCCGGCGGAAGGCTTGTGGTCTGGAGCACCGGCGCTGATGGCCGCTGGAATGATTGGCCGCTGGAAGCCGGAAGTTTTGTTCCACTGGTAGATCAGACCACGTATGAGCTGGCCATGGGCAGCAAACGGCTGTCCATTCACCATTTTTTGAATCCCGGTGAACCGATGGTCTGGACCGGCCCCGCCACACCAGCGATCACATCCGCGACAATCCTGGATCCGCATCACCTTGCGCACGTGGTGAAACCGCAACTGATGACCGGTGGCCAATATCTGATTACCTGGAATCATACCGGACTGCCGGGCCTTTACACACTGTCATTTAAGCCCGCGCATAGCCGAACCAACGTCTATTTCAATGTGAATATTGATATGCGACAACTGAACCCCAGCCCGCTGTCCGCAGCGGATGTGCATTGGCTGATTCATCACAAGTATTTACGAAAGCAAATCACAGCCAAGCAGATCGGCTGGGCGATGGGAACAGTCAGCCCCAACCTGAGCCTTTGGCCGATTTTGACAATGGTGTTACTGTTGATGCTGGTGCTCGAAGCTCTTCAGTGCCACAAAATGGCCAAGCTCACGCGCGCCCGCGAATCGACTTCCACGGCGTTGCCGGCTATGAGTATTTTGGATCATTAAAGGAAACATCCGTTGGCCCAGACATCCACACAAGCACTCCAAGGCCAGACCCACCTGATGTTGCATCCGGCCATGCCGCTATGGCTGCTGGTGATCGTGGGATTGTGCGCAGCGGGCCTGATCGTTTATCTGTACCAGCGGCAGCGGGATCTGGCGCCGCGCCGAACGATCTTGTTGCTGACCGGATTGCGGCTGGCACTTCTGGTTCTGCTGGGACTGATTATGCTGGGGCCGGCGGTTGAAAAAATTCATGTAAAAACCACACCCGGCCAACTCTGGCTGTTACTGGACCACAGTGAATCCATGGGGCTTCACGACCCACAGGGCGGCAAACGTTATGCGTTGCGTTGGGCCTGCGCACTGGGGTTGGTGTCCGATTATCATGACACGCTGGATCATGATCTGGCGAAGTTGTCCATGCTGGAGCAGCAATTGGCGATTCTCGATGCGCGGCAGAGTCGCTTCACCGCCGTGTCCGCCATACAGGCACGACGGCAGCACAAGCGAGACATCGCCGCCCTGCGCAAATGGCTCGGAAGCTTCGACCACTTTATTAATGCTCTGGCTAAAAATGGGGCAGCCTCAGCCCTTGTCACTCCCCTTCGGAAAGCCGCGGAATCGGCGCGCCGCGACATGAACAATTCAACGGTACACGCCGGCGGCACCAATACGCTGACAAGCATTTATTCCGGCGTGGATATTCAATTGCGGGATAGTCTCCGCGCTTTGCGGAAGATCGCCAGAACCGCGGATGAGACTTTTCTTACCGCCCACCGTTCAGATGCCCAGCTCACCGCCGCACTGAATCGCGTGAATAATATGAGCCGCGCTGAATTGGCCTTGGCCATGCTGACCCGCAGCAGCGCCGTTCACAAACTATTTTCCGCCAATGACCTCCACGTGGTCAGCTTTGCCGGAACCGCATCGGCAACCACCCCGGCTTCCGATGCGCATCTGAAACGCATTCTTCATAATGCAATCAATCCAACCGGAAAGCGCACCAACATCAATAAGGCCCTGCTGACCACCGCTTCTCACATTGAACAGGGGCGGCGGGCGGATGTGCTGTTGATATCGGACGGACGCCAGAATGTCGGTTCCGATCCAACGGAAGTTGCGCGGATCATGGCACTGCATCATATCGACATTTACACGTTATGTATGGGATCGGATCGCTCACCGCCGGAAGCCACCATTGATTCGGTCACCGCGCCTCAATGGGTGTTTAAGCATCAATCCATGAAGGCGACGGCGATTATCCATTTGAAATCTCTGGCGGGCAAAGCGGTTACCGTTCAGCTTTTGCGTAACGGCAAAATCGAATCCACCCGAGTGCTCAAGACGCCTCTGAAAGATGCCTACAAACTGATCCACTTTAAAAATCGTCCGCCGGGCCGGGGGGTGTATACATACAGTGTCAAGATTCTTCCCGTCGCTAATTTACTGCCGGCGGTGACACATTCATTTCGCGTCATGGTGCGGCGAAACAAACTTCAAGTGCTGCTGATCGCCAATCAACCGGATTGGAATTATCAGTATATGGTAAATTATTTTTCACGCAGCCGCCGGGCGCATCTTCAGGCTGTGCTCCTGCATCCTGCCCACATTCGCGACATCCAACCGGCCGCTCCGGTTACGGCGTCTCCATCCAATCCCAATTATCTGGCCCAATTGCTGCCCAACAGCCCCAAAGCTTGGCAGGCGTTTGATGTCATTATTCTCGGTGATATCTCGCCCAACGATCTATCGGCCGATGTGGCGGCCAGCACGGCAGCGGGCGGAAACTTGATGAATGGGAATCAGGCCGGGGCATCAACGAATGCCGAGCAGGGTATCGCCACCGCGGTGAAATCCAAGGGTGCCGCCCTGGTGGTGATCGCAGGCCCTGGAAACATGCCGCAGGAATGGGTAAACCAGCCGCTGGCACAGTTATTCCCGGTAAATCTTACGACGATTTGGCCTCCCGCGCTTTTGCAGGAACAGAATAATAGAGGATTCGTTCCAAAACTCACACCACAGGGGCGGCAGTCGGGCCTGTCACAACTTAGTGCCGGAGAACGCACCAACCGGGACATCTGGCAATTCATGCCCCGATGGTATTGGCATAGCGCCTACACCAAAGTTCGCGGCGCGGCCCGTGTGTTATGGGTTCTCGGCGAGCGCAACGCGACCGCGGCCACAACGCGGGGAGCGGGTGGCGTTTCTGATTTCAACGCCGAACGGCATCGGGCATTGCTGGCCACAATGTCCGTCGGGGCGGGACGCACGATGTATTTTTCCAGCGATCAGCTTTGGCGACTGCGTTATGTCAATGGCCACAATGTTGAGAATGCGTTTCTGGGACAGTTGCTGCGGTGGGCTTCCGGCACACAACTGCCGGCGGGCGGGCGATATGTTCACTTCGGTACCAGCCATTCGAGCTATCAGCACGGCCAGAAAATTGTGGTTCGCGCGCGTATCTTTGACGATCAACTATTGCCGCAGGCGGGATTGCACTTTAACGCAATCGCCACCCCCATCGTAGCCACATCGCAGCCGGCGGGAACAACCGCGCCGGCACCCTCAGGCGGGTTTTCCGCGCCCATGATGCCGCAAGCCAAAGTACCCGGCTTTTACATCGCCACACTTACGGGTTTGCCGACGGGAAGTTATCACATTACGCTCCAGGGATCCGGGGTGGCACGCCGATTGCGCGATGATCCCACAGCCAAAGTCCGGGAGTTGACCATACGGGTGAAACCAGCGGCCAATATGGAGCTTGCCGAGGCCACCAGCGATCCGGTCGCCATGCGGCAGATCGCCAATGCCGGTGACGGTGTTGCGCTGACGGGTCCATATACCGATATTCTGGCCCGCGCGATCCATCCCGCGGTGCAGGTCATTACCATTCCACAGAGTGAAGGCTTTTTTCTACATCCGCACAGTTCCACGACATTCTGGCTGCATATAGCGTTTCTGCTGCTGTTTGTATTGCTGATTACCGCGGAATGGATTATCCGGAAAGCCGCCGGACTCGTGTAGCCGATGTGCATCCTCCCGCGCAATTAGCCTCCTGACAGGGAAGCCTGTAAACTTCATCGCATGGATCCACTACCCATAGATCGTTATATCCCGGAGATTATCGCTCAGCTCAAATCGCGTCATTCCCTGGTGCTGACGGCGGAGCCGGGGGCGGGTAAAACAACCCGCGTTCCGCCGGCGTTGCTTCATGCGGGGATTCTGCCCGCGGATGCCTCGAGCATACTGGTGTTACAACCCCGACGAATCGCGGCCAGGGCCGTGGCCACGCGTATTGCCGAAGAGCAACAGTGGAAGCTCGGTGGTCCGGTAGGCTATCAGGTGCGGATGGAAAAACGACTGACCGCCGACACCGCTTTACGCATCATGACAGAGGGAATTCTGGCCCGGCAACTGCTGGCTGATCCGGCGCTGGAAAATGTAGGCGCGGTTATTCTCGATGAATTTCACGAGCGCAGCATTCACAGCGATCTCACGCTGGCCATGCTCCGGCAGGTGCGGCAGACGGTTCGGCCAGATCTGCTGATAGTGGTGATGTCCGCCACACTTGACGCGCAAAAAGTGGCGGCATTTCTGGATGATGCCCCGGTGCTGGCAGTACCCGGTCGATTACATCCGGTGCGGATCATACATCGCTTCGACACCGACGGACGATTGGAAACACGCGTATTGGCTGCGGTAAAGGAAGCATTGGAAGCGGACCATACCGGGCATATTCTGGTGTTTTTGCCGGGAGCTGCGGAAATTAGCCGCTGCGCCGCCCTGGCCGGGGCATCAGCCGCCGCGGCGTCATGCCAGGTGATGACCTTGCACGGGTCCATGCCGCTGGATACACAGCTCGCGGCGCTCAAGCCATCGTCGCGCCGCAAAATTATTTTCTCCACCAACATCGCGGAAACATCTCTGACCATTGAAGGCGTCACGGTGGTCATCGACAGCGGTCTGGCGCGGCAGGCGAGCTTTGACGCTGAACGCGGCATCGACAGGCTGGATTTAATTCAGATCAGCCAAGCATCCGCCAATCAGCGGACGGGCCGTGCCGGACGCACCGCGCCGGGCTTGTGCATCCGGCTGTGGCCTGAATTGCGTACCAAGCATCTGCCTGATTTTGAAATTCCGGAAATCATGCGCGTGGATATAACGCAAAGCGTATTGCTTCTCTACGCATGGGATCGACATGGGCCAAATAGATTTGAGTTTTTTCAAACGCCTCCGCCGGAACGCATTACATCGGCAGTGGAACTATTACGTGAACTTGGTGCCCTGGAGAGGATTGCCGATGGATTTCGACTCACGAATCTGGGGCGTCAACTTTTGGACTTGCCACTGCACCCGCGCCTCGGACGATTGCTGCTGGCGGCGAAGGAAACTGGCCAGGGCCCGATGGGAGCACTTGTGGCGGCCTTAGTTTCGGAGCGGGATGTTTTAGCCCCACGCCGGGAACGCGGTGGTCTTGGCGCGGGCGATTCAGATATTTTAATTCGGCTTGAGGCTCTTGCTCAGCGGGGAAATGCGCCGCAGACCGGAGGTGTTACTCTCGATTCGACGGGTGCCGCCAGAGTCCGGGCGGTGGCGGACGCATTGGCGGGTCTTGCGGGCTTCACTATTCACGCGGCCACCGTTGCTTCACAGGCCGATTCCGCGGCAATAGGTGAACTACTCTTACAGGCCTATCCGGATCGTGTATGCCGGCGGCGGGAAACTGATTCCATGCGTGCCGTCATGGTCGGTGGGCGTGGTGTGCGAATGGGGCCGGGATCGGTGGTGCTCCGTGCGCCGCTGTTCGTGGCGGTGGATGTGCAGATTTCCGACCAGCCAGGCGATGCCGTCGTGCATATCGCGACCGCGATAACACGAACGCAACTGGAGCGGCTCTATCCCGAACAAATCCGGGTGGAAAACAAGGTCGTCATTGCCGATGGAAAGATTTTGGCGCTTCGGCGTGTACTGTATCGTGATCTGATGCTTGAAGAATTTGCTCAGTCCGATCCTGATCCGGGACAGGTTCAAAAAGTGGCCGCTGAATATATCGCGGAACATCTGCCGAAATTCGTGCAACGCGATACGCAACTTCGCAGACTCTGCGGACGATTGACGATGCTGCGTAAAGTTATGCCGGAGCGGCATATTCCGGATATGAAGCTGGCGGACATCGCGATGATGATTGCGGCCACGCCGCCGGATTTGAAATCGTTGCGAACACTTATTTCCGGGGAAGGCCTGGCCGAGGCGATTGAATCATCCATGGATCATGGGTTGATGCGACTGTTGGCCACCGCCGCCCCGGAACATCTTGATATGCCCAATGGTCGACGAGCGGCATTGGAATATCGCGATGATGGCACGCCGGTTCTGTCCGTGCGATTGCAGGATTTATTTGGATTGGTGGACACGCCGCGAATCGCCGAAGGCCGCGTGCCGGTGCTGTTGGAAATTCTGGGGCCAAACCATAGACCCGTACAGATTACCCATGATCTGGCGGGATTCTGGGCGGGAAGCTATGCGCTGGTGCGTAAAGATTTACGGGCGCGATACCCCAAACACGCCTGGCCGGAGACCCCGGCAAATGCCGCGCCCCTGATGCGGCGAAATAGAAACGCACATAGGTAGCATCTGGGTAGCATCTGGATCGACAGTGCTTCTGGATGGATAATGGATTGGATATTTGAATCGTTGGAGTACCCGCGATGAAGGCATGGCAATTGGAAAAACTGGGCACCCTGGCCAATTTGCGTTTAGCGGACACTGCCGAGCCGGTATGTGGGCCCGATGACGTGCTCATGGAGATGATTTATTCGGCGCTGAATCCGGCGGACCGATATTTGGCGGAGGGGCAGTATCCGGCCCGCCCGCCGATGCCGCATGTTTTGGGACGCGATGGCGTCGGCAAAATTGTGGCGATCGGAAAGAACGTAACATCATGGAAAGTTGGAGATAAGGCATTGATTATTCGCGGACCTGTCGGCGTGGATCAGCCGGGGACGTTTGCGCAAAAGGCTCTGGTGCCGACGGAGTGCCTGGCCCCGCTGCCGAACGGTTGGACATTAGAACAATGCGGTGGGGCCAGTTTGGTCTATCTGACGGCTGGGCAGGCTTTGACGCAATGGGGGCCATTGCCGCCATCCGTCGTGCTGGTGACCGGAGCCAGCGGCGGCGTGGGCGTCGCAACTGTGCAATTGGCGCGTGCAATGGGGCATACGGTTATCGCGTTTTCCCGCAGTGCTCAAAAGCGAACCCGCCTGACGGAATTGGGCGCGAAAATAGTCGTTGATCCCGCCGACACACAATGGCGCAAAGATGTGTTGAAATTGCTGACGGGAAAACGTGTCGATCTGGTGGTGGACAATATTGGCGGATCACAATTTTCAGAATTGCTTGATGTGATGGCTTTATGGGGAAAAATCAGCGTAGTGGGGCGATTGGCCGGGCCGGTGCCGCAATTTAATACCGCCAGTTTATTTTTTCGGCGACTGCGGATTGGCGGTGTCGCGGTTGGAACATACAACGCCGCAGAAGCGCGATCAGCCTGGGAATCGGTGCTGAAAGTGCTGGCCGCAAATGATGACCGACCGTTGATCGATTCAGTATTTGATTTTGCGCAATTGCCGGAGGCGTTTGAACGCCTGGCTCGCGGCCCCATGGGCAAGGTCTTGCTGAAAGTCGCCGGGGAATAGCACGATTGGTAATTGTGCTCCGATATTCATCTACGCGCATTTCCGGCTGGTCATACCGTGCACAAAGTTATTGCCGGACTAAAGCCTATGCCTCCAATTGTGGCCGACGGGCGTCGGGCCAATCGACATGGAAAAACTTTCCACGCGGCTGATCCACGCGTTCGTAGGTGTGCGCGCCAAAATAATCTCTCTGTGCCTGAATCAGGCTGGCCGGCAAAACCGCGGCACGGTAGGAATCATAATATGACAGCGCCGCCATGAAGGCCGGAGCGGCGATTCCATTTTGCGCCGCCAGAGACACCACATGCCGCCACTGTTCCTGCCCATTCTGGATCTGTTTGCGAAAATACGAATCCATCAGCAGATTCACAAGTTCAGGATCACGTTGATAGGCTTCGGTGATTTTCTGGAGGAACCGAGCGCGAATAATGCAGCCGCCGCGCCAGATACCGGCAATGGCGGCGAAATCAAATTTCCAATGATATTCCATCTGGGCCTGACGCATCAGCTCGAAACCCTGGGCGTAGGCGCAAATCTTGGAGCAAAACAGCGCCTGCCGAATGGCCTCAATCAATGCTTTGCCATACTTTTTCCCGGCCAACTTCGGCCCCCGCAGTTTCTTCGACGCGGCCACGCGCTCTTCTTTTAATGCGCTCATGCACCTGGCGAACACCGCTTCCGCAATGGCATTGGCCGGAACCCCAAGGTCCAAGGCACTCGTGGAAGTCCATTTCCCGGTTCCCTTCTGCCCCGCCGCATCAAGGATGCCGTCGACAAGAAATTTCCGCGGTTTGGCCGGGTCCCGCTGCCGCAGAATATCCGCGGTGATTTCCACCAGATACGAATCCAATTCCGTCTGATTCCACCGCACAAATATGTCACTTAACTCCGGTGATGTGAGATTCAGCAGATGACGCAGCAGATAATACGCCTCGCTGATCAATTGCATATCGACATATTCAATGCCGTTGTGAACCATTTTGACATAATGCCCGGCACCGTCGGGCCCCATGTATGCGGTACATGGCTCTCCGCCCACGACGGGTTTACCAGGTGCCGCTCCGGCAATGGGCTTGCCCGTAGCCGGGTCCACCTTGGCCGCAATGGCCTTCCAAATCGGCTCAAGGTGTTTCCATGAGTCCGCATTCCCTCCCGGCATCAGCGACGGTCCGAAGCGGGCACCCAGCTCACCGCCGGAAACGCCGGAACCGAAGAATTTCAACTTTTCGGCATATTGTTTTTCCCGGCGAATCGTATCAGTCCAAAGACTGTTCCCGGCATCCACGACAATATCATTCTTGTCCAGCCCCGCGGCAATAAGCTGCTCTGTAACCGCATCCACCGCAGGCCCGGCTTTCACAAGAATAATAATCACACGCGGCTTTTTGATGGCCAACACAAAATCCGTCAGTGATTCACACCCCACCAGTTTCCCCGGAGTGGATGGATTTTCCTTTATAAATTCCTGCGTCACGGCAGTGGTGCGATTGAACACCGCAATGTTAAAACCATGATCGGCAATGTTCAGGGCCAGATTTTTCCCCATGACCGCAAGACCAATTAACCCGACTTGTGCGATTCCTGTTTCCGGCATATACGCAATCCTTTCCGAGCAATAAAACGATTGCCATGTTAGTGTGCCGCGAAGATTCCTGCCAGTCCAAGTAAGAACCAAGTAAGAACCAGGGTGCGCGACAGTTTATGCGGGTTACCGATACCTCATATAGTTTCTCCCCAGAGCACCGTGGTGATAACCCGGTGCCGTTACGCTCCCTGCGAAACTCCACGGCACCGCATTGCTATGACGGTGCTCATGGGAGCGGGGACGGAGGCAATGAACAACGAGCAACAACGAACGACACGGGCGCAAGAACGCAGAAGTTAGGAGTTAGGAGTTAACCATTACTTAGCCGGCGGCATTGAGCCGCCGCGAGGAGATTCCCGCATTTCGCGATTCAATTACACGGGATAATCCGGGAATGCCCGACAAAAGCCGTTCGCCCGATTGGCGACCGCGCAATAAAAAAAACGGAGCGAAATAAACCGCTCCGTTTGGCTAAGTTGAATTGATATTCCGATTACGCTGGTTAGCGAACCACGCGACGCCGAAGCGTCATGCCGCCAACCACAGCCATGGCTCCGGCAAACAAGAGCAAGCCGCTGCCGGGCGAGGGTACCGGGGTGTAATCGTACACCGCCGTGACTTCGCCATCGCTGGTGGAATTGGTGACCGCCGAGTAAGGAGTTGCACCGCTCACGAGCGCCACGCCAGAGCCTCCCAGTGTGAGTGTAATCGTGCCTGCGCCGATAAACTCTGATAAATTGGAGTTGATCGTGACAGGAGTACTGGTACCGCTGGCGTTGGCGGTAATGGTCTGATTATCGCCCGCATTGATTGTCTGATTTTGCGATGAAGATTGATCCAGATAGCTGGCCAAAGCGTTGTTGCTTGGATCTTTGAGGCTTAATTGTTCGCCGAGGCTGATAGTGTATGAAGATTGACTGGGTGAGTTGTTTGTAACGTTGACCGTGCCGGAACTGTTGTCGCTGATTGTGATCGTGACACCGGTCAGAGTGCCGAGACTGGCGTTAAATTGATTGAAAGCCAAGCCGATGGAAAACGGATTGGTCTCCGGAGCTAACCCCGGCCCATACGCAATCGCCTGTGGCGTCGTGGTATTGGCATTCGCCAATCCAGCCACAATCACACTTGCGGCTAACGCCGCGCCAACACCGATGATCTTGCCCATTGCCATAAAATAACTCCTAAGGCAGTTTATGTTACTTTGAGGATCCCCACAGCGGGTCTCTCTCAACCGACAACAAGTGTAGTGCGTGGCGTGAAAGATTGCAAAAAAAACTTGAAAAAATAAATTATTTTTGCATCCAAGCCGCAAAGAATGCCATGAACGCACTTGTTATAAGACATTACGAGTCTTGCCCATGATCTTCTGTAGCGCGATATGCTGCAGCGCGACGCAGTTTTCATTTTCAACAGCGCAAAAAAAGTGCCTCGGAGCGGGAGTTGCTCCGAGGCACGAGGGAGAAGGAGAAGCCATGAAAATCGTTAATTATCCTGCTGCACAAACACAAAACGCTCTGAACCATCCGCGCCACGCAGATACATGCGTACACCTGTTGCCAGATTCACCTTTTTCAGCGCCGCCTTAAATTCAGCAACTGAAGTAATCTTTTGCCCCTGCACCCGCAAAATAATATCGCCCGGATTTACACCGGCACCCGCGGCCACGCCATTGGGATCAACGTGGCTGACCATCACACCTTCCGGCTTGGTGAGGTGATACCGCTTGGCGATCTCGGAACTGACGCTGGACACAGTTACTCCCAGGCTCTTGGATTCGGCCACACCCGGCTGTTCCCCACTGATTCCCCCCATGGTCAATTGGTTGATACTGGCTGGCTGCGTGCCCACGGGAAAGGCCAGACTGATCATTTTTCCACGCCGGAAGATACCGAGCGTCACGCTCTTTCCGGGTTGCGTTTCAGCAATGGTATCGCGCAACTGGTTCATGGTGCGAACCTTCACATGGTTAATTTCTGTGACAATATCGCCCGCCTTCAAACCACCTTTGGCACCGGGCGAATCAGGCCACACCTGCTCCACCAATACGCCGTGCAGATGGTCATACCCGAAGCTGCGGGCGGTTTTTTCCACCGCACTGTGCCGCACATCGGCAATCGTGACACCGAGATAGCCACGAACCACCTTGCCATATTTAATAAGGGCATGGGTGACATACGTTACCTCATTGGAAGGAATCGAAAAGCCGATGCCGTTAAACGAACCGGTACTGGTGGCGATGGCGGCATTGATTCCAACGACTTGGCCATTAAGATTCAGCAGTGGCCCGCCGGAATTTCCGGGGTTAATCGCCGCATCCGTCTGGAGATAATCCGAATAAGTTAGGCCCGCCAGCTTGGGATTATTCTCGGCAATGATATTGACATCGGTGCGGCCCTTGGCGGAAATAATTCCCTGCGTCATGGTTTGCGAGAAGCCGAACGGCGAGCCAATGGCGATCACCCATTGTCCGACACGCACATTGTCTGAATTGGCAAAAGTGAGAAACGGAAGATTTTTCGCCGCGATCTTCACAACCGCCAGATCGGACTTCGGGTCGGTACCCACAACGGTACCCTTGAAACGGCGATGATCGGCAAGCGTTACGGTAATTTTGGTGGCGTCGCTGACGACATGGTTATTGGTGACAATGTAACCGTTGGAAGAAATAATCACGCCACTGCCCGTGCCAAAAAGCTTTTCCGGCCCCGGATTCGACGGCACCAGCGGAAATGCGCCCGGCGGCAGCATCTTGCGAAATCCGGGTGGCAACTGCATGGGACCACCGGGATTAATTCCCTGCGACTGCGGTATTTCCTTGATAACATGGATATTGACCACCGCATTGCGATCAGCCTTGTCCACCGCTTCAAACGCATCAGAAAGCTGATTGGCAAAGGCCGTGGCCTGGGGATTGATCGCCGGAGCCTTGGAATTCTCATCGGCTTGCGCAACATGGGAACCACCAAATATGCCCATGGCCACCAGCCCGAACGATGCCGCCATTGTCACAGCGGCGGCCACCGCAACAAGTTGTGAGCGACTCTTCAAATCATGTTTCGTATTGTTCATAGACAACCAACTCCGTAATATTTCCAACGTTCCACCCGGAACTTTATTGCCATTGCCGATGCGATTTTCCGCTATCCGCATCACGGCAATCGTGCCTTCACTTACTACGTTGCCACCGGTCGGCAAACCCCTACACATGAACACAATATAATTCTTACCGTGTCACCATGAGCCGCGCAACTTCCAACGCCACCCGCCGCGCCGCGGGCATCTGATCCGATACCGCGGCCATCGGTGCGGTAAGCTCGGCCAGGTCGCGTGTCATAGCCTCCCTTTTTTCCGAATGGCTCAACAGATCAGCGGTGGCGGCAATCAATGGTTCGGTCGATCCGTAAAACGGCATAAACTCGGGCACCATCTCCCGATCCGCCAAAATATTGACCAGACAAAGAAACTTGCTCTGGATGAGAAACCGCCCCACCAGATTCCACTTCCACCACGCCAGGCGGTAGATCACAATCATGGGTTTGTGGTGCCGCGCGATCTGCAATGTCGCGGTGCCGCTGCACGTTAAGACCAGATCAGCCCAGCGGATAATGGCATCGGAGTCACCGACACGGACGTCGATTTTAGCGCCATATCGGGGCAGATAATTGCGTATCTGCCATGCCCGTTCCTCATCCGCCGCCGCGGCCACCGCCGCAATTCCCGCAAAGCGCCCGCGCATGGCCAGAAAAGTTTCCAGCATCGGCGGAAGATTGGCGGCAATTTCCGCCCGGCGCGAACCGGGCAACAAAGCCAGCCGCACCGGTGCCTTGGGCAACGGTGATTTGAGTTTTTCCGGATCGGTATCTACCCCGTTGCCCGGCGGATCGAACAATGGATGCCCCACGTAAACCGTCGGCACACCCTGTTGACCAAAATAATTTTGCTCAAACGGCAGCACGCAGCAGAGCGTATTGACCGTTGCGCGTACCGTCTTAATTCGCCACGGTGCCCACGCCCAAAGCTGCGGTGCCACATAGTAACAGACGGGAATTTCCATCCGCCTTCCTAATCGCGCAATACGCAGATTCACTGTGGGAGAGTCAATCGGAATCATCACGCTGGGCTTGTCCAGAGCCAATTCCCGCTTCAGGCGGGCCAGTACATCAAGCCAATATCCCGCCTGCGAGGCCGCCCCCAACAGCATGGCGGAATTTTTGGTGGGATCCGCCAGCAGCCGACAACCGGCCTTGGCCATTTTCGCTCCACCGATGCCGATGAACCGGGCGTCCGGAAATTCACCGCGCAGAGCCTCTATCAGGGCGGCCCCCAGGGCGTCACCGCTGTGTTCGGCCGCGGATAGAAAAAACACCGGTGAATTGATAAGTCACTTCTCCTTGACGCCGTATTGATGCCGCAATTGTGGATATTCGCGCGTTTCCACCGCCCGCACATACGCCCGCGCCGCCGCCGCTATCGCGCCGGGAATATCGCCAAAGCGTTCCACAAACCGCGGCGGCCTTTCATTAAAACCCAGCATATCATGCAACACCATCACATGGCCATGACAACTTGGCCCGGCACCGCAACCCAATACCGGGCATTCCACCTGCTCGACAATCCGCCGGCTCACACGCTCCGGCACCGCTTCCAGCAATAACATCGCCGCGCCGGCCGCGACCATCGCAATGCCCTCCGACACCAGCCGATCCGCTTCCTGTGGCGTGCGGCCCTGATACCGGTACCCCCCCTGCTGCGCCGCCCGCTGCGGCAACAATCCCAGATGCGCGCACACCGGGATACCCGCCAACGCCATTGCCCGCACGATCCCTTCATGACGCCCATCGCATTCCAACTTCACGCCGTCCGCGCCCGCCTCAGTCAGGAAGCGCCGACCATTGGCGACAGCCGATTCCTCCGTGGCATAACTGGCGAACGGCATGTCGGCCATCACAAACACATCCGGCGCGCCGCGCCGCACCGCACGGGTCAACAGCACCATAAAATCCATGGTGGCGTGAATTGTGGAGGCCTCACCGAGAACCGTTGTGGCGGCGGAATCCCCCACCAGCAAAATGGGCACGCCGCTATTGGCCAGAATTTTTGCCGTGGGATAATCGTAACATGTCAGCATGGCGATCGGCTGCCGCTCCTGCCGCATGACGTTCAAGGTGGCAAGTGTAATTTTCCGCGCCGCGCCCGGGGCTTGCGGATCCGCCTCGCCTCTTATGTCAATCGGTTGTGCGGGCATAGTTCCATCCATCCGATGCGATCAGGTTGCAACCGCGCCACTGGCACCGGCACCCGCCGCGGCGGCGACCGGTTCCTGATGTTTGGGTATTCCGGTAAACCGCAGAGCATCGCCGTCACGGTCAATTTTAACCGCCGCCATCTGTTTGTATTCACCACGCAAAATGGATTCGGACAGCGGGTCTTCCACAAACTGTTCAATGGCGCGGCGTAAAGGCCGCGCGCCGAAGTCCGGGTTGTATCCCTTTTCAATCAGGAAATCGCGCGCTTCCTGTGACGTTTCCAGATTGATTCCCTGGTCAATCAGACGTTTGGTCACCTTTTTGATTTCAATGTCAATGATGGAATACAGATCATCCTTGCTTAGCGGGCGGAAGATGATCGTATCATCGAGCCGGTTGATGAACTCAGGACGGAACACTTTTTCCACTTCCCGCAGCAGTCCGCGCTTCATCTGTTCAAAATTTTGATCCAGATCGCGTTTGCCGTAACCGAAACCCTGAATGCCACCGCTCTTGATCAGATCGGCACCGATGTTGCTGGTCATAATCAGAACGATGTTTTTGAAATCAACCTGCCGACCGACGTTGTCGGTGAGGCGGCCTTCTTCCATGATCTGCAGGAGCATGTTAAACACATCGGGGTGCGCTTTTTCAATTTCATCCAGCAGCACAACCGCATACGGCTTGCGGCGGATGCGTTCGCTGAGCTGTCCGCCTTCCTCATATCCGACATAGCCCGGAGGCGCGCCGACCAGCCGGCTGACATTGTGCTTTTCCATGTACTCCGACATGTCAATTTGAATCAGCGAGGCTTCATTTCCGAACATGAATTCGGCGATCGCCTTGGACAGCAATGTCTTGCCGACACCCGACGGCCCCAGGAACAGGAACGTGCCCACCGGCCGATTCGGATCTTTCAAACCAGATCGGGCGCGGCGAATGGAGCGCGCTACGGCCTTGATGGCGTCATCCTGACTGATGACCCGCCGATGCAATTCGGATTCCAGCTCCAGCAAGCGCGAAGCCTCCGCCTTTTCCAGACGGGTCAGCGGCACGCCGGTCATTTTGCTGACCACTTCAGCAATAATTTCCTCATCCACCACGCCATCGACTTCCTTGGCCTGTTCACGCCATTTCTTCTGCTCTTCATCCTTCTTGTGCCGCAGCGACTCGGCCTGATCGCGCAGCTCGGCGGCGCGCTCATAATCCGCATTTTTCACAGCCTCATCTTTTTCAATGGTCAACCGTTCAATCTGCTCCTGAATCGCCGTGAGATTGGGCGGTTTGGTCATGCTCTTCAGACGCACGCGGGCACCCGCCTCATCAATAACATCAATGGCCTTGTCGGGCAGACAACGACCGGTGATGTAACGGGTGGAAAGCTCCACCGCCGAGCGCAAAGCCTCTTCGCTGATCTGCACCCGATGGTGCGCTTCATAGCGGTCACGCAGGCCGCGAAGAATATCCAAGGCCTCTTCTTTGCTCGGTGGCTCGACGATCACCGTCTGGAACCGCCGTTCAAGAGCGCCGTCCTTTTCCACATATTTGCGGTATTCATCGAGCGTGGTGGCACCAATGACCTGAATTTCTCCGCGGGCCAGCGACGGCTTGAGCACGTTGCTGGCGTCAATGGCACCCTCCGCGCCGCCCGCGCCGACCAGAGTATGCAATTCATCAATAAACAATATGACATTCTTGGCGCGGCGGACTTCGTTCATCACGGCCTTGATGCGCTCTTCAAACTGACCGCGGTATTTGGTCCCGGCGACCATCATCGCCAGATCCAATACAACGATCCGTTTGTCAACCAGAATCTCCGGCACATCGTTGCTGATGATTTTCTGCGCCAGACCTTCCACAATCGCCGTCTTTCCCACGCCGGCTTCGCCCAGCAGAACGGGATTATTCTTGGTGCGCCGGCAGAGAATCTGGATCACACGCTCAATTTCATTGTTTCGGCCAATGACCGGGTCCAGCGTACCCTCACGAGCCAGTTCCGTCAGATCGCGGCCAAAGGAATCCAATGCGGGCGTGCGGGATTTGGACTTGCCTTCCTTATTTTCGCTGGTGCCTTCGCTTTCCACACCGGCCCCCAGCAGGTTCAGTACTTCCTCGCGGACTTCTTCAAGTTTCATGCCCAAATTCATGAGCACCTGCGCCGCCACGCCGTCGCGTTCACGCAGCAGCCCCAGCAGCAGATGCTCCGTGCCGACATAATTGTGGCCCAGCGTACGGGCCTCTTCGATGGCATATTCGATCACTTTTTTAGCCCGCGGCGTCTGCGGCAATTTGCCCATCGTCACCATATCGGGGCCGCTCTTGACCAGCTTTTCAACTTCCAGCCGCACTTTGCGTAAATCAATATCCAGATTCTTAAGAACCGTAGCGCCGACACCGGACCCTTCCTTCACCAGACCCAGCAGAATATGCTCGGTTCCAATGTATTCATGGTTAAATCTCTGAGCCTCCTGGTTGGCCAGGGCCATGACTTTGCGGGCGCGATCAGTAAAACGTTCGTACATATATACTCCTGGGAAGCCATCCGCACCATCGGCGGATATTTACAACCCGGTGAATTCTACGGATAGAAGCCTACCATAATCAAGTGGCGTATGCGACAGTGCGCAAAAACCATCCATTCACACGGCGTGGCAATAAATCCGAACCAGGGGTCCGGGGTGCGAGTTTTCAGGATAAACCCTTCCCGAAGCGCCGGCATTTA
>JAKBAC010000003.1 GCA_021809365.1 Planctomycetota bacterium | reverse complement strand
CATATTCCGCCTTAAGTTGGAACGCGCATCGGTTTGCAGGCCCAATTGCTTGACGATGGTTCCTTCAGGGCCAAGAAAGCCCATGGCCAGCAGTACCAGATCAGCCGGCCAGATTTTCTCCGTGCCCGGTATCTCCGTCATGGTAATTTTTCCGTTGCTGCCGGACCATTGCACTTCAATGGATTTGACAGCCTTGACGTTTCCCCGCTCATCGCCGATGAATTCCCGCGTGAGCAGGCGATAATTGCGCGGATCATTTCCGAAAAGCGCCGCGGCTTCTTCATGGCCATAGTCGGTGCGGTAAATTCGCGGCCACTGCGGCCAAGGATTGTCCGGTGCCCGTGTGCCGGGAGGCTGCGGCATAAGTTCAAAGTTCACCAGGCTGCGGCAGCCATGGCGCAGCGATGTGCCGATACAGTCCGTGCCGGTGTCGCCCCCGCCAATGACAATGACATCTTTATCTTTCGCCGAAAGATAGTGACTATCCTGATGATTGGAATCCAGCAAACTTTTGGTGTTCGCGTGCAGGAATGGCACGGCAAAATGAATGCCATTCAGCTCGCGCCCCGGCACCTTGATATCGCGCGGTTTGGTGGAACCACAGGCGAGAACCACCGCGTCAAAATCATGCATCAGGTCATGTATATCTACGTCAATGCCAACATGGGTATTGACGATAAATGTCACACCTTCCTGCTCCATGAGCTTCGTGCGGCGCTCCACCACGGCAATTTTATCCAGCTTCATGTTCGGAATGCCATACATCAGCAGCCCGCCGACACGGTCGGACCGTTCATAAACCGTCACCAGATGGCCGGCCTTGTTGAGCTGATCGGCGGCGGCCAGGCCGGCGGGGCCGGAGCCAATGACCGCAACTTTTTTACCCGTCCGCATGGCGGGCGGACATGGTACGACCCAGCCGTTCTCCCAAGCGTGGTCAATGATCGCCTGTTCAATATTCTTAATGGTCACCGGCGGCTCATTGATGCCCAGCACGCAGGAGCCTTCACAGGGGGCGGGACAAACGCGCCCGGTGAATTCCGGAAAATTATTGGTTTTCCAGAGCCGGGTGATCGCCTGTTTCCATTGATCCTTATAGATTAAATCATTCCACTCCGGAATAAGATTATTCACCGGGCAACCGCTCTGGCAGAATGGCACGCCGCAATCCATGCAGCGGGCACCCTGCGTGCGCAGTTTGGTGTCGGCAAGATGCTCATGAAATTCCTTCCAGTCCAGCACGCGAAGGCGCGCGGCGCGGCTGGGAGGAATCTCCCGTGGAAATTCCATAAAACCGGTGGGTTTACCCATGCCCAACCTCCTGGGCGGCGTTGGAACGGGCCAGTGCGGCCTGTTTTTCAAGCGCTTTGCGGTATTCGGTCGGCATGACCTTGTGGAAACGACCGAGGCTGGTCCGCCAATCGGCAAGTATCGCCGCGGCTACGGTACTGCCGGTTAACTTTTGATGTTCTTCAATCATATCCTTCAGTTCCGCAATATCCTTGGGATCCTCAACTTTGCCCAATTCCACCATGGCCAGATTACACCGCGCCAAAAACATATCTTCGGAATCATACACAAACGCTATGCCGCCGGACATACCGGCCGCAAAGTTTCGTCCGGTTGGTCCAAGTATCACCACCCGGCCACCAGTCATGTATTCGCAGCCATGATCACCCACCGCTTCCACCACGGCCCTGGCACCGGAATTACGCACGGCGAACCGTTCGCCCGCGACTCCGCGGAAGAACGCTTTGCCGCTGGTGGCACCATAAAGCGCCACATTGCCGATGAGGATATTTTCCTGGGCCTTGAACGTGCTGCGCGGATCGGGATAAACCACGATTGTTCCGCCCGAAAGCCCCTTGCCGACATAATCATTGGCATCCCCGATCAGTTCAATTTGCACGCCGCGGGCCAGCCATGCGCCCATACTTTGTCCGGCGGAACCCGTGAGTTGCAAATGGATCGTATCATTGGGCAGGCCTTCTTCGCCATAGCGTTTGGCAATTTCATGACTCAGCATGGTACCGACGGTGCGGTTGATATTGCGGATCGGATAATTCAGCCGAACTTTCTTGCGGGTTTCCAGAGCCGTTCTCGCATCGCGTAAAATCTGATTATCCAGGGCCGCTTCCAGACCGTGATCCTGTTTTTTGGTGGCGTATACATCGACATTGTCATATATCTTGACCGCCGGTGAGAGGATGGGAGTTAAATCCAGGCCCTGGGCCTTCCAATGCCTAATGGCCTCGCCCACTTCCAGACGATCCACGCGGCCGATCATCTCATTAAATGTGCGGAATCCCATATAGGCCATGAGTTCACGAACTTCTTCGGCCAGCAGGAACATGAAGTTCACAACATATTCCGGCTTTCCGGTGAATTTTTTCCGCAATACCGGGTCTTGTGTGGCAATACCCACGGGACAGGTGTTGAGATGACAGACGCGCATCATGATGCAGCCCAGCGTCACCAGCGGTACGGTGGCAAAACCGAATTCCTCGGCACCCAGAAGCGCGCCGATCACCACATCCCGGCCGGTCTTTAGCTGACCATCGACCTGCACGACGATCCGGCTGCGCAGATCATTGAGCACCAGCGTCTGATGCGTTTCCGCCAGCCCCAGTTCCCATGGGGTACCGGCATGTTTGATGCTGGTCAGCGGCGAAGCCCCAGTACCGCCATCATGGCCGGCGATAACCACATGATCGGCATGCGCCTTGGACACGCCGGCCGCGACGGTTCCCACGCCTACTTCCGCCACGAGCTTGACGCTGATGCGCGCGGCGGGATTGGCATTATTAAGATCATGGATGAGCTGCGCCAGATCTTCAATGGAATAAATATCATGGTGCGGCGGCGGGCTGATGAGCTGTACACCGGGGGTGGCATGGCGAAGGCGCCCGATATAGTCATCAACTTTATGTCCGGGAAGTTGTCCGCCTTCGCCGGGCTTGGCACCCTGCGCCATTTTAATCTGCAATTCATCCGCATTGGTCAGATAATTGATCGTGACGCCAAAGCGGGCGCTGGCCACCTGCTTGATGGCTGAACGGCGCGAGTCCCCATTGGCGTCGCGTTTGAATCGCCGGGCATCCTCACCACCTTCGCCGGTGTTGGATTTGCCGCCGATACGGTTCATTGCAATGGCCATGCTTTCATGCGCTTCGGGCGAAATGGATCCCAGACTCATGGCACCGGTGGCAAACCGTTTGACAATCTCACTGGCGGGTTCCACCTCCGCAAGCATCACCGGCGCATCGCCGGCTTTCAGCTTGAACAATCCGCGCAGCGTGCAGAGGTGACCGCTTTGTTCATTGATGAGCTTGGCATACCGGGCGTATGCCTCGCGGCTGTTGCCGCGGGCGGCTTCCTGCAGGCTGGCGATGGATTCCGGATTCAGCAGATGCTGTTCGCCATTTTTTCTCCAGGCATACTGTCCGCCTTCGGGCAGCACCTGCAGGCGTACCTCGCCTTTTTCATGTGGATAGCCGATGGCGTGTCGCCGAAGCGCCTCGCGTGTGAGCACCGGGAAATCCACGCCGTCAATTCTTGACGATGTGCCGACAAAGCAGCGGTCAATGACATTGCGATGCAGGCCGATGCCTTCAAAAATCTGAGCGCCCTTGTAGCTCTGCAACGTGGAGATGCCCATTTTGCTCATTACTTTGAAGAGACCTTTGCCCAGGGCTTTGATATAGTTTTTGATGAGCTTGTCATCGTCAATTGCGGAATCAATCAATCCATCCCGGCGAAGATTCCACAGCGTTTCAAACGCCAGATAGGGATTAATTGCATCGGCCCCATAGCCGATCAGCATGGCATGATGGTGTACTTCCCGCGCTTCGCCTGTTTCCAGGATCAGGCCCACGCGGGTACGTGTGCCGTGCCGCACCAGATGATGGTGGACGGCACCACATGCCAGCAGGGCCGGCAATGCGACATGCGTTTCATCCATGCCACGGTCGGTCAGCACAACCAGGGGATAACCCTGGTCAATGGCTTGGGATGTTTCCCGGCAGATACGATCCAGCGCATCGGTCATGGCGTTTTCGCCGCCGTTACGATCAAATACCGCATCAATCGTACGCGTTTTCCAGTTGCGGTGATTCAAAGTTTTCAATTTAGCCAGTTCACCGTTGGTGAGAATCGGCTGCGGCAGCCACAGGCGGTGGCAATGTTCAGGTGCCGCCTCCAGAAGGTTCCGCTCGGGGCCGATATAACTCTCCAGACTCATGACAATATATTCTTTGTCGGAATCCAGCGGCGGATTGGTTACCTGGGCAAAAGATTGCTTGAAGTAATCGTACACCAGCCGCGGCTGATCGCTTAGACACGCCAGCGCCGCATCGTTGCCCATCGAACCAATCGGCTCAAGGCCGTTGGTGGCCATGGGTATAAGCAGTTTCATCAGGTCTTCTGTGGTATATCCCAGACACTGCGCCCGGGTCAGCAGCGTATCGGGTTCAAAGCCCGGAATTTTTGCGGGCACCGGTAGCTCATCAAGCGTGAGACGCTGTTCGCGCAGCCACTGGCCATAAGGATGCTCCGCGGCCAGAGCGGCTTTGATCTCCGAGTCGTCAATAATGCGCCCCTGATGGAAATCCACCAGAAACATGCGCCCGGGTTGCAGCCGCCCCTTCCGGGCGACATTTTCAGGTGGTATCGGCAGGACGCCGACTTCGCTGGACATGACCACCATGTCATCTTTCGTGACATAGTACCGGCTGGGGCGCAGACCGTTACGGTCCAGCACCGCGCCCATGAGATGCCCATCGGTAAATGCCACCGATGCCGGCCCGTCCCATGGTTCCATCATGCACGAGTGGTATTCATAAAATGCCCGGCGGCGCGGGTCCATGGATTCATGATTCTGCCAGGCTTCCGGAATCATCATCATCACGGCGTGCGGCAGCGAGCGGCCATTTTGCACAAGCATTTCAAGGCAATTGTCAAATTCTCCCGAATCTGAAGAATCGCCTTCAATGACCGGCTTAATCAGCGCCACCTCCTGGCCGAACGGTCCGCCGGCGAACATCCCCTCGCGGGCGTGCATCCAGTTGCTATTGCCGCGCCGGGTATTGATTTCGCCGTTATGGGCCATGAAACGCATCGGCTGCGCCCGGCTCCATGAAGGAAAGGTATTGGTGCTGAAGCGTGAATGTACCAACGCCAGGTGCGTGTGATAATCGGGATCCAGCAGGTCGGCGCGGAAGTAAGCCCGTACCTGCGCGGAGGTAAGCTGCCCCTTGTAGATCAGTACCGTCGTGGAAAGACTGCAAACGTAAAAATAATCGGACTGCGGTAACTCCAGCGCGCGAACCGCCTGGGTGACCTGCTTACGGACAACATAAAGTTCCCGATCCAGCCGGCGCTGATCCATGTCCGCCGGGCCGCTGATGAAGATCATCCGCATCCGCGGTTCGGTGCGTTTGGCCGAATGGCCGATCATGCTGTTATCCACGGGCACATTCCGCCAGCCCAGCAATTGCAGCTTGCGGCTTGAAATTGCATCGGCGAAAGCTTTCTCGCACCAGGCCCGCTGTTCATTATCCGATGGTAAAAATATGATGCCCGTGCCGTAGGTTCCAGCCGGTGGAAGGGTGATATTGGCATCCCGTTTGGCGACCTTCACCAGAAATTCATGGGGCAGGCCGGTTAAAATGCCGGCACCGTCACCGGTGTTTTCCTCACACCCGCATGCACCGCGATGCTCCATGTTTTCCAGCATGGTAAGAGCATCGGAGACAATACCGGGCCGATTGCGGCCTTTAATATGGGCAATAAAGCCGACACCGCAACTGTCATGTTCAAATTGTGGGTCATAAAGACCCACCTTGCCAGGTTTGAATCCGGCTGCTTCATGTTGTTCCAACTTGCAAACCTCCATGGCTAGGGCATACCCTCGCTTCAAAAAACTACCGCCACCCTGCGATACCTGTTAAATCGCAAGTCCCTTATTCTACTATTGAGAAGCCCATGTATCAAATACTGTTGCCCGCCCAATCCAAATTACCCCCAAGCACCGTGGTGATAGCCCGGTGCCGTCAGCCCTCGCGCGGACCAGCGGCACCGCATTACCATGACGGTGCTCCGGGATATCGTGTTTGCGGCGCGATAAAACCATACCCGCATAAAGTGTCGCGCACCCCAACGCCTGCAGTGGATACGCACCGGACAGATGCGGCACCGGTAAGTCGTCGAATAAGTCGGTAGCCGATTGGGCGGCTGTGGATTAGACTTTAATATGTTGCCCGGGGATGCGATGCGGAAGGTTTTCGGCAATCTCGCAATGGCCCCGTGTTTGGATTCGTTGAATTTGATGATGCATGCCAACGCCATTTTGTTGCTGGCCGCCGGAATGGCGCTCGGCGGTTTTTTGATTATCGCCGGCGCTCCGGGGCGATCAGCCCGCACTGCGGCCTATATCAGCATCGGCTCGCTGCTGGCGGCGCTGGCGGTGGCCATGCTGGCCATCATCCGGCGGCTGGAGCATGCGGGCATTCCCGGCCAATCCCAATCCCATGCGTTGGCGTTTTCCTGGATTCCGATATCCGCCGCCGGCCAGGGGGGCACGGCGATTCTCATCCAGGCGGGCATTTCCAGTGGATCGCTTAGCCTCGCGTTTTTTATGATGTTCCTGCTGATCCTGTTGATGTCGCAGGTTCATACGCTGGGCTTATTGAAGTCCAACGATATTCGACCGCCCTACTTCGCGCTGACCAATCTCATGGCCTTTTTCCTGCTGATGGCGGCCCTGTCCATCAATGCGCTCGAGACGTATTTCTTTTTGCAATTGGCGGCCTGCGCGGGCTGGTGCATCATGGCCTGGAGCAACCGTCCGCCAGAGACGGCTATTGCGCGGAAGCTGTTACTTCCGCATTGGATCGGCAATGCCTTTTTTCTCATGGGCATCGCGATTTTTATGCTGCATGGAACGGCGGTGGAGCAGCGGATTCTTTTCGGCCATACCGAGCTTTCCGCTTTGGGGGCAACACCCGGGCGGGAAATGCTGGTAGCGGGGATGGCGCGGTTGTTTCCGGGACTGACCTGGCAAAGCCTGGGCGGGGTATGTCTGTTGGCGGGCGCTCTGGTTCAGGCGGGGCAGTTTCCATTTCACACCTGGGTTCCAGAGACTGTCACCGGATTTTCCGGCGGCAACGCGATGATTTCCGGTTCGCTGGTGGCGGCGGGCGGGATACTTCTATTGACGCGCATGGCCGGGCTGTTGAATTTGAATGCGGCGTTAACGGTCGCGATGATGGGTGCCGTGACGCAGTTTTGCGCCGCACTGATTGCCCTGGTACAGAAAGACATCAAACGGACATTGGCCTGGCTGTTGATTGCACAGACCGGTTTGAATTTTTTATTTTTTGGATCCGGTGATTATGCGGCCGGTTTGGTGGGGGCGATGCTGATCGGATTGGTGTACTGCGGACTGTTTCTGGCGGCTGGAACAGTCTTGCGCGCCACGGGTGGACAACGTGATATGACGCTGCTGGGCGGAGTGTGGCGGCGTTTGCCGATAACAGCGGCGGTGAGCGGAGCGCTGGTATTGGGAGTGGCCGGCACAGGTTCCTTCGGCATGACCGCGGTGATGCGGGCCGGGTTGTTGCATGCTCATGCCTACGGCTGGGCCATTGGTGAGTTTGGCCGATTTTTGTATTGGTCGCCGGTGGTACTATGCTACGTTACCGCGTTGGCGTTGGCGCGTTGGTGGTGGCTGGTCTTCGGTGGCAGGTCGCGGGGAGAACCTTGCGAAGGGGGCGAACTGGCGGTTCAAACATTCCCGTTGCTGATCATCCTGGTTAGCGCGGTGATCGCGGCCCAGCCGCTGGTGGATATGGCGGCGCTGTTAACGCATTTGATGCAGACCGGGATCGGCCAGAGAACGCCCCACGTTCCCGCTGGTTTGAGCGGCATGCTGCTGCGACCATTGGCATGGCTGGGGCCGACGGCATTGGCGCTGGTGGCATTATTTTATTCCGGTGGTATGGCGAGTGCCCAGTCGTTGCGGCGGCTTCCGGGGCCGAATCTGGTATATCGTTGGCTTACCGCGGACATGTACTTTCCCGATTTGTTTATCGCCTTCATCGGATTCCCGGTGCGCCTGGTGGCGCGGGCTGTGGCATTTTTGGATCGCTGGGTGGTGGAATGGCTGATGGTGACACTGGCGGTGCTCATTCGCCTGGCGAGTATTCTTGTGGCGGCTGCGGAAAACGGGTTGAATACATCGTTTTGGGAGCGGCTGGATGGACTCGCGGTGCGGATGGCCCAGCGGGTGCGCCAACTGCGGCGGGTGTATCCGGCCCTGTACGTGACGGTCGGACTGGTTCTGGTTATTGTGGCGGCGGTGCTGGCGGCGGTCATTCACCAAAAAACATGATCGGGGCTGACGTGCCCCGATCGCAATGGCGTAACAGGAAAACGTGATTTGAAACCTTTTGTATACAGTTCAATACTCACCTGGCTGATTGTTTTGCCGGTGATTGGTTCGGTTGTGCTGGGCATTTTACCCTTAAGCCGACAGAAGCTGATTCGCTATAGCGCGTTGGCGGTAAGCGGTGGCAATATGCTTATTGCGCTGGCCGCGGCGCGGCTGTTCAATTGGTCTCCACAATTCGGCGGCATGGCGCAGCTGCAGCAAAACGTGCTGTGGTTCCGGGATTTGAATGTGCATTATCATCTTGGCGTCGATGCGTTTTCAATGGTGACGGTGCTGGTGCTCTGCGGTATAAGCCTCCTGGCGATCATGGCCAGCTACGGCGTTAATGCGCAGGTGAAAGGCTATTATGTGGCGCTGCTGTTGCTGGAGGGGTGCGTGGTGGGTGCGGCGGCGAGCATGGACTTGTTTCTATTTTATCTGCTCAGTACGCTGTCATTGTTTCCCTGTTTCTTACTGGTGGGAGTGTGGGGTGGCACACGCCGCCGGCCTGCGGCCATGAAGCTGGCGCTGTTCTGGATAACAGGTTCCGCAGCGCTGCTGGCGGCGTGCATTTTAATCAACCTTGCAACGCGCGGCGCAACCGGCGTAGGGAATGGAACGCTGGATTTTATGAAAATTGCCTCGCATCCTTTGCTTGGCAGAGCGCTGGGGCCTGCGAGCACCTGGAGTGACATTGCATTTTGGTTGGTGATGCTGGCTGTGGGAATCAGGCTGGGCGTGGCGGGATTGCATTTCTGGCTGCCGGATGCCCTGGCGGAGGCCGGAGCGCCATCCGCGATGTTGGTCATCGGCGCGCAATTGGTTCTGGCGGGCTACACATTGGAACGCATTGTGGTAGCCGTCTTTCCAGCGCAGTTGGTGATCTGGCAGAATACCCTGGTGATCGTGGGAGCGGCGGGGGTGGCTTATGGCACGCTATGCTGTTTGGCGCAAAGTGATTTCCGTCGGGTCATTGCCTATTGGCTGGTGGTGCAGGCCGGTTTCCTTTTGTTGGGTGTTGCGGCGGGAAATGTGATCGCCATGGATGGTGCTACCCTTTTAACTCTGGGTGCTCCGCTGGTCGGCCTGGCGCTCTTGTGGATCAGCCATGTTATTGAAATTCGGGCCAACCATCGGGATTTGACCCGCTTGGGCGGCCTGGCGCATCTGATGCCGGACTATTTTATATTTTCCATGGTCGGATTTATGGCGGCGCTGGCCTTGCCGGGGTTCATCATATTCAACGGTGATCTGCTGACCATCATGGGCGTGTTTCATGCCGCGGCCGCCGGCTCCGTCAGCGATATATTTTTGAACCGCAGTCTTTTGTCGGCGGCGGTGGTGATGTGTGTCGGCATGGTACTTCTGGCGGCGGCATTATTATGGACCATTGAACGCATGTTCTTCGGCCCCGTGCGCCCGGAGTGTCAGCACTTTCACGCATTGTCGGTGCGGGAGCGGCTGGTTTTTCTCCCGATGTTGATCGCATTGGTCGCGGGTGGAATTTTGCCCACGCTGCTGGTTTTAACGCCCATGGCACCTGTGCTGCATGGTCTTGTGCGGGCCTTACCTGGTACCGGCCATTAGGATTGGCGCAATTGTTTTTGATGAATGGGAGCGAATCACCTGAACTGGACGAGATTTGAAATATTGGGCCCACAGATTGTGCTGCTGCTGACGGCTGTTGCCTTGGCAATGACGGTGAATGTGCATCCAGTGCGGCACAGATCCGCGGCGGTCATGATCTGCTTTTCCGGGCTTGTGGTGGCCACTCTGGCGCACTTGTGGAATTATTCCATATTGTCCGCCGGTGGTGCAGGCACGGTCTCCCTGCCGTCCTGGCTGGTGTTTGATTCCATGGGGTGGATTCTCTCATTGAGTATTTTGCTGATCGCAACAGCCGCGATGATGCTGCGGCGTCTGCGCTATTATTCAGGGCGGGACGACGGCAGGTTGTGCCTGCTGTTCACGTTGAGTGTTTGCGGTTGGAGTCTGCTGCCGATGGCTGCGGATTTTTCCGCATCCGCCTGCTGTATGCTGCTGGCAACAATACCGCTGCTGGCATGGTCGGCATACGGTTGGGAACCAGGGCCGTTGGAGCGGCTGGCCAATCGAACACTGGCGGGATGTCTGGCTATGATGCTCCTGGCGCTTCTGGTGCTGCGGCATACGACCATCGCGCATGCGGTGGTCGTTGCGCGGCATGGTGTAAATTTTTCATGGCACGGATTGCTGATCGTGCTTTTTCTGCTTCCCATGATTTACTGGGTTGGCGTTGTGCCGCTGGTCTGGTGGTTTGGTGATGCCACGCGGAAGCAGCCACTGGACCTGGCGTTTGTTTTACCGCTGGTGCCCTTTGTCGGCTCCATGGCGGAGTTGCTGCGGGTGTTGCGCGGGCTTTATTTAACTGATCCGGCGGCAGCGGATGTGGTGGTCAGGGTGTTGACGGGCCTGGGCATTGCCGCGGTGGTGGCGTACGGGATCAAGGCGCTGCGGCAATCCGATCTTGCCGGTATCGCGGGAAATATGATAGGAATTCTGGCGGCAACCACGCTTGTTGCGGTTAGTGCGGCGGGCCCCTTTCACTTCGGCCTGGTTGCCAAGCTGGTCGGATGCCTGGCCATGTACGCATTGACCGCCGGTCTGGCGGCGGGACTGGCATTGGGAATTGCGGGTGGTGAAAAGCCGTGGACGCTTGAGCAGTTGCCGGAGTTTGCCCGCACGAAAGTTTTAAGCACACTGGTGCTGATATTGGCATTGTTATCACTCGCTGGCCTGCCGCCGACCATGGGTTTTATTGACCGTATGGAGTTATTCCGTGTGATCGGATATGGATCGGTCATGGAAACCGGCGGAATATTGGCGCTCGATGTGCTTAGCATTGCCCTGGCCGGCGTGGCCGCCCTGCGCGTTGCGGCTTACGCCTGCGCGCCGATGGCGGAACCCGCGGTCAACGTGACCGAGGCGGTTAAAAAGCCGCGGCGGGCGCGGCGGATGGAACTGGTGCCATTGGCCTTGCTGCTGCTGGCCAGTGTGGTCAATGGTGCCGCATTGTGCGCCTATAACCCGATTCAAAACGTGGCCTCATCATTTACGAGTATGCATCATTCTCCGGTCTACCGAAAAGCAGATCCATAAGCGGACGATCCTGATTCTTGAAAAACATGTAGACATGGTCACCGATTTGCAAAACCGTATCCCCGCGTGGCGCAATGAGTTGATCGCTGCGTACAATCAGCATCACGCTGGCTCCGGTGGGAAATTCCAGTTCACGCAGGGCCGCACCGCATACCGCGGCGGATGGTTCAATTAAAAATGATACCAGTTCCCCGCCCAGCGGACGCCCCGAGTTGATTTCCAGCACCGCCTCCGGGGATGGCTTTTCCTCCTGACCCAGACCCAGTTTGCGCGTAACCCAGCGGATTGTGGCACCGGGAATCAGGGTGTTGACCACCACCACAAAAAAGACGATGGTAAAAACGCTCTGCGAGCCGGGCAGATGGGCCATCATGGGAAATGTCGCCAGAATAATCGGCACCGCTCCGCGCAGCCCCGTCCAACCGATATAAAGTGTTTCCACGATGGAAAACCGCAGTGGCAGCAGACACGCCGCCACCGCCACGGGCCGGGCAAACAGCGCCAGAATCATCGCGATTCCCAAGCCGATCCATGTAACGTGTGCCAACTGGGATGGCAGAATCAGAAGTCCCAGCATTAAAAACATTCCAATCTGCCCCAGCCATGCCAGGGCCGAATGCACACGCAGTAACCCGCTGCGGAAAGGCAGACTTGATGCATCCATGAACAATGCCGTGGCGTACACCGCCAGAAACCCGCTGCCTTGAAGAATCGTCGCGGATCCATAAGACAATATGGCCATCGCCAGAGTAAACGCCGGAATCAGCCCGGTGCTCGGCAGCGGCATTCGCCGGAGAATATATCGGGCCGCCACACCCAATAAAGCCCCCACAATTCCACCGACAACCAGTTGGATCGGCACCTGCATAAGCATCCATCCAATGGCCGGCTGTTGTTGCGAAAGTGACTCAATGACTATCGTGGTCAGGATTACCGCCATGGGATCATTGATGCACGATTCCACTTCCAAAGTTCGCGACAATCGCGGCTTGAGTCGCAGACGCCCCGCATGCAGCACGGAAAAAACGGCCGCCGCATCCGTCGATGACACCACCGCCCCGATCAGCATGGCTTCCGGCCAGTTCAGCCCCATGAGATGTCCGGACCATGCAATGATGACCGCCGTGAGCGTGACGCCCACCGTGGCCAGCAATGAGGCTGGGAACAGCACGGATTTGACCGCGCGCAATGGGGTGGTCAGGCCGCCCTCAAACAAGATCAAAATCAGCGCCATGGTGCCGAGGCGGAACGCGAAATGAAAATTCTGAAAGTGAATGCCCGCAAAACCTTCCGGCCCGGCCAGCATTCCCAGCACCAGCAAAAGCAATACCGCCGGTACGCCGATCCGATCAGCCGCCCGGCTGGACAAAACCGCAATTAGACTTAATATCCCGAACACCGCCAGTAAAGCCGCCGTTTCCAGTGGTTCACTGGCGACGCTGTGCGAAGCAAAGAGGTGCACATGATGGATGGCCGACGTCATGTGGCGTATCC
The DNA here is from genome assembly GCA_021809365.1 of Planctomycetota bacterium. Next base: position 45,388 of record JAKBAC010000003.1, on the reverse strand, counting down.
TATACGCACAACGCCGGTGCGTACAGATTAAGAGCGGGAGCAATTAGGAACGGGAGCATGAAACACGGCCAGAGGCGTGACAATAAATCCGAACCGTGGTGCCGGGACGCCCCATCCCCCTTGCGCAATCTGAAATCTGAAATTTGAAATCTCAAATCCCCCGCCCCATCCCCATTTTAGCCGCGTGTGCTTGCACCGCGCGTTTTCCGCGGCAGCCGTCGGTGTTGAGAAAGTAGAAAGTAGACCGCAGGGGTTGCCTCAGTTTGCGACAGCATCACTTAGTTCCAGCCTTATGTGCTCTACTGTTCAACTCTCTACTGATCTCCGCTCTGCGGCAAGGGCCGCCGCCGCGTGTGCTTGCACCGCGCGCTTTTCGCGGCAGTCGTCGGTGTTGAGAAAGTAGTAAGGGTATGTGACACTTTATGCGTATATCGTTGAATGGCCTCGCAAACACGATACCCCCGGAGCACCGTCATGGTGATGCGGTGCCGTTGGTCCGCGCGAGGGCTGACGGCACCGGATTATCACCACGGTGCTCCGGGGAAAGACTATTGCATTATCCGTAACCCACGTCGCGTGTCACGCACCCGAAAAAAACAGCGCACCCACCGCGCCGCCTGATAATTACCGGAAGTTTGCGTTATGATGTGTCCATTGTCGAAATTTGAAAATTGGGAGCGAGTTGGTTTATCTTCATGCGTGAAACTGTGAATACAGGAGGAAGTTGATGCATAAAATTTTGCAAAGTTACCCGGTTAGATTCTCCATTTATGTAGCGGCAGTCGGCGTGATACTACACCAGGCCTTTCCGGCATGGGGTGTTACCAAAGTGATGCCGACGACGCAACCGGCTCAAACCGCCGAGGCAAAACTGAAATATCGGGAATCAGTTGCATGGAAGCAGGTATGGGTTGCGGAAAACGCGGAATTAGAGGGACTGAATGTCGCCACCACAACAGCCATGAAAGATGGTGATGCGGATGCCGTGGTGGCGGCGCAAAACTGGGTTAAAGTTGTGCGCGCACGCCTGGCGTGGGAAAAGCAATGGACGGTGTTTCCGCCGGTGTTTCATGTCGCCGCAAATTCCGCCGAGCTCAAGCCGCCCATTCTCAGTTTGGAACTTAAACGCAACCAAGCCGTCGCATCCGCGCTACAACAAGCGGATGCCGCAAAAATCATATTCGATAACCATGTCGTCAGACAATTAAAACTCCGCATCCGGATGGCCATGAAATCCGGTAATGTAAACGCTGTACTGGCGGATATGGCAACACTCAAACAGATGAAAACGCAGCGTCAGCAAGACATCAACAAGCGGCGTGTGGATGCCGGCATTGCCGTACCTCCAGCCGTCGGTATGCCGTTTGCCAACTGGCATCAACAAGGCCCCGTGTTCGGTCCAGGCGTTGTCGGCAATCAGAACATGCAACTCCAACAATCACACGATATCGGCGTGGCAATACCATCCAATCAGTGGTCAAAGACGGTTACGGATGCCATGAAACCCGTAGCGGAGTATTCCATCCAATCTCTGGACTCCGCATTATTACAGTGCGGGAAGGCTCCGGGTGCTCTGATCGGTCGGCACGTTGTCGCATTTTTGAAGACTGATCGCAATGGCAATTTCATTATTTCCGGAAGCAGCGGTTATGTTACCGGAACGGACAAAAGCGTCCGGCTGCAACGGCTGGCGCTGGAGAAAGGGATTACCCGGCATTTCAGTGCCATTCGAATCATGGCTCGAGCGCGTCAGGCGGCTGAATATCGGTACCAACTCAATCAACTGAAAATCAGATATCCCACTGCCATGATGTGGCGGGTGGCAAATAGGGTAGCTCACGCCGAGGGTATAGAACGATCTGCGGTTACCAACGAAGCCTGGTCACAGCAAAGAAAGGACCTGATATTGGTCGCCAGGGCTTTTCTTCCACTTCCGGATCGGGCGGTATTGGTGACTCCTGCCGGAAAAAAGATTTCCGCAGGCGGTGCCGTTTATGGGGTTATTGTCGGCATATCATCGCGTGTGGTTCAACGTGCAACGGCTCCGTTTTCACTGCCATCGGGAATTGAAATGCGCAATTCCGTGATTCCGGGATATATACCACCTGCGACGGCCCCACTGTCTCCATTTCTTGGCAACGTAGCGGCGGAGACCATTGCCGCGGAACCCATTCCGTCGTGCACGGTGTATAAAATTAAAATTTTATACTGTGCGCCTGCGCCAAAATATATTTTGGTGAGAAACAGGAAGGCACCTGGGCCGATCAAGAGTTACATTTTCCGTTTGAAAAATGGAACCAGGCTGGATGCCACAACCTACACTGTCGGAATTACTTATTATCACGGAATCTGGAATGGTGTTCCTATCCTGGTAGCGAAGGACCTTGTGGTCAGGATTATCCCCGTGCATTGAACCTGCCCCCCCCTTCCAGGCCGGCGGCAGTACGCTTTGCAAGGCGAACTGGAGGATGTTGGCTATTGCAGTGGTTCCGGATCGATGCGGATATTCTTTTCTCCGGCGGCCTTCTTTTCCTGGTATTTTTTCAGCCAGGTCTGGAAACTCTTGCCCGCCGCCGGATCCTTGCCGGAAAAGTTAATGGATGCAATATCTTCATATCGGATAGTTGCGCGATCGGTTGAATCTTTGATAATCAGCCGCAGATTCCACTTGGCCGAATCCGAGCAGTCCGCCTGCCGGTCAAAGATATACCCTTCCACCGCTTCGCCCTTGTGATTGACGATAGTGACATCTCCGCGATAGCTGAACGCCTTTTCAACAACATCACGTACCATGGTCATGGAATCAAGGCGGGGATTGTACCCCTCCAGATTTTCATGTTCTGTCGCGGGGGCCTGATCGGTCCGCGTTTCACCGCTGGAGATTTGTGCTTCTGTGGTCATGTTCAACTTTCAATTCTGTTCCGGGGATTCCCATAAAAAAGGTGGTTACGCGCCGATCTTCTCATCTACATGGGATGCGGGTCGGGCGGCCTCTCCTTGATGGCGAGCGGTCCGGGCGGCGCTGACGTTCAATGGAATAAATGTTTCTCTGGAACTTTCGGGTGGCTGCTGGAGCGCCTCCAGCGCTTCACGGTTTACATAGCTGCCGCCAAAGAGTGTGGCGCGGGCGGTGGCAATCAGGCCCCGTAAACTGCTGAACGTATCATGGACCGCGCTGGCCTCATAGCCGCTGTGAACCATGCAATTCGCGCACCGCGGATTACCTGATTCGGCACCATATTTCTCCCAATGTGTTGATTCCAGCAACTCACTGAACGTATCGGCATAGCCATCCTGCAGCAGGTAACATGGCTTCTGCCAGCCGAAAATGTTATACGTCGGCATGCCCCATGGCGTGCAGGCGTAGGATCGCTTGCCCATGAGAAATTCCAGAAACAGCGGGCTTTGATTGAATCGCCATTTTTTGTCCCGGTTGCTCAAAATGGTGCTGAAGAGCCGCCGGGTTTTCGCCCGGCCCAGAAAATGCTGCTGGTCCGGGGCTTTGTCATAGCTGTAACCGGGTGAAAGCATCATGCCTTCAACGCCCAATTGCATCATCTCATCAAAAAATCCCCGCACACTGGCCGGGTCCGCGCCTTCAAAAAGCGTCGTGTTGGTGGTGACGCGAAATCCGCGCTTGATAGCTTCTTTAATGCCTTCCACCGCTATGTCATAGCCGCCCTCACGGCAGACGGAAAAATCATGATGTTCCTTCTGGCCGTCCAGATGGACGCTGAACGTGAGGTATTTGGATGGCTTAAAGAGGTCAATTTTCTGCTTGAGCAATAGCGCGTTGGTGCATAGATAGATATATTTCTTCCGGGCGATCAACCCTTCGACAATTTCTTGAATCTGCGGATGCAGCAGGGGTTCCCCGCCGGGGATGCTGACCATGGGAGCACCGCATTCTTTCACCGCCTTAAAACATTGCTCGGGCGTGAGTTGTGATTTGAGAATGTGGGCCGGGTATTGAATTTTTCCGCACCCCGCGCAGGCCAGATTGCAGCGAAAAAGCGGTTCGAGCATCAAAACCAGCGGATAGCGCTTGCGGCCCTTGAGCCGCTGCGATAGCACATACGTTGCGACAGTCCACATTTGCGAAACCGGGACGCCCATGACGTTCCTTTCCGGCCAGTATTATTTTCAGGCCAAAACCATTGAAACCACAGCCTGCCAAGCTAATTCCGCCCGCCAGCGGCCAATGACGCAGGATTATATTCCGGCAAAGCGCAGTATACCATACAGGTGCAGCTTGACCGATGCCCAAATCATACCGCCACAAGCTTCCGTCGCCAAGCCAACCGCAGGCATGGCGGGGGCCGGGAAACGCGGCGATCAATCCGGGCGCCATGCCGGGACGCCCCATCCCCCTTGCGCAATCTGAAATTTGAAATCTCAAATCCCCCGCCCCATCCCCATTTTAGCCGCGTGTGCTTGCACCTCGCGTTTTGTGCGGCAGCCGTGGGTGTTGAGAAAGTAGTCTCCCATGATGCCAAGCCTCACCCGCGCGGGATGAAAAAAAGCCACATTATTTCGCCGTTACGAATGTCTGGCGATTTTTCAGAGCAGACCACAGGGGGTGCCTCATCTTGCGACAGCATCATACCATTCCATATTATCCACCCGTTTGCCCACTGCTCGATCATCGCTCGTGATGAATATTTGTACCGTTAAAACCAGCCGGGCCACTAATGCATCGACCGGGTAAGCGGCGAAATGAACAAGGGGCATGATTGGCGCAAAGATTTGACAATATCGTGGTGGACATTGCCAAACTGCGCGATTATTGCCTCAGCGACACCCACCCGCGCGGACGCCACAAGGCCCGAGTGTTTCGCTCACGGCTGGGTATCACCGCCCGCGATGCCCGGAAATTGCGGCAGGCAGTACTGGATGCCGCCCATACCCGGCAAGAAGATTTGCGCCCTTCGGGTGCCGATGAATTTGGCCAACGCTATGTGTTGGATTTTCCGATGGCCACAGCCACTGGCGCTGCGATGATCCGTTCCGCATGGATTGTATTGACCGGCCAGAATGTGCTACGATTAAGCAGTTGTTATGTAATGTAGGCGGTAGAATGCCCCGTCGCTGGAGACAGTTATGCAACACACAATCCACACGCTTGACATTGTCGCCATCACCAGCGATCTACCAGGAAAGGGCCTGCTGCGCGGCCAAGTTGGCACGGTTGTTGAGATATTGGCACCCAGTGTGTTTGAAGTCGAATTTTCCGACGACCAAGGCCACACCTACGCCCAACTCGCCATCCCGGAACACCAACTTCTGGTACTGCATTACCAGCCCCAGCAGGCCGCCTGACCTGCGGGGCGATCAGCCACAGATCACCGAACGACACAGGCCTCCGAAAGAGTTAAAACGGGGTACGTCCCCGTTTCACTTTCCCGAGCATGCCGGCGATCGAGAGGCCGCAGCCCTAGCGGCAAAGGTCATGAACGCGCTACAGAACGGGAACTGAACACGGTTTTACTTGCAGCCGTTGACGGGCGGACTGCAGCGCGACCTTAGCGTTTTTTTCCACAACAATATATTGCGCCCCACGTCGTGGCCGCTTCCAGCAATTTCACCCGCTGCCCTGGTGCCCTTTAATTGCAAGAAGCATGGCGCGGAACTCGGCTACGGTTGTTGCACGACCATTTCATCAAAGTGGCATTTCTTCCAATATATACGGATTGTCTTGGACACGCCTGCAACAAAACGTAGGAGTGCATGTGCAAACAATTGGCCAATTTAATAAGTTTTCAGATCAACAAAATTTCAGGTAGCCGTTCACGGGGAAAAGTGGCGAAATTAGTCAAATAACGATTGTTTTGACCGATACAAGACTTTTCTGGAATACCGGTAGCTCCATCATCTCCCGCCGATGGAGGATGTGGAATAGCTGCCGCAAGGCGTCCAATCCCAGTAGCGTCCGGCCAGGCGCTGCTGCACGTTGAGAATTTGACGGGTACGGGCGGGGAAATCGCGTTGCGCATCGGCGAAAATGAGCCATTCGGGCTTATTAATGTGGGTGACGCGGCCAATCTCTGCAAGCTATTTGAAGAGACCCGAACCAGATGGTGGCAAGCGGGACCAAAACAAGTCGGTGCAGTTTCATTTTGTTCTCCAGAATGGTCCTTGCGGGAATTCCCTAATAACACCTGCTGCGCCTACCTCTTCCTATCCATTTTTTTCTCCACTCGCTTTTTCGCAAGGAAACGGTCAATCTGCGTAACCGAAGATTCGGTGCCGAAGAGACCATCCGTGCAGATGTTGCGATTGATCCCGGGCGCAAATCCATAACTCCTGAATCCCCCAGACGTCCTACGGAGTTTCATGATCCAGAGCTGAGCCTCGCCACGGTGCTTGCCCGAAAATAAGGCGTAATCGACGCCTCGGCCCGCGATAAACCAAAGCGGTTTTATTTCATGCCCGTGCTCAAGGAACACAGTTGTCTTCGGTCCGAATGGGTCAGCCTTGGCATACGCCTTCCCGCGTGGCGTGCCATCGATTCGAACCTTGGGCCTATCCGAGTGCCGGACCGCCCGTTGAAATGCCCGTACTTCCGATAGTAAATCCTTGGGCACCGGCCGCAACCGGAAGAATACTTGAAAATCCACGCTTTCGCCCTTTCTCGCCAATCGGTCGCCCTCACCCGTAGCATGAAACGGCACCATTATGTAATGCCTCAACGATGGGGGCCGCCCGCTCAATGGCCGCGCCCGTCCAAAGCTCAATCCCAGAGCAATACCATCAAATATATTATGACCTGGTATAAATATTGAGCCACCCTGAATTTTGAAGATTCCCCCATTCCGACGGAGAATTAATGGCAATGTTGTCCCAATACCCCACCATGGAGTAAGCGTCTTCATTTGCGCATTAATTCCCGTAGTCCATTGATCCGGGCGGGGTGCCACCAACCAGCCGATATCGACTAGCGGTCCAGCCTTGATCTCCCAAGGAATCCCCATGTATGCCAACCGCGTCGTGCAGACTTTATAATATTGCGCACTGCCAAAGTATACCATCCATAGGGCCGTCGCCGCCTTTGTGTCTCCGAAGAAGCGCCGGGCATCGTTTCCTCTGCCTTCCCAGAGCATCTGACACGCCTTTGCCGCGATCCATTCAGGATGTGCGGTTTTATTGCGGTCTCTGGCAGAGGCCGCCAATACTTGTTGTGCGGTTGTGCCCTTGGGATTTATGGCTATATCCATGTGCGCGAGTATCGCGGGCTGGCCATCGGGGGCAGTAAGTAGTGAAAGGTAAGCGGGCTTTGCCGCGCAGAATCGCGCCTGAGACAAAAGACCGATCCCCACTACCGTTGCAGAGGTAATGGCATTTCTCATTGACATGTTTGGTTTCCTTTATGAGGTTGTAAATATCACGAAACTAAAGGCTTCTACCGTCGTGAAACGAAATCGGCTGGATAAGCGTCGCACCTTTAGCTGGGTCGGTCAGAGCTTTCATCTTTTTCGGTCGCCTTATGTCAGAGAATCCCGTTCATAACATTGCCTGTGCCGCTATAGTATATTCGCAATGCCACGCGTCGCGAATAAGCGGTTCATTTTTCTCTTGTCGCACCGCCCCAGCATTATCCGGTGCGGTGGCACAAAATTGGGATGCTTTCCAGGCCAGGGATGGCACGATTGCAATCTACGGAGAAGCGCAACGGGGACGTGATTAGTTAATCAAAACAACGGCGGCGGAAAACAGCCGCGCTCTCAGATAACTCCCGCCCTCGCCGTCGCTGCAGTGTCCCTATCCTCCTGAGAAGCGAAACGGGGACGTGATTAGTTAATCAAAACAACGGCGGCTTTAACAACTTCCCACCCGTGCTCGGCACGACAATAAAACCGCGTCGTGATGCCCGGAAACAAGCGGCAGCAAATCGCCATGCAATGATGACTGGAGCGCGGTGTCCAATGTCCGGCAAGCGCAGGTCCCGGCGCGCCGGGACTCTCCTGCTCCAGCCGCCGCAGCGGCTACCCCTCCGCTTCCTCGTGGTAAACACCGTCGTCGTAACGCCGCGTCTTTGCGTTCTTGAGTTGCTTTGCGGTTTACCCCGTTGTTCGTTGCTCGTTTCTCGTTGAGCGTAGCGTTTCGTTGAAGCGTGTCGTTCCATCGTCGTATCTTTGTGTCGTTGTGTCTCTGTGGTAAATATCGTCGTCGTATCCCAACCTCTGTGATCTCTGTGCCCTCTGTGGCTACTCGTCGTCGTTTCCTCCGTTTACCTCAGCTACCTCGTGGTAAACACCGTCGTCGTAATCGCCCGTCTTTGCGTTCTTACGCCCTTCGCGGTTCACCCCGTTGTTCGTTGCTCGTTACTCGTTGAAGCGCAGCGTTTCGTTGAAGCGTGTCGTTCCCTCGCCGTAACGTTGTTTCGCCACGCCTTCTCTCAATCCTCTTTACTCCGTGCTGTGTTGTGGGGAAAAGTGGGGGCTACGAATAAAAAAAAATATAAATTTTTATTTTCTGACATAACCACAACTAATAGTGCTTAAGTCCCTGCAAACACTATCCATTGTTGTGATTCGCGATAATGAAAATATCTTATCCCATTAAAGCCCATAAAGTGGAGCAAAATACTTTACTTTCCCACAAGTTCTGATATGCTGTGAACCGATGTTTACAGAAGCATGTTTTCTGTGTGCTTGAAGGTTGGACGCTTGAATGTACTTGGTTGGTTCATACGAGCATGTCATCGACAGTAAGAATCGCTTGGCGATTCCCTCGGCGCACAGACAGGCCATGCCGGAATCGCCATCGGGTGAGAAGCGGTTTTATGCCCGACCCATTGAGCTTACAGAGCCGGACGGGACCAAGAGGCGCTACATTGAATTGATTCCTGAACCGAATTTTGTGGCACTGGCCGAGAAGGAGGAAATGGAGGATCGCCTGGATGTGCCTCTGGAGGAGCAGGACCGTCAACGGAGTATGTTTGCCGGGGTGAAGATTCTGGAAATTGATGAACAAGGCCGCGTGGTAATGCCGGATGATTTCCTGGATCGCCCGGAAAAAAAGTCCAGCCGCTTTGCCGTAAATATCCTGGGTCGCGATGTGGTGCTTGCGGGCATGGGCAATCGCATCCAGGTATGGAACGCGGATGAATATCATCGCCGCTTCGATGGAGCCGGAAAAGTCCGGGCGGCGTAAGAAATTTCGAAGGCGGTACGCCTCGCCACCACGGATGGCGGGTGAGACGTACTTCCCCACGCATGGAAGCGTGTGTACTTTTGGCTGCTGCTGTCGCATGGATGCGGCGGACATGGCAGTCGTACCAGGGCGAATAGCGGCATAGGCCCTTCAAGGATGAAGCGCCTATCCCGCCGCCCCGAAACAATGGCAATGGCCAGGCAGCCGAACATGACGTTCGGTGCCCGCACGCCAGCAACTCAAGGACTGAGGCTTTGGCGCCGCTGGTCTTCACGGATGAACACGCTTGGGCTATGGAAGGCATGGCGGGGACACGTACCGGCCAGTCGTGTCCCTGTCTTTTTTTTGATTTACGCGCCGGACCATGGTTTGTGCATGGCCCGGATTCAATGTTATCGGCTTCAGGTCTCCGGCGCAAGCCGCTGTTGAACATGGATACGCCTCAACATGGTCACGAACCGGTTCTGCTTCATGAGATCATGGCGTTGCTATCTCCGCAGCCCGGCGAAGTCGTGATGGATTGCACAACCGGTCGCGGTGGCCATGCCCTCGCCCTGGCTGAAAAAATCGGACCTACGGGTACGCTGCTGTGCCTGGACGTTGATCCGGATAATTTGACTTACAGCCGTCAACGCCTGGTCTCGGCCGGCCCGAGATGCCGCTTTTTTCAAGCCAATTTTGCGCAATTGTCCGATGTGCTGGATACCGCGGAAATTCCTGCCGTGGATGTGATCCTGGCTGATCTTGGGGTGTCCACCAATCAGATGTTGTCCGCCACGCATGGCCTGAGTTTTACATTCGACGGCCCATTGGATATGCGGCTTGATCCGCAGTTGGATCGCACCGCCGCCGATCTGGTCCATGATCTGTCGGAAAAGGATCTGGCCGATCTGATTTTCAATAATTCCGAAGAACGCCTGTCGCGCCGTATTGCCAGGGCCATTGTCAAAGCGCGACAACTAAAAAAAATTTCCACGACCGCCGAACTGGCTCAAATTGTACATTCGGCCGTTCCGAAGGCGCGTTTTGGACAAATAGACTCAGCCACCCGCACGTTTCAGGCCCTGCGAATGGAAGTTAATCATGAGCTGGAAAATCTCACGGAATTGCTGGCTTCCGCGCGGCAGCGACTCAAGCCGGGCGGGCGGATCGGGATTATCAGTTTTCATTCGGGGGAAGATCGATTGGTTAAACAGAGCTTCAGGCAATGGGCCGTTGACGGGGCGTTTGACGTATTAACCCCCAAACCCCTTGTGCCTGGGGAATTTGAAATGGTGGCTAATCCGCGGAGCCGAAGCGCTAAATTGCGCGTCGCGCGTATGCGGATGCAATAGCGGGAAATTCGCGGCAAATGTGTAACAGTGGATTGGCTGTTACCGTGTACCGCATGTTTTTGGGAGTTATTGAATTATGAACAGAGAAACAAAAATCGGGCTTGTTACCGGCGTAACGCTGATCGTCCTAATTGGGGCGATGCTGTCCAGCTATCTTAGCGCGCCGCGCAACAAAATCGGAGACTTGTCTCTGGCGGGGCAGGGCAGTCAATTACGGAATCAGATCAGCAATCCTGTCGGGATTGCACAAGTGCCGGTGGCGCAACTTTCGTCCGGAAGTCAAGCACCGATCCCGCAGCCCGCGGCAACCGCCCAATCGGCGACACAATATAATCAGGTTACGCAATTGCCTTATGGCGGCGCTAACAGCGGCAATGCCGCGGCCCCCCAGACAACCATGAATCCCCCGATAACGCCGGTCGCCATTGTGCCCAACGTGGCGAACAACCATTCGTATTCCGCAACCGCGATGTCCGCGGCGCATCGCATTCCACCGCCACCGGCGCAGGCGCTTGCTTCCACGGATACCCGAAACACCGTGGTTAATCGTGTTGTCAATTACACCGTGCGGCCCGGTGATACGCTGGGAAAAATAGCCTGGCATTTTTATCATGACAGCGGGCCGCTGGCCCTGCGGCGAATTGTCAGCGCCAACCGAAGCAAACTGGCCGGTGCCAATGCCGTGATCTATGTTGGTGAACCGCTGATTATCCCCGCCGAGAATCAGCAGGCGTCTTCAGGGCGTCCGCAGCTTTTGGCGATGGCCGCTCAAACCACCGGCAACATCCACGCCGACAGCGGCAATCCGCAATCGTCACCGATGGCGGCATCACCACAAACATCAACACGAACGTACCGTGTACGCAGCGGCGACACCTTGTTGGGCATTGCCCGGAAGTTGATGGGGGCGGGAACAGAATCCAACGTGCATCGCATCATGGCGCTCAACCATATTCGTGATCCCCGCACAATTTTCGTCGGCCAGAAATTGCAAATTCCGGGATAAGCGGAAAGTTCGCGTTAGGCCTGTAATACGAGAGCTTTGAACAGCCGTGGGATTCCTCCCATGGCTGCGGTGGATGCCATCATCCGGTACTGCGTGGTGGCAACCCGCGGCCATTTAATGCGAATGTGGCGGCGACCGAAAAATCGTCAATCCCCGCGCACCGGCACCGGCTTCTCATCACGGTGCTCTGGGGAGAGACGATTGCGGCGTCCGTAGCCCGCGTAAAGTGTCATGCACCTCCAAACGTTCGACAGGCTGCCGGTTGGGTTTTCACATCCGCGGCAAGCGGCTACAATGGCACACTTTGTTGAACGCGGATGAGGAAATATGCTTCAGTCGGATAACCCGGAATTCAAGTTTAGACTCGCCCGGCTGGAGAAATGGCGTCAAACCGGGGCGGATCCCTATGGATCCCGCATCGACGGGCTGATCTCCACCGAGGCAGCGCGAGCGTTGCACACCGCGGAAACGCCGCATGATGGGGGGCCGAGTGCCAAGGTGGCGGGGCGCATTACGTTGCTACGCGATATTGGCAAACTGATTTTCGTAACCATCAGCGACTGGACCGGGCGGATTCAGATCGGCCTGGCCAAACAATTTGTGGCATCCCAATGGGAACAGGCCAAATTGTTGGAACTGGGCGACATTGTCTGGTTTTCCGGCAAGGTCGGCCATACCAAGACCGGCGAAATCACCATCTGGGCGGACAATTTTGGCTTGGCGAGCAAATCCCTGCTGCCGCCGCCGGAAAAATTTCATGGGCTTTCGGATACGGAATTGCGCTATCGCCAGCGCTATCTTGATCTGGCGGCCAATGCGGATTCCCTGGATGTGTTCATGACGCGATCGCGCGTGATGCAATCCATCCGAGAATTTCTCGCGGGGCGGCACTTTGTGGAAGTCGAAACTCCCATGATGCAGGCGATCCCCGGCGGTGCGGCGGCCCGGCCCTTTATCACGCATCATCATGCGTTGAATGTTGACTTGTACATGCGTATAAGCCCAGAATTGTTTCTCAAGCGGCTTCTGGTTGGGGGGATGGAACGGGTTTACGAGATCAACCGCAATTTCCGCAACGAGGGCATTGACACACGCCACAATCCCGAATTCACCATGCTGGAGCTGTATCAGGCATACAGTGATCTGGCCGGCATGATGGAGCTTACGGAAACGCTGCTGGCCTCTCTGGCGGCGGCGCGGCACGCCGCGATGCATGATGCGCGTTCAGCCGATGCGCGGCTCAAACTGCCGTTTGGTGACAGAATTATTGATTTTACGTTGCCGTATGAACGCATCAGCTACAGCGAATGGTTCAAGCGGCATGTCGGCGTGGACATGGGAGATGCTCAAGCGGTGCGGCAGTGTGCAACGCGCCATGGCATCGCGGATGTCGCCAAAGTGGATCATGATGTACTGGTGGGGCAGCTATTTGAACGACTGGCGGAGCCGGAACTTGGCGCACTGGATCATCCGGTATTTGTCTATGATTATCCGGCGGGTTTATGCCCGTTGACCAAGCGAAAATCGGGGCAGCCTCATCTGGCGGAACGGTTTGAACTTTATGTCGCCGGCATGGAATTAGCCAATGCGTATACCGAACTAAATGACCCGTTGGTACAGTATGAAACATTTTCCGCCCAACTCGCCGGGCTGAAGTCGGAGGAGTCCATGGCTCGCATGGATGATGATTTTATCACTGCACTATGTCACGGCATGCCGCCCGCGGGCGGTCTGGGCATCGGAATCGATCGGCTGGTGATGTTGCTGACCAATCGGACCAGTATTCGTGATGTGGTGTTGTTCCCCTTACTGAAGCCCCAGACGGGGTCGAATGCTGATGCGCCATCGGATGAAACATTGAAATAAGGATGTGGATATTTGACCCGCGGCCCTGATCCGCCGGTACGTTCCTGAATTGCTGATGTACAAATTATTTCTCTGTTTCCGGTACCTTACGCGTAAGGGAATCGTCCTGTTTCCCGTGCTGGCCGTGTGGCTGTGCGTGATGATGCTCATCATCGTCAACAGCATTATGACGGGTTTCGTCAATCGTGTGCGGGATGCCGGGCGGTCACTGATGGGGGACGTGGTGATCCAGTCCGATTCCATGGCGGGGTTTCCCTATTATCGGCAACTGCAAAAGCGATTGGCGCTGCTGCCGCAGGTGCGGGCCAGCACGCCGGTGATTTCCGCGTATGGTCTGTTTAATCTGCCGGTCAATCAGGTGAACACCGGTGTACAAGTGATGGGCGTGGAAGCCGCCAGTGAGTCCAAGGTCAGTTCCTTCGGCAGCAGCCTTTTCTGGCAGTACAAGGCTCCCATGCAGGCCGTTGAGGATTTGCGGGGCGTTGGATTTCCCACCAGCCGTGCCAAGCTTGTGGCATACGCCGGGCAGCGTTTGATGGCGGCGGCGAAGGCGGAGAATGCCAGTCAGGAGGCCTTCGCCAAACTCAAACCTATTAAGCCCGGCGCATGGTTCGCTTCGATCCGCGAGCATTGGCAGGTCATAGCGCATGAAGATTATCAGCAGGCCGTTTACCGGGAGAACCGCGCCGCCCGGGATTTGCGCATGGTGCAAAAGCTTCCGGACCGCAATTTTCTCAATGCCGAAGCTTTGCGAAAAGCCCTGATTCCATCCGCTCCGACATTCAAACCACCGTCACAGGCGGCGCAGCACTATATGACATCCGCCGACGAACCGAAGAACGGCTGCATTGTGGGCGTGGACCTTGGTCTGTATAAGCGTGATCGTTTCGGGCATTATCATCGTCCGTCATGGGTCAGGTATTCACCGGTGATCATCACGGTGGTACCGGTGACCATCAAGGCGACGCTGGCCCAGCCACAGAGTCGGCGATTTGTGATTGTTGATGATTCCCGTACGCGGGTGTACGCGGTGGATTCCAAGACGGTTTACATTCCGTTTCATGCGGCGCAGAAGATGGCGTTTATGCAGCGGCAGGATCTGCTCGATGGCGGCGTGCGGCCAGGGCGTTGCAGCGAGATACAGGTTCTGGTGCGGCATGATGGGCGCGAGCGTAATGTCATGGCGGCCCGCGCCGCCATCGCCGGTGTTGTGCATAATATGGAATTGCTGCATCCGCAGATGGAAATTACGGGGATTCGCGTGCGGACATGGGATCAGGTGCAGGCGGAATATATCCGGGCGGTGGACAATGAACGCAACATGATCACGTTTCTGCTGGGCCTGATGAGCCTGGTTGTGGTGCTTGTGATCTTTCTGATTTTTTACATGCTGGTGCGGGACAAAACACGCGACATCGGGATTATTAAAGCCATTGGCGGCAGCGAAGAGGGCTTGGGCGTGATATTTGTGCTTTATGGCATGTTGATCAGCACCGCCGGCGCGCTGATGGGGCTGGTTACCGGGGTATTGTTCGTACGCAACGACAATTGGATCCATGACCATATATTGTGGCGCATCTTCGGCATTTCAATCTGGAATCGGAAAATTTATGTGTTTTCAAAAATCCCCGATCAGATTGATCCCCATGCCGTCACATGGATCGTGATTTTCGCCATTTTCGCCGGGTTGCTGGGGGCGCTGCTTCCAGCCCTGATCGCGGCGCGGCAGGATCCGGTGGAGGCATTGCGTTATGAATAATGCCTCATGTCAAAGCGGTCCGCGGGCGGGAAGTCCCCTGTTGGAATTAAAAGATATTCATAAGACATTTCAGCTTGGGCCGGCCAAGGTGCGTGTGCTGGGCGGTGCCGGCCTGATTATCCATGAAGGGGAGTTTGTGGCGCTGGTGGGCGCATCGGGTTCGGGCAAGAGCACGCTTTTGCACATTGCCGGGGCACTGGAAACCGCCGATGCCGGATCAGTGGTGTTTCAGGGGCAGGATGTCAGCCGGATGTCACGGCGCTGTCGGCATCGGCTGCGCAATCACGCCTTTGGATTTGTGTTTCAGTTGTATCATCTTTTGCCGGAATTAAGTGTTCTGGAAAATGTTCTGCTGCCCGCCATGGTGTGTGCTCCCTGGTATAAAGCGCTCATACGCGCCCGCCCCGGCAAACGGCGGGCATTGGAATTATTGGAACAATTGGGGCTGACGGATCGCCTACGTCATCGGCCCGCGCAGCTTTCCGGCGGTGAACGCCAGCGCGTGGCCATCGCTCGCGCATTGATTAATGAACCCAAACTGGTATTGGCGGATGAACCCACGGGCAATCTTGATCCAAAAACGGGTCAGACTATTCTGGAGGTACTTACGGGCTTGCATCGCAGCAGCGGCCAGAGCATTCTGTTGGTAACGCATGATGTCAACATTGCGGCGCAGGCGGATCGGGTACTGACCCTGCGGGATGGTAAACTTTTGGAAAGCGCTCCGCCCGGCAACTGACCGCGGCGTGGACAAATTGGAACGGATATAAACATTATGGGCTTATGGCGGCATTTTCTGGCCAAATTTTCCCAGGCTCCGGAGGAAGAATCTTCGATGCCTTCCATGTCCATTGGCGATCATCTGGATGATTTGCGCAAGCGTCTGATTCTGTCGTTGCTGGGAGCGGCGGTGGGTATCGCCATCTGCACATGGTTCGCCAACGACATCATCGACTTTCTTTTTCAGCCCTATCTTCTGGCCCTGCGTTTTTCCGGCTACCCGCAATATCTGCTCTACAATAAGCCCGCCGGTAACGTCATCATGTACCTGATGTTGGGAATTAAGGCCGGGGTGCTGCTGGCCAGCCCATGGATTATTTATCAATTCTGGCTGTTTGTTGCCGCCGGGCTATATAAGCGGGAGCGATCACTGGTTTATCGGTATATCGGTCCGAGCATCATGCTGTTTATTTCCGGTGTCGCATTTTTTTTCCTGATCGTGCTGCCGATCATGCTGAAATTCTTTCTGGCATTTAATCAGCAGGTGCCGATGCCGGATGTGCGGCCCAACGGAATTGAAAGTATGATCTACGGTGGAAGCACAGCCGTGAAGGCGATAGCCAAGCTGCCCACCGGCGATCAGGCTACGCCGCTCTTAATTCCGATGGTGCGCAGTGATCCAACGCATTTTCCAAAGCATCATATTGCCTTGTGGTATAACGCCGCGCAAGGCCGCCTGCTGATGCATGCTGAGGGAAAAACACTCGTTATCAATGCTCAGCCTGCCGGTTCGCTATTTGCACCGCTGCCGATGGTGCATGATTATCTGGGCTTTGTCACCGTCATGGCTCTGGTGTTCGGCCTGGCTTTTGAATTGCCCATGGTCATGATGGTGCTGGCGCAGATCGGGATCATGTCCGCGGAAAAGTTTCGCAAAATGTGGCGTTATGCGGTACTGGTGCTGGCGGTATTATCCGCGCTGCTGGCACCTACGCCCGATCTGGTGACGTTTTCCAGTATATTTCTGCCGCTGATTCTGCTTTATGTGCTGGGTCTGGTTCTAGCTACTCTGGTTACCGCTCGCAAAAAATCGGAAGTTGTTGACGAAGATCCTCCGCCCGAAGAGAAAACTTCCGAATAAGCGCAGCCATGGCCGACCGACATCCGCCTGATGTGGCGGGCGGAACCGTCGCCGCCCATAGCTGGATGGGGCACCGACGTTACGCAGGTGCGCGGAGGAATTTTGCGGCCGTTGGCTTTCCGCGGATGCCAATGGCACCGCATTGTCATGACGGTGCACCATTCGGCCCAGGGCTAAGGAGAGGAAATATTTCATCGTCGGAGAAAGCGCCAATGAGCGGTCTTGACGATGTTATTACTATCCCTGTATGGTCAGTGCGTTTCCCAACATGCGGCGAGGTGGTCGGGATTTCCGCCTTTGATTTCCATGGGGGGCATTTCCCGGCTGCATCGTTCTTTGGCGATGGGGCAGCGCGGATGAAATGGGCAGCCCGATGGGGGATTGGCCGGGCTGGGCACTTCGCCCTGCAATACCATGCGGTGCTCTTTGCGGTCCACCTCGGGCTTGGGCACGGCGGAAAGCAGGGCCTGCGTATACGGATGTTTGGGATCGCCGGTTAGCAGGCGGGCGGGGGCGGTTTCAACAATTCGCCCCAGATACATTACCGCAATGCGATCGGAAAAATGTTCCACCACCGCGAGGTTATGGGCGATGAAAAGATAGGACAATCCCATTTCACTTTGTAAATCGCTTAACAAATTGAGCACTTGGGCCTGAATGGAGACATCCAGCGCGGAGACCGGCTCATCGCAGACAATGAGCTTGGGATTCAAGGCCAGCGCGCGGGCAATGCCGATGCGCTGGCGCTGGCCGCCGGAGAATTCATGGGGATAGCGGTTGATTACATCGGCGGGAAATCCGACTTTCCGCAGCAGCTCCATAACGCGGGCGGGAATTTCCGCTTTGGGTGCCAGGCTATGGACCAGCATCGGTTCGCCGATCATGGAGCCAACGGTCATACGTGGATTAAGGGAGCCTACGGGGTCCTGGAAGACAATCTGGATATTGCGGCGCACGGCACGGAGCTGGCGGGCGGATAATGAATAGAGATCATGATCTTCAAAATTAACCGATCCGGAAATTACCGCGCTGCCATGTGGAATAAGCCGGAGAATAGCGCGTCCGGCGGTAGTTTTGCCACAGCCGGACTCACCGACGAGGCCCAGCGTTTCGCCGGCGTTTACATGAAGCGAAATGCCATCCACGGCGCGAATGTAGTTGTGAGCGGAGGAAAAAAAGCCGGATCGGATGGGGAAAAGCACGCGCAGATTTTCCACGGTTAACAGCCGAGCGGGCGGCGTGGAAGTCTGTGGCAGCGGGTGCGAAACTGTCGGTTGGGGCATTAGCAAATCCTATCATAATTCGGCGGCGGATGCCTGCGGATTCCTGGCGCGGCGAAAACTCAAGGCTGGCGGCGTTTCCGCGGCGGCTTCAAATCCCGGAACGGAAAAGGAGGCAACCCAGTGGTCGCGGACAACCTCTTTGAGCGGCGGCATTGTCATCCGGCATCTCACGCGCGCCTCATCCTGGCATTGCGAGCAGCGCGGTTCAAAGCGGCATCCCGCGGGCCAATTTCCTGAACTTGGTACCGAGCCGGGAATGGTGGGAAGCCGGTCATAATCCTGCCCCAATTGCGGCACGCAGCCAAGCAATCCGCGGGTGTAGGGATGAAGTGGATTGTTAAAAAGTTCATGCACGGTGGCGAATTCCACAATTTTCCCGGCATACATGATGGCCACGACATCGGCGTTTTCCGCAACAATTCCCAGATCATGGGTAATCAATAATAGTGCCATCCCCATATGGGCCTGAACATTTCCCAGCAACTCAAGGATTTGCGCCTGGATGGTGACATCCAGGGCGGTGGTGGGTTCATCGGCGATCAGCAGAGCCGGATTGCATGCCAGCGCCATGGCAATCATCACACGTTGCTTCATGCCGCCGGACATTTGATGCGGATAATCGTGCAGGCGTCGAGCGGCGTCGGCCACGCCCACCTGCTGCAACGCATTGCTCGCAATGATGAACGCCTCGCGCGAAGAGACATGCTGGTGCAGTTGAATGGCTTCCATAATCTGTTCGCCGACGGTGAACACCGGATTGAGACTGGTCATAGGCTCCTGAAAGATCATGGCAATTCGGGCCCCGCGAATTCTGCGCATTTCCGATTCTGAAAGCCGCAGTAAATCACGTTCGTCCAGAAAGATGGAACCCGCAGTGATCTTTCCGGGCGGACTGGGAACCAGCCGCAGCAGCGAAAGCGCAGTGACGCTTTTTCCACATCCGCTTTCACCGACCAAAGCAAGGGTTTGACCTGGAAAAATGGAAAACGAGATGCCATCGACCGCCGATACCTGGCCCTGATCGGTGGCAAATTCGGTGCGGAGATTCCGGACTTGCAGCAGAGGCGAATCGGCGTGAATGGGAACATCAGACATCATCATACGACTCCATTGTATTTAGTGGCGTGTATCCAGGGCGTCCCGGAATGATTCCCCGACGATGTTAAATGCCAGGACGGTCAGGAAAAGCAGCATGCCCGGCCCCAAAGCCTGCCACCAGTGAAATACCGTGGCGGGATTGCCCGCGGCATTGAGCATGGACCCCCAGGACGGCGTAGGGGGGCGAACGCCGACACCCAAATAGCTTAAGCTGGACTCAATGGTGACCGCACTGGCCAGGCCGAAACTGGCTGATACCAGCACGGGCGTAATGCCGTTGGGCAGCATGTGGCGGAAAAGCGTTCTCCAGAGCGGCAGCCCGGAGGCTCTCGCCGCGGCGATGTAGTCAAGCTGGCGGAGGCGGAGAAATTCCGCGCGCAGCAGACGCGCGTAGCCGGTCCAACCGGTAATACCGAGAATGACCATGATATAAAAAATATGGCGGCCATAAATGGCGACGAAGGTGAGGATGAGAAAAAAAGTGGGGACAGCCTCGACGATTTCCACCAGACGCATTCCAATAATATCAAAGATGCCGGAAAAATAGCCCGTACAAGCCCCCACTACAATGCCGATGGCAATGGCGATAAACTGACTGATAAACCCGATGCCCATGGCAATGCGGGCGGACCACATCAGTCGGGATAGCACGTCGCGGCCATCGCCGTCGGTTCCCATCCAATGGCGCATCGAAGGCAGCTTGTTGAGCAGGTTGTCACGCAAAGGCTCCATGGCCGCATAACCCCATGGAATGGGTGGAAAGACGGCATGGGTGATTTGGCCTGTGGCCGCAAGATGGCGGTAATCCGTGGCGTCCAGCCGATTGTGATGAAATAGAAGAATAAGAATGGAAAACGCCGCCACCAAAAGCGTCAGGATAAGCAGGCAGATTCTGCGGCGCAACGCGCGAAGCTCCGGCTGCATGCGACGTGTGATTTTCACATACAGAACCTGCAGCATCAGACCGGCAGTGACGACCAGCAGGATCAGGCTGACGCTGGTGAGATCGCGAAACAGCGGGTAGGCGCGATATGCGGCCTGGCCATGACGTGCGGGCATGACGCAGGTATATGGCTTACCATTGGCTATAAAAGGTACGAAAACCGCCAGAAAGCAGATCAGCATAATGTAGGCTGTGCAAACTTTTACGAGGTATGGACCAAAGACGCGCGTGCCGACGCGCATCCAGAAGGATTGCGGTGGCGCGGTGCTGTGGTCCATGGTTACCGTAGCGGTATCAGGCATAGGACACCCTTGGATCCGCCATGGCATAGCAGATGTCCACCGCAAGATAAGACAGCAGGGTAAGAATTGAGCCTACCAGGGCCAGACTCTGAATAACCGGTATGTCACGCCCGAGTGTGGCGGTATAGGCGAGGCGGCCCATACCATCTATGGAAAAAATCTGTTCAATGATGACTGAACCACCCAGTAAGCCGGGCAAGGCCATGCCGGTAAGGGTAATAAGCGTCAGAAGGCTGTTTCGGAAAACATGGCGAACCATTACGGTGGAACCGGACAGCCCTTTGGCGCGGGCGGTACGGACATAATCCTGATGCAGATTTTCAAGGATTGAACCGCGTACCTGCTTACTTAAAAACGCGAATCCACCATAAACCGAACAGACTATCGGCAAGGTAATATGATAACAATAATCGCCGATATACTGCAGGAAACTCATGCTTTGTGTGTTGGTAGCGTGCAGTCCGGCCGAGGGAAACCAATTGAAAAATTCCGGATTGGCAAAAAAGCCCAGCAGCATGGACCCCACCCAGATGCTGGGCAACGAATACAGGGCAATACTGGCAAAGCCAAACGCGCGGTCAAACAATCGATCACGATACACGGCCGCGAGAAATCCGCCCGGCACCGCAACGAGATAAATAACCATCATGGCAATGAGATTGATGGTAAGCGTAACGGGCAGGCGTTGTTCGATGAGGGTGAGCACCGGCTCATTATATTCCAGGCTGGTGCCCAGATGACCCTCGCAGGTGCTTTTGAGCCAAAGTACATATTGCATCGGCAGGCTGATGGGGCGGCCATTTTTATTCACCAGATGAAGGCGCTGGGCCGTGAGAAGTTCTTCCTGTTTTTGGGCCTGCCGGGCCTGCATCATGCCATTGGCGAAGCCACCCGCTCCGGCGGTTTTTAATCCCGGCGCAAATCGCACGATCGCAAAAAGCATGAAAGTCATGCCGATCAGCGTTGGGATCATCAGCAGCAGTCGCCGAAAAATGTATGTCAACATGCGTATTCCGTACAGGAGTTCATGGTGCCGGTCGGGTCATCACTGATATTTTCGCAATGCCCGCGGCACGAACCAATTGCCACTGTCAAGACCGAATTTGCCGACGGGCCTGGTGTTCCGAAATCGTCCATGGATGAACACCAGACGGTCGGGCGTGAACAAAAAGAGATACGGTTGCTGGCGATAAATGATCGCCTGCAGTTTATGCCAGATGGCCATGCGCTTGGCGGTATTGATTTCCCGTCGGCCTTCGGAAATGAGTTGATCCGCTTGCGGATCATCAAAATCGCCGGCATTGCTGCCTTCGTGGGCGTAACTTTTGGAATCGAAAATCTGGTAGGGGTCCATTTCAATGCTGCCGGTCCAGCCCGACAGGGTGGCGGAAAACTGCCGTTTGTTGATTCTACGCAGCAAAATGGTGAATTGAACGGGGGATATTTGGCAATTGATCCCGGCGGTCGCGAATTGATGCTGCATGTAGACGCATATTTTTTGTCCCAGCGGCCATTGCGATGGAATCAACAGGCTGAATTTGAATATCCTGCCCTTCCGCGTCAGCACGCCATCAGGCCCCATGCGCCATCCAGCCTGATGCAGCAATGCTTTGGCTTTGGCGGGGTCATACGGAATTGCTGGAATGCCCGGATCATTCTGTGGCGAAAGCGGATTGAATGGGCCGTTGACCGGTATAGCCATTCCATGCAGGAAGGTTTTGATAATCGCATTGCGATCAATCAGCATGGCCAGAGCGGTCCGGGTCAAGCGATCCTGAAACAGTGGATTTTTGAGGTTCCATCCCACATAAAGGAACCCGGAGCTGGAAGTGAGATATTTGTAGCAGTGATTTTTGGTGGTGAATCCGGGGCGAGCTGTGTACTTGAGCCATTGCGATGGCTCCACACCATCGCTGTCGATGCCACCTTTCAGGTACGTGGCCAGAGCCGCCTGCGGGTTTTGAATAAAGCGATAAATAATCCGCTGAAATGTGGCCGGAGGCCCCCAGTATTGGGGATTTTTTACGAGGACAATTCTCTGTCCAGGCGTCCACGTTTTCAATATATATGGACCGCTTCCAACCAGGAGCCGACTGCGGCTGTTGTACTCCTTGGCGGAGGTGAATTTATAAATGTGGGCGGGAATAATCGAAAAGCTCCCGGCGTTCTCCAGCGCTTTAAAATAGGGATGTTTGAAACGAAATACCACGGTCCGCGGGCCGACAGCCCGGCAGGATTTAACATCGGAATAGTAGGGCCAATTTTGCGGATCGTTGACATGTGGATTCATCATCGTATCAAAACTGAATACCACGTCACTGGCCAGCACCGGCGTGCCGTCGCTGAACCGTGCCCGCCGGCGCAGCTTGAATGTTATTTTCAAACCGTTTTTCGATACTTTATAAGATCGCGCCAGCCACGGAACCCAATGCAGATTGACTGGATTCCGGGCCAGCAGGGACTCCAGCACCAGACTTTGTACATCATTGGCGGCAGCGGATCGTGGAACATAGGGAATCAGGGAATGCGGCTCCTCCCCCAGATTTTGTACCAGCCAGCCCCCAGGTGCGTACCCGGGGAGATGGTAGGGGCTGCCGGGAAAAATCGGCGGGTTGGGGTAACAGACATAGCGATCACCGTTGGGAAGTGTCACGCGGATGTTGGCGGTTTTAGCGACGTTGGTAGAGGCACTTTTGGCAGTATTTTCGGACACCGGCGCGTTGGGAGCTGACGCATGAATCCGGCGGATCGCGGCGATCTGCTGCTGGGTGGAACTTTTGATCTCGCGTCGCAAGCCGGCCATTTCACCGGTCTGGTAATTAATTGCAGCGAGAATAAATCCCAGCAGAACCAACGCAATAATAAAAAGAGTAAAATAAAAAAAATCTTTAATTGAAAAGCGATTTTCCATGCAAGCTCCGTCGCTGATGCCGCCGCCGAAAAGCGCCGGGAGGCATACTCCGGGCGGCCAATGGCACAATTGGCATAATTCTATCGCGTTCGCACATCCAGTGCATCACGCAGGGCGTCTGAAAGAAAATTTAAGCATAAGAGGGCCAGTGTCAGGCCAGCGCATGGCCAGAAAATCAGCCACCATTGGGTATGGATCGGATTGATCGCCGCAACGCCCGCGGCGGCGAGATTTCCCCAGGTGGGCACCGGCGGTTGTACCCCCAGGCCCAGAAAACTTAAAAACGACTCGGCCAGAATGGCGTTAGGAATGGTCAAAGCGGCATACACCGCGACCGAGCCAATGAGATTGGGAAAAACATGCCGGAAAAGAATACGCGCCGGCTTGGCTCCCGTCGCCCGGGCCGCTTCCACAAAAGGTTGATTGACGAGGCTCATGGTCTGACTGCGAATCACGCGGGCCATGGTCAACCAGCTTACGCCGCCAATGCCCACCAGCAGCACGACAATTCCCGCCAAACCTTGTGACTGCGGCAACCCAACGCCCGCCAAAATATCCGAAAGTCGCCCAACCAGCGCCACACGCAGCAGGATCACCAGAAGGATGTAGGGCAATCCATACAGCACATCCACGGCCCGCATCAGCAGCGCATCAACGCGCCCGCCCGCATAGCCGGATACCAATCCGACGGTTAATCCGATGCCCACGGCGACCATGGCGGAAAATACGCCGATCATCAGGGAAATCGCACCACCGAGTAAAAAACGCGACAATAAATCACGTCCCAACGTATCGGTGCCCATCCAATGCCGCCACGATGGCGGCGCAAGAGCGTCGCGGAGATGCTGCTGATTAAATGAGTGCAATGTCCATGGCAGAGTGCCGTAGCAGGCGACAACAAACAAACTCAGTCCGATTATTCCCAGAACTGCCAGGCGATTGGCGGTGAAACGATCCACCGCCATCCGCAACGGGGATCGCTGCAGGGCCTTGCTGCGGTGGGCCATGGGTAGTTCCAAGCTGGTCATATTCAGATTCCGCCTGTTGGTGGGTGCCGACGATTATTGGGCGGTGGCAACCCACAGCCCTCAGCTCCGAGCGTGGCAACATATCCGAACCGTGGTGCTGGGACGCCCCATCCCCCTTTAGCCGCGTGTGCTTGCACCGCGCGTTTTACGCGGAAATGCCGCACCCGCCCGAAAATATTGCCACACCCCCCAGCTCTGAGCCTCCACCGACGGCACCGCATTACCATGACGGTGCTTGGGGAACGCAAATCGTCAGAGCACCGTGGCGATAACCCGGTGCCGTTGAGCGGCGGACATCCCGTATGCGTACACGGTTATCACCGGAGCAAATTTTAACGCTGATCAATCGGCACATAATGGCGATTGACCGGCCCGGTGTATATCTGCCGTGGGCGGGCGATTTTAGCGGTTGGATCATCATGCTGTTCCTTCCAGTGGGCGATCCATCCCGGCAATCTTCCGATGACGAACATCACGGTGAACATATCCACGGGAATGCCGATGGCTCTGAGAATAATGCCGCTGTAGAAATCGACATTGGGATAAAGTTTTCGGCTCACAAAGTATTCGTCGCTTAGCGCCTGCTCTTCAAGCCCGCGGGCGATGTCGAGCAGGGGATCTTTACGATCCATTTTTTTCAGCACACGCTCGCAGATTTTCTGAAGCATCTTAGCGCGCGGGTCGTAATTTTTGTAGACGCGGTGGCCGAAGCCCATGAGACGGACATTGCTGTCCTTCTGTTTGGCCAGAGCGATATATTTTTCCGCGGTCAAACCGCCGTGATGGATTTTTTCAAGCATTTCCAGCACTTCGGCATTGGCTCCGCCGTGCAGGGGGCCCCAGAGCGCGCATACGCCGGCGGAAACGCTGGCAAAGAGATTGGCTTTGCTGCTGCCGACCATGCGCACGGTGCTTGTGGAGCAATTCTGCTCGTGGTCGGCATGAAGCAGGAAAATGAGGTTGAGCGCATTTTCAATTTCCGGGTCAACTTCATGGTGTTCGTAGGGCATGGAGAACATCATGTGCAGCAGGTTGGCACAATAACGCAGCTTGGAATTCGCATATATATAAGGCAAGCCATTGACGCGCCGGTAGGTGAACGCCGCGATCGTACGTATTTTGCTGATCAGCCTGGCGGCGACCTCCTCAAGCTGCAATTCATCGGTGAGGGAATAAAATTCACGGTGAAAGCATCCGAGCGTGTTGATCATGGCGGAAGTAATGGCCATGGGCGGGGCGTCGGCAGGGAACCCTTCA
Source organism: Planctomycetota bacterium (assembly GCA_021809365.1). Next base: position 19,587 of record JAKBAC010000003.1, on the reverse strand, counting down.
AAGGTGTGCTTCATAGCTTCGTGGAGGTGCGCATTGGCGGTGAGCCGATCGCTGAAGCGTTCCCTTTCAGTTGAATTTGGCAGACGTCCGAAGATCAACATCCAGGCCACTTCAATAAAGTCGGGATTGTCCGCGAACTCTTCAATGGGGATGCCGCGGTAATGCAATATGCCCTTCTCGCCGTCAATATACGTAATGGCACTTTTGCATGAGCCTGTATTGCCGTAGCCGGGGTCCAGCGTGATCAGGCCGGTATCCGAACGCAGGCGGGCGATGTCGATGCCGCGTTCATTTTCGGTGCCGGTCACCAGAGGATACCGGTAAATTTTTTCATCTAGGGAAACTTGAATTGAATCAGCCATGCGCGTGTCCTTTTATTCCATCGTGTCACTCCTGCCCGCAGGGGATATTACACAAATTTCGCAATTTTCGCCAATGGAAGAGAACACTGGAGTAAAAATTGTATGACAATTTATTTGACATACGCGGCTTGGGCGGATAAATATAGTGCGTTTTAACCGCTGGGCGGATGTCTTTTTTTTGGAGGCTATTGCATGAAGCGGTACGCAACACTTTTACTGTTGGTGGGCGCGGCGTCCATGTTGCCGATGTTGACGGGCTGTCAAACGCTGACCGACACGCCGGGGGAAAACTCCGTTCGCGTGGGTCACGCCATTTCAACCGACTGGTTGCAGGTTCCGGATAATGTGGAATCTGTTCTTCTGATAAATCGTCCGACCCAGTTGTCTCAAGAACCGGTGCCCTTGCAATAACTGGCAGGCTCGGGGGACGGGTATTTCCGCGGACAAGGGATCAAGCCGATGTTGAAACATTATGTTATATTGCCTCTGGCAATTGTAAGTTCGCTTTGGCTTGGTGGCTGTAGCACCCAGAACACCAGCGCGATTGATCATTACGTCGCGGGGCAGCTCGATGCCGAAGGGGGCAAGACACAAAGAGCTTTGGAGGAACTCACCGCCGCGATCCGCCGAAATCCGGATATGGTGCTGGCGTATGAAGCGCGTGGCGATATTTACCGCCGACAGGGACGATTCAAGCACGCGATTCACGACTATCAGCATGCGGTGAGTGTGAATCCGAAAAGTTTTCACGGCTGGTATGAGCTGGGCGTAAGTTACCAGACCATTCGCGATTTTCAAAATGCCATCAATGCTCTGCAGCATTCTTTGCAGGTTGAGCCCGCCAATTCCGATGCGGCGATGAGTCTGGCGGTTGCGTATGCCCAATCTGGGCAACCGATTTACGCAGTCATCTACGGGCAGCGGGCATTGAAAAATGGGGCCAGATCATTTTCATCGCTGGCCAATTTGGGGGCCATATATGCCAAGGCGGCGGATATTGATCCGCAGTACGCCCCTCTGGCCATTCAATATTTCAAGTCCAGTTTGGAGCTTAAACCGCATCAGTCGGCAATTTATCTTGATTTGGCCGCTGTCTATCTACGGGAGAAAAAATTCTCCATGGCCGCTCGGGTTTTGACTACCGCCGCGAATCTGGCACCTTCCGCGCTGGTGCAGGAACGGCTCGGCTATACCCGCTATCGCATGGGCGACTTGTCCGGTGCCAAGGCCGCGTATAAGGCCGCGTTGAAGATCAATCCAAACTATCCGCCCGCACTCAATGGCCTTGGCGTGGTTTACATGGCAATGGCTATTCCTTCGGAGACCGGCGATCCGGACTTGCGGGCCAAAGCCCTGGCGTATTGGCGTAAGAGTCTCAGGCTGCGCGCGGATCAGCCTTTAATTCAAAAACTCGTGCAGCGTTTTTCGAAGCCTGCGCCATAAGGCCGTCCGATTTGGGCTTCGCCCGGCTGCCGCAAAATCCTCGCTGCTGTGACACGGGCTACACAGGAACGCCATCGCATGAATCCGCTTGAACGACTGCGAAAAAATATACAAACCGTGTTTTTCGGTCGCCCTGAAGTGGTGACCCAATTGCTGGTGGGCCTGCTGGCGCGCGGACATGTGCTCATTGAAGATGTTCCAGGGGTCGGCAAAACCGTTTTGGCAAAAGCGCTGGCCCGCAGCATCAACTGTCAGTTCAGCCGCATCCAACTTACCCCTGATCTGCTGCCCAGCGATATTCTCGGCGTTTCCGTATACAACCAGGAACGGCAGGAATTTACATTCAAACCGGGGCCGATATTTTCCAATATTGTGCTTGCCGATGAGATTAATCGGACCACCCCGCGCACGCAAAGCAGTTTGCTCGAGGCGATGAATGAAAATTCAGTTTCCATCGATGGCCAGACGCTGCAGTTGCCCCGTCCGTTTATGGTGGTGGCCACGCAAAATCCATTTGAATTTGAAGGCACCTATTTTCTGCCTGAAAATCAATTGGACCGCTTTCTCTTGAGGATTCAACTGGGCTATCCGGAACGTGGCCGTGAACTGGCTATTCTGCGGGAGCAGCCCGGCCAGCATCGGCTTGATACGCTTGATCCGGTGCTTTCAAGTCAGGAAGTTGAAGCGCTGCAGGGGCAGGCCGCGCAGGTAAAAGTGGACCAGCTTCTGCTGGAATACATCATGGATATTGTCGCGGCCACGCGCAAGCATGAACTGCTGCATACCGGCATCTCGCCGCGTGGTTCGCTGGCACTGACCCATGCGGTGCAGGCGCTGGCGCTGGTCAACCAGCGTGATTATGTCACACCCGATGACATCAAGGAAATGGTGGTACCGGTGTGTTCCCACCGGGTGATTACCAAGAGCTATATGGCCAATGGTGACATCACCACCGCCGTTCGGATCATGCAGGAACTGTTGCAGAATATTCCATGCCCGATGTAGGCATTTGCGATCCAGATCATGCTGAATATCGCTGTTCATCGGGCCGAATCTAGACGGGCCGTGGCCATGAAGAGAACCAAACGCATCACCTACTACGAAATAACCTTCACGGGCCTGGTTTTCGCAGGTGTCGCGTGCTTTGTGCTGATCGCCGCCATCAACAGCCAAAATAATATTCTCTTCTGGGCTTTGGGCATCGTACTTGGAACTTTGCTGGTGTCGGCCGTGCTGGGCGACCTGCTGCTGCGGCGGCTGGAAATTCACCGATCCATCGGTTCACACGCTGTGGCCGGGGAACCTATGGAAGTTCATTACCGCCTGGTGAACCATAAAATTCTCTGGCCATCCTGCGCGGTCCGCATCACGGAAGCCCGTTTTCTCGGCGCTATTTCCGTGATTCCGGAAGGTTATTGCCTGCACCTTGGGCCACGCGAAACAACGCTGGTCATGACGCATCTGGTGCCCACGCATCGCGGTGTCATTGAACTACGGGAACAACGCGTGTGCTGTTCATTTCCCTTCGGCTTTCTGAATCGGGCGGTGCATATCCTCGATACGCGGCGCGTCGTCGTTTATCCACGCATCGGAATGCTCAATCGTGAACTGCTGGCCCGATCGCGCACACTGTCTTCCGGAGGATCCACCAACACGCCACGGCGCGGCGGAGCGGATGAATTTTTCGGATTGCGCGAATATCAAAGCGGTGACAGCATCCATAGCATTCATTGGCGTCGCAGCGCCCATACCGGGCAATTGATGGTAAAGGAAATGACCACCGATACGCCGCCAACCATTGTCATTGGCCTGGATTTGCGGCATTGGGACAAAGTGCCAAATGGCCTCGCTATGGCAGAGCGGGCCATAGAAGTTGCTGCCGCCTGGATCTGCCGGGGACTGATGGATCATTTTTCCGTCGGCTTACGGATCAGCGGATATCGCCGGGCCATTCCCACGTTGATCACCGCCGGTAGCGGCCAAAGGCGGGTGCTGCTTGAGGCTCTGGCCACCATCGACTTGGCTGAAATAAACCCCGGCTATGATCAACCGCCGTCGGCAACGTTGGAGCGAGGCCACCGCAAGGCTGAGTACATCGTCATTGCTTTGACAGAAAAAACGGCCACACTTGATATGGTGCCCGCCGGTAGCAGTTATACCCTGCTGTGCATGGATGACCCGGACAGCGGGTATTGGCTCCAATTTCCCACATCTTCCGGACCTCCCGCATCAATGGCGGAAATGGCTCCGGCGAAGGAAGAAGTATCAGATTGACGCCCCGAAGTTATTCCGCAGGTTGTTGAACCATGCCCGCAGCGCGTTCAAATGCCCCGTTCGACAACCTTCGGGTCACAATTCATGGCTTCTTTTGGAGAATTCTCCCGCCACGCTTTCGCAGTGTAAATCGACAAGGCCTTAACCAACCCCTTCGTCCCGAATGCCACCATAACATGTTTTACGGAATGCTCACCTGACGCGGTGAGGATGTCGCAGACCATGGCAACATCCAGAGTTGCGGCAATGACGTGAGTGCCACATGGCCGTCTTCAAATGAAACGTTAATCGCCAAGCCATGTCGGTCAATGCAGAGCCGACCCAATCCGCCCGGACCGCTGGGCGCGCCGGTGGGATATCCGGTATTAAGCGTAAAGGGTGCCTGCGGTGGCTGATCGCTACTGTCCGGCCAGGCGTCGGCCCAGATCGCATCAGCAAACACGGGCGTCTGCGGACCGGGTAACTGGCTGCCATAACTGAAATAGGGCTGTAACCCCAGCCTCTGATGAAATGTATACCAATACATGGGATTGGGATCCGCGGGCGTAGCAGTGATGGAAGTATCAAAAAGCCACCCATTCATGCAATAGCTGCCGAAGTGACTGGTGATGGTCGGTTGATTCCACCATGCCACCGGCCCCCAGGTTGTGAAGGCATCGCCATAACCCGCAGCGCCGGCAGTCAGGGTCTGATTCGGAGTGCTCGGACAAACCAGCGCTGCTTGTTCGCTGGCGGGTACGAACGATGGACTGGATAGATTTTGCGCCGCCGGTGTCTGATTCGTAAAATAAGGCCCCAGCAATTCCAACCAGTACATGGTCGGCAGGTTTGGATCATACGGCAAGCCATGGGCCGATTCTTCCGCAAAATATTCGGTATAAGCCACGCCAAACTGACGCAGATTGGAAGCACATACGACGCTCTGCGCGTCGCGCCGAGCCATGGCCAACGTCGGCAGCAGCAACGCGATCAATATGGCGATAATAGATACAGCAATAAGCAATTCGATGAGAGTAAAGCCGGAGCGCAAGGCTGACGGACATCCAGAGTGCCTGAAACGTCGCCATGAGAAGATGCTGTCAGGCGTTGTGGGCGCAAAAACTTGGAGAATAATAGACAACGAACACATTGTTTATTTCTCCCGCTGACCACCATGCTTCTGCTAAGACCCCGGCTGCAAAAGGTTCAGTCGGGCGATGGCGATTCCTTGTTCCCCGGCCACGCAGTACAGCAGATACAAACGCCCATGCTGCTGAAATATTGCGGGATCGCGCAATTGTCGCACGGGATTTTTCGCCCATCCATAACCCGATGGTAGCAATGGCAGGTTGGCACCTTCCCAAGCCGTCTGCGGCGTAAGAAGAAGTTCCGGTGCGGACGTCTTCCAGTCCATCCAGTCGCCGGAAAGGTTCACTGTGGATATCAAAACTTGCTCCGGCGGCTTCAGGTGGATAATACCTTTGTCGTCTTGTTGAACCGAATCCGCATAACCACTAATATATCGGGCTTTGGGTTTTCCCGGCCGCCGGAGTGTTTCAGGCTGCCTGGAAATGTAACCCCGGGACGTATTGTTTTTTTGGAGTAATCGTCAATGTCAAAAATTCGAGTTGGTATCAATGGCTTCGGGCGCATCGGTCGGCTGGTGTTCCGTGCCGGGGCGCATGATCCGAAGATTGAATTTGTCGCAATCAATGACCTGGTTCCCGCAGATAATCTGGCTTATCTGCTGAAGTACGATTCCACGCACGGTAAATTTGACGGTGAAGTCAAACCGGAAGGTGAAACCGGAATCCTTGTCAACGGTCATCTGGTCAAAACGTTCGCCCTGCGCGATCCGGCCCAGTTGCCATGGAAGGATCTCAAGGTGGATTACGTCGTGGAATCCACCGGCCTGTTCACCAATCGCGAAGGTGCCGCCAAGCATCTGGAGGCGGGTGCCAAACGCGTTATTATCTCCGCACCGGCCAAGGATAAGGATATTCCGACATTCGTCATTGGCGTCAATGAAGACAAGTTTGTCCCGGCGGATACCATCGTGTCCAATGCCAGTTGCACCACCAATTGCCTGGCTCCGCTGGCGAAAGTGATCAATGATAATTTTGGAATTGAAGAGGCCCTGATGACCACCGTACATTCGGCCACGGCTACGCAGCCGACGGTGGATGGACCATCCAAGAAGGATTGGCGCGGCGGACGTGGTGCCGGCCAGAATCTGATTCCGGCCGCTACCGGTGCCGCCAAAGCCGCCACCCTTGTAATTCCCGAACTGAAAGGAAAGATCACCGGTATGGCCTTCCGTGTTCCGACTCCGGATGTTTCGGTTGTGGATCTGACCGTCCGCACCAGTAAGGATACCTCACTGGCCGAAATCAACGCGGTTCTCAAAAAGGAATCCGAAGGCAAGCTCAAGGGTATCCTCGGCTACACGGATGAAGAGGTGGTGTCCACCGATTTCACCACCGACTCGCGCTCCAGCATCTATGACGCCAAAGCCGGCATTGAACTGAACGCTCATTTCTTCAAGCTCGTGAGCTGGTATGACAATGAATGGGGATACAGCAACCGCGTGGTTGATTTGATCAAGTACATCGGAAAGAAAGACGGCTTGATCTGATTCGGCATGACCGACAAATGATTGTATAGTAGAGGCCCCGGGCGAAACCGCCCGGGGCTTTTTTTCAAAGCGTTTCGGTTGGAGCGTGACATGCGATGGATTTGGATCGATAAATTTGAACTCTTTGAACCCGGCAAGCGGGCGGTGGCCATCAAGAATGTCACTCTGGCGGAAGATCACCTGCACGATCACTTCCCCGGATTCCCGGTAATGCCCGCAAGCCTGATGATTGAAGGCATGGCTCAGACCAGCGGCATTCTGGTTGGAGCGGCGCGGGATTTCAAGGAAAAGGTCATCCTGGCGAAAATCAGTCGGGCCACTTTTGATCGTCTGGTTCGCCCGGGCGAACAGATCGTTTACGATGCCACCATCGCCAATGTCTCAGAAGCCGGGGCATCCATTCATGGGGTGATACGTTCCCGCGGCACCGGCGCGGACGGGACAATCAAGGAAGCTCCCGTCGGCGATGTGGAATTGATGTTCTCGCATATTGATCAGAATATGGCGGGTATGAAATTTCCGGATTTTAATTTCGTGTTTAACAGTGAATTCATGGCACTGTTTGAAACCTACCGCCGCAATATTAACGTCGCGCTGTGAACAACAATCCCACGCTGCCATTGCGCCATGCAGACAGCTTGATCAGCGGCCGCATTGGCGATCATTTGTTTGCGATGTTGTTGCACTTCACCATCCATGGTGAAATGCAGCATACCACCAATTACCCGAGCGCGCCAGTGCCGTTGTTGTGAATATTTGCCGCGGAGCGGTAGACGGTTACGCATGCTCAATTATCACGCGCATTGTGCCCGCAGCACTGCAATCCAGATATAGGCTAAAGACTTCCGGAACCGCACTGCACCCCTTCTGATTGCCAATCATCATGCTGTGCCGCATCATCAGCGGCCAGATGGCTTGGCGGTCGGATTCCGGGATGGGGCGATTTTGCACTTCAGAAATCGGCACCCATTCCAGTTGGCCTTCCGGAATTTTCAATTGCGTTACGGTTATAGCGCGGGTGACTTCAAAACAGAACATCAGCCAATGCGTGGAACCCTCATACGCCTTTTCCGCCACCATGCCGCAAAGTCGTATATCCGGATATTCCAGTACCAGTCCGATTTCCTCATGCACCTCGCGGATCGCGCATTGATAAGGCGATTCTCCGAGAGCAGGCTCGAGCTTCCCGCCGATGGGGGAGTACAACCCCTGATTGGGGGCCTTTTTACGACATAACAGGAGCGTATTTCCATGGCCATCGAAGAGATATACAAGCGTTGAGATTTTATGGGGTAGTTCATTCACGTCGGAATCATCCTTCAACCAAAGTTTCACGTCATCAACGATACCGGCGAAAGATTGTAACCGGTATGCCGTCAGGATTCCTGCCGCGTGATGCAATGTCTCGGCGGGCTGTTCGTTATTCCAGAAGAGAGTGTCTGTGACACGTTGCGCGGGCCACAGGCCACTATTCATGGCGGAGGCCATGGTGGGTGCCTGCGGATTGTCTTAGCGCCGGCATTTATGCCGCCCGCACTGGTGCGGGAAGGACCACCCCGCGTAACGTGTCACGCCCCTTTGGCCGGAGGTCGTGCCGGGCTTATACTTGGGCATTATGCAGGCCGTATAATCGTAGGATGATGTTGTGGAACTTGATGACCTGAAACTACCGGAAATGATCAAATTGGCGGTTGGGGGCCTGTTGATTTTGCTTGCCGTGATTTATCTGGGTACCCATTTAAGTGCCATGTTGGGGCGGCAGACCTCCAATGCCGTCGCATTTTATAAGGTTGTTCGCCCGGCGGCGGTGAACCCATTGCTTCCGGTCAGCAACAACAATCCAATTGATCCATCATCCAAGTATGCCACACTGACGTATAAATTTGCCGATGCGCGAGGTTCCGTTGATGTGATTTCCTTTCCCAATGCGCCGCATCGAGCATTGGCGGTGCGGGTTCGGCCACCGGAATCGCGCGGCCCTCCAGCCTGGGTGGGACAGGTTGCGGCTCTCTCGAATTCGGTTGATCAGGCCCTGATGTACGCGCAGTTACATGGAGCCGCACGGATGCGGCGGTGGTTGGAAGACGCCCATATCAGTCAAAGTCAGAGCGGGGAGATTGCTCTGGATCAGCAGCAATTCGAATCCTCCATGGCCATGCTGGAACAATCGGAACAACTGGACTTGGTGGACGCTGAATTGCTGGGCCAATTGAAACACGCTCTGGCGGTGTTTCTCAAAGCGCCTGGAACTATGGTCCACAGCGGTTTGAAACGGCAGTCTGCCCGGAAAGTCATGGCATTGGCCCGCCGGTATGGTGCGAAAATTGCCGCCAAGCGAATGAAGATTATGTTGACCTATATACACGCAATTCGAGGGCATTTGTCCGACCAGGAGAAATCCATACTGACGGCGCGCATTGCGCCAATTATGCGGCGATTCAAATAACGCGGCGGATTATCCTCCGGGAGGTTGATATGGGACGCAAAATAACCGGCATAATCGATTGAGAGTTGGCGATAATCACCAACTATTATCGGATGCTACAAAATCTTGGACGTTCTCTTATGTTACCTCCGCCCTTGGCCGATGATATAAAGGCCTGTTCAGATGTGCGTGCTCCCGGAGGGGACCGCATGGACGCATGAAAACGTTGGCCGGTTGGTTTGGTTTTGGATTTAGTCTCCTGGTGAAGCGAGCGGATTGTTATGTCGGTTGATGAATTGGTTGAATCGCTCCGCAGATTGGTCGCAAGCCATGGAAATCCCGCACCGGCGCAAGTGGGGGCGGCTTACACATCCGGCGCGGCCGAGCCGCCCATTGATTCAATCAATCAGATGCAGTTGCCGCGCAATGGCAGTGAAACCGCCGGCCACAACGTGGATATTCATCTGCAGCGGCGGCAACCGCCGAGGGGATCAGCGGCTACGTCGACGGAAAGGATATTGATGGATCAGGCGGCATCTCTAATCGAGCGCGTGGATATTTCTACCCAGCCCGCGCCGGTTTCAACGATCTCCTCCACCGGCCATCACACCCATGCCCAGTCAACGGCGTCTCCCAAAGAACCCGGCAACATTAAAATGGTTGCACTGGATATGGATGGCACCTTGCTTAACCCCGACGACCATATTACTCCGCGCGTGCACAAGACGATTCATGAGGCCGTCAAACGCGGCATCCATATTGTGCTGGCCACCGCCCGGCCACCGCGCCACGTTCGCTTTTATCACCGGGCTTTGAAACTTCATACTCCCATTGTCAGTCATAATGGAGCGTTGATCTGGGATGAACGGCAGAAGAGTGTGATCCGACATATCAGCCTGCCGCACGCCCTGGCCCGGCGCGTCGTTGATTATGCCCGTCTGCACTGCCCGGATGTGATTCCGAGCATCGAGATTGTTGACAAACTCTATTCCGATCATTTCGGCGCAGTACCCCTTGAGGCGCTTCCCGCCGGATGCACCTTCAATCCGGATGTCGTTGCCGCGCTGGAATCCTTTCTTCATGTGCCGGTGACCCGCGTCATGTTTCATGCCAAGTCATCGGTGATTGAGGAATTGGTATATCTTCTGGCCAAGCGTTTTGACAATCGAATATGTCTTTTTCGCAGCGATTCCCGGCTGCTGCAAGTGGTAGCTCCAGATACCAACAAGGCTTTGGCGCTGGACTTTTTGTGCCAATCCTACGGAATCACCGCCGCCAATGTCCTGGCGGTGGGGGATAATGCCAATGACCTGCCCATGCTCAAGTGGGCGGGTATCAGCGCAGCCATGGCCAATGCGCCCGAGCAGGTTCGCAAGGCCGCACAATATATGGTCCCGTCCAACCAGGATGATGGCGTGGCGGAGGCCATCGAACGCTTCGCGCTGACTTGATTGAAATTCGTAACCGTTCACGGCTATGCCGATCAGTGGCTCCGGCAACGGAGCACCGCGTTGACGATCCCCCCACCCGTTGCCCGTTTGCTCCTCCTCGCTCCTTCAATCACGCAAATTCCTCTGTGCCCTGAGCCCTCTGTGACTATTCGTCGCCTGTCCTGTTGCTCGTTGCTCGTTGTTCGTTGCTCGTTTCTTGTCCCGCCCCTCCCTCGCTGGCCCTCGGTGGCACCGGATCATATCCGCCCTTGACAAATGGATGACATCGCAGCAATCGTTTCAATGCCAACAAAGCACCGCGCCATGGACCATGCTCTTGAATGGCTTCGATGGCATAATGGCTGCACGTCGGTTCATAGCGGCAATGGCCGCCGAGAAAAGGTGCCAGAGTGATCTGATAAAGCCGGATCAGCAGCAGCAAGAGCTTGGCCGCCACAGGCGGGGGCGATTCCGTCGGCGAATCCTTCGGCATTCCGGATGGCGCATCGCCGGTTGAATGGTTGCTATTTTTCATGAAGAAATCCCACCTTGGGCAAATCTGGCTGCAGTGCAATGGCCGTCTTATAGGCCCGGATCGCCGCTGGTTTGTTTCCAAGTTTTTCTTCGGTTATGGCGAGATCGAACCAGGCCGGAGCCGAAGTGTGATCCCATCGGATCGCGGTGCGAAATGCCATGGCGGCATGCACGAAATCATGGCGTTCCTCGCGTATGAGACCTAGGGCTAAATACAAAGGACTTGCCTTCGGCATCCGATTGATGCCTTGGTGTAACGCTCGCACCGCCATTTGTTGGTTGCCGGATCGGTCATAACACAAGGCCAGGCTGGCGATGAGCCGGGGATGCAGCGGTTGGATCGCCAAAGATTTCCGGTACCAGGGAATAGCCTTGGCATATTGGCCAGTATGCTGCAGGGCTCTACCGGCGATCAGGCACGAGAGCGCGTCCATCTGGCCGCCGAAACGATGTGCCTGTTGAGCCAGTGCCAGTGCCTGAGGATAACGGCGATCGGCGTAGGCGTATGTCGCCAGCATGTCGTAAGCTTGAAAGGAGGTGGGATTGTATCGAAGTGTGTGCGTCCATATATGCCAGGGTGGTGTGTAAACCTCGCACTGGCGAAATGACAATATCCCCAAGGTCAGCAAGATCACCGCCGTGCTGACAGCTTCCGTGATTCCGGAATTGCCGCTCAATGCGGCCCCACCGCCCGGCTGTCGTGCCCAGTGATTTGCAAGCAGCACCCCTCCGACTTCGGTAAACAGTACAATCAGACTGATGCATCCAAGATACGCAAAATAATCAGAAACAAAGGAAAACCGCATGGTGCCGAAGGGGATAAATCCCATCGCCGGTGAAATAAGTATTACATATATGGCCAGGGCCGCAATCGGTCCGCGACTGATGCGCTTCCGTAAAAGGAAAAGTCCCACGAGGAACGCTGCCGCGGACAGCGGATAAAACGCGTCCAGTGTGGTGGGGCTGCCGATGTGCCAGCGCGGGTAGATGGTCAGAATGGGGTGTGGCCAGACCAGCTTGCACGCATAGAACCAGAAATCTCTTCCTGCGATCACGACGTGCTGCCAGATTGAAAAGCGAAGACTGTTGATCGTTGCGCCGTCGGCGACGCGTTCCCGCCACCGTGCCAGCGGAATGGCAATGGCGGTCAGCACAAACCACGGCAAAATGGACAGAATATGCCGCGACCGTAATCGCCCCAGCTTCCACCAGGTTAAAACCAATATTGCTGCCGGCAATGAGCAGACAAATGTCTTGGCCAGCAGCGCCAGAAGATAGGCCAGTGTCCCCATCGTCAGAAACTTTGAATTATAAACATCCGGGCCTGTTGACATGGCCTCTTCTGATCGGTCGAGGCCCGCGAATCGAACCCAGTAAAATACTGCGGCCAGCGAGAAAAATCCCGAAACGAGGTTTTTCTGTTCCACCACCCATGCAACTGTCTCAACGGTCATGGGATGGATTGCAAAAATGGCCGCCGCTGCCCATGCGGACCCAACCCGCAGGCTCCTTAATAGCCGCCAGAGTAAAATGGCGTTGCCCGCTTGCAGTGCGATATTAACGACATGAAATGCCAGTGCGTTCGCAGCCCACAGTTTCCATTGCAGCAGAAATCCTGTTAATGTCAACGGGTAATACTGTGGGTTAGCTCCGAGATCAAACCAGATTTTTCGCAGGCCCGACCAGTGATGCACACATGAATTGTACAAAATCCAGGCGGAATCGTCCCAGATAAAACCTGCATGACGCAATGGAGAATAAACCATCGCACATAGCGCCATAAGCCCCGCTACGGGTAGAATCACCGTATGCTTCTCGATGAAGTGGCCAAGACTACCACAAGTTGAATTGGCGGGTTTTGCCGGCGTGTATTGTTTGGTCATAGCTCATCCCGCTGAAGTTCCCCGGTAGCATACCACGTTTTCTCGCCATGGCCTATTATGCCAAGTGCTCCATCAGCAATATGGGTGCATGACACTTTATGCGGGTTACGGATAACGCAATAGTCTCTCCCCCGAGCACCGTCGTGATAACCCGGTGCCGTCAGCCCACGCGCCCGCCAGCGGCACCGCATCACCATGACGGTGCTCCGGGGTATCGTGTTTGCGGCGTAATCAAACCATACCCGCATTAAGTGTCACGCACCCCAGCAATATCCCGGTGCCGCCATCCAACAATCTCCGGTATCCGCGTAGTCCTTGGTATAATTGAGGGGGCCCCCGGGAATTCACAAACCGTGGCTATTATTTAGGGGTTGCTGGGTAATGAACGAGCCACGGGTATCCGTGGTTGGTGAAAGGAAAATTAAAGAATTGCATTGACTTCTCCGATAAGGTGTAATAGTATAATTACCGGTGTGAAACAGGAGCGACTGATTTCCATGCCGTCATTATTCTGGTTCCGGATCGCCGGGGCCGCAGGCTTTCAAGCCTTTCATATATTTATCCCGCTCCTGTAACTCGCCATGTGATTTACGCTGATCCTCCGCCGAAGATGTCGGAACCTTGGGTGGTACGGATTGCGTAATACCTCTAAATCGTGTTCCGGCGGCTTGAGTTTTGCCCATAACTTGGGCGCATGAACAACTTGGAATTGTGTGTCCGGCTCTGAAATCGTGAGCTGGTTGGCTTCGCAGGTGGTTTTTATTCGGGCTGTGCAGTCCGAAGCTACCACGCGCATGCTCATCTCATCGGCAACCGTGGGATCGTTTCCCATGGACGCAATACGCCGATGTCCCGGTGCGCCGGGAATCCAGCGCGGATTTCGAGTTGATAATGTGATCCTTATCTGGCCGTTGTGCCGATAGTGAACACGTTATCGGCGGCATGTGTCGGCTGGTCGCACAGTTTAGTTCGTGTGTTCCATTTTTTCGGAGGCTTCCTATGCGAAGTTACACTTACAAGAAGAAACGAGGGTTTACCCTCATTGAGTTGCTGGTGGTAATCTCGATCATCGCGCTGCTCATTGCAATTCTATTACCCAGCTTGGGCCGGGCCAGAGAACTGGCCAATGAGGCGGTCTGTGCGGCGAACGTTCGCGGCATTATTCAATCCATGTTCATATACGCCCAGACCAACCAGAACGACTTTCCGGCTTCCTATAATGCCAGCAGTGCTGGTCTTATTACCGCCGGCGGTGCGCCGGGACTCCCATTAGCGGGGGTTCCAGCTACTCCTACTGCTATTGCGGTTATGAACGCGTGGCAAAGTTCAAGCCAGAACGTAGGCGACCCACTTTCATGCCTGTGGCTGCTGGTTGTGTCCGGGCAGGATACAACCAAAAGCTTTATCTGTCCTTCCGATCCCCAGGCAACACTTCCCTCCACGGAATACTTAACCGCGTCAGGCGCTAACTCCGAGTTCTGCACTAACTTTAATCAGAGTGGAACGGGCACTGTATTAAGCGCAACCAGCGGTCTAGGTGCAAGTGAAAGCTATTCACTAGCGGATCCGTGGTCGGGTAATAGCGCGTCGACCGGTGGCTGGTGGACCAATAACGCCGGGTCCGATCTTCCGTTGATTTCTGATATGGCACCGGGATCGCCGGGTAATGGAGTGTCTGGTGCAGCACTACGCAACACCACCACCGCCGTTGCCGGTAATACCTCTGGTAACTACATCTACAATTCCGGCAATCACGGTGGCGCCGGCCAGAATGTTGGATTTGGTGATGACCATGTCACCTTTGAGACCAATCCTTATGTTGGCCAAAACGGAGATAATATCTTTACCTACCTCACTGGTGGAACCGGGACGAATGCCGGGACGCAAAATTCAATTAATACCGGTGCAACTACAGTAAAAATCCTAACCTCCACCGCTCCGTTCGACACCTGCATGGTTCCCGTGCGTGATGTCGGCAACGGTAATTGGTGAACGCTTTCGTGCTAGCTGCTGCTGGCTGAATTATTGCGGCCCGTCCCGATATGTCGAGACGGGCCGCTTTTTTTTGCACCCACCTGTTGGTAGAGCACCATTCCGGGGCTGGCAATGACAATGGTTGGTGCGATCGGAGTGAAGGCATCAGGATATCCTTGATTCCGCGCGCCTGTGACCGTCAGAATGTTTCGCTAATCGTCGCGCGGCAGCGTTGGCACCCCGTGGGATCGCATGTTCCTGGAACGTTGTCATGATAATGCGGTGCCGCTGCGGCGCGCGGAGGAGACCGCACCGGAACGGCAAAAGGATGCTCTTTAAGGAATGCGTACTACGGGGTGCGTAGCCCGCGCGAACTGCCTGCGATCCGCACTCTGCAAACTCTTTTGCCAAACGCATGTAATTATGTTCAAATAGTCCACGATGATGCCGATGTCTTCGACACCCCCTGAAGCTGCCACGATTGCTGCGTTCACAGGTGCGAAATTCGCCCCTGGAACAGAATTCCGGCGTATCGTGTTGGGAGTGCTGGCACTTCTTGCGCTGACGCTGGCAGCATACTGGCCCCTGCATACAGCTGGCTTCATCTGGGATGACACCACTTGGCTGGTAAAAAACCATTTTGCGCATCACTGGCGCGGTCTGTGGAATATCTGGTTCAACCCGCATGATTCCATCCAATATTACCCGATGGTCTATACATTTTTCATGGTACAATGGCACCTCTGGGGCGCTCATGCTCTGGGCTACCATCTGGTGAATATCGTCGTGCAGGGTGTAAATGCCATTCTTCTTTGGCGTGTGCTAGCGGCACTGAATTTGCGCAGCGCGTGGATTGCGGCGGCGATCTGGGCGATCCATCCGGTGCAGGTGGAAACGGTCGGATGGGTGGTGGAACAGAAGAGTTTGCTCTCCGCGTTGTTTCTTTTCCTGGCTCTTCTTGCCTGGTGCGAATTCTCCAACGTGCGCGGGGGCCGACCGACCGACCAGCCGCGGTTGAGTCGGCGAGAATGGTACCTCTACGTCCTCGGTAGTTTCACTTATATTCTGGCGCTATTTTCAAAGACCGATGCCTGCATGATTCCGGTGGTGTTGCTGTTCGTGCTGTGGTGGAAGCGGGGACGCATAAATTCCCGTGATGTCCTGCTCTTAATACCTTGGATGATTCTGGGATGTTTAGCCGCACTTATGACAATTCATATTGAACACGGGCAGGCTGGGGCTAACGGTGCGGAATTCAAATTTACCCTGGCGCAACATTTTATTATTGCCGGCAAAGACCTCTGGTTTTACCCATTTAAACTATTTTGGCCTTGGCCGATGCTGGAAGTTTATCCGCGCTGGAGTATCCATCATCTGGCGATGTGGGAGTGGATATTTCCAATTACGGCAGCCGCAGTTCCACTGGCGCTATTGGCATGGGCCAAAAAAATCGGGCGCGGCCCTCTTGTTGCCGTGTGTATTTACGGGATGTTAATCTCACCGTTGCTGGGTTTCATCGCGTTTACCTCGGAGGCTTACACCTTCGTAGCTGATCACTACCAATATCTGGCGTGCATCGGGATCATTATTCTGGTAACTGAGTTTATCGCGGGGTTATTGGCACAGAGCTCGGCGTCTGTGAACAATGTCGTCGCGCCCGCGCCGAAGGCCCCAATAGAATCAGGTCCAGGTTCGACGCCATGGTCGCGCGTGAACTGGGCGGGCATTTGTCTCGCCGGCCTGACACTTACGGCATTGGGCGGCATGACCTGGGCGCAATGTGAAATTTATACACCTCCAAACCGTATCTGGACACATGACCTTAAATATTATCCTAAGTCATGGATGGCCATGCAGGCCATTGGCGTTTATGATTTTACGCATGGAAACCAGACCGCCGGGCTGCCAATGCTTCTTGCGGCGAACCGACTTGCCAAAGGCCACGGCATGCTCGTCAGCGCGGATTTGGGCGATGCCTATCGCTCCCTTAAGCAGTATCATCATGCAATTCTCTATTACCGTCGCTCACTGATGTTGGCCAGCGACCAACCCTTTATTATTGCCCATCTGGTGCAATGCTATACCTATGTGGGGAATTGGACGCAAGCATACGATGATGTAGCACGGGGAATCCATCTTTATCCGCGCTCGGCGGTATTGCAAAATGAACTGGCCCAGATACTGGCGAAGGCGGGTTATGCAAAGCGGGCCATTCCGCATTATCTCTTGGCCATAAAATACGCGCGGCGAAACGAGGCGTCTATTTTAGCATTGGCGAAATTGCTTGATAGTACGGGTCAGTGGAACAAAGCCTCGTTCTACTACCAGCGGCTGATAACGTCGTTCCCCACATATATTCGCGGCCATTTTTCCTACGGCGTGGCTTTGCTGCGCCATGGACAGGCCGACGGTGCGGTCCAGGAATTTCGGACCGTTCTGCAATTGGCACGGCAAGCGCGTGCCCGCAAGCACACCTTGGGAAAAAATGGTCCGCCTGAACCGTGGCGGATTGAAACGCACAGGCAACTCGCCTTGGCACTGCAAGCAACGCGCCACCCCCGGCAAGCCGCGCGACAGGACGCCATCGCGGCAGCCCTTGAGCAGCGGTCCGAACACTAGTGCCCTGTTCCCATCGTAATTACGGATGGAACAGAACATGAGACCCCGACGCACCGGCAACGGCCTGGCGCAGTTGACCTTACAAATCGATTGCGTTACCGTTTACGTAACGCCATGGGGATTTGCGATCTTACAATCTGAAATATCAAATCCCCGGCATGCCCTGGAGGCGTGGCAGAGCGGTTTAACGCGCCGGTTTTGAAAACCGGTGTGGGCGAAAGTCCACCGGGGGTTCGAATCCCTCCGCCTCCGTTTCAATACATGGATAAAACCGATGGGGTATCTATCCATAATCACACCGATGACACCGTCAATCCTAATATTTAGGCGTGACAGAGCACGAGCGTTATAATCTCAACCGCGCGAATGGTGCCACGCAGAGGATGCAGTATGTCGCCGAGCCTATCGGTTTGTCTCACAGCCAAGAATTCGGAGGCCTGTATCGTTCGCGCTATTGACTCCGTGCGCACGGTAGCTGATGAAATCGTGCTGGCTGACACCGGCTCACAGGATCGCACGATCGCGCTGGCACAGGAGCGCGGTGTTCGCGTGGAGCATTTCACGTGGAGTGACAGCCTCGCGGAATCGCGGAATAACGCCATTTCGCTGGCCCGGTGCGATTGGATATTGCTGCTGGATAGCGATGAATGGCTGATAGACACCAGCGGGGCGTCTCTCCGAAAATATCTGGCTGATGCATCCGACATTCTGGGTTGTTACATTTCCCGTCGTGATATGACCGATTCCGCACGGCCTGACATATATACCGAAATGCTGCAAATGCGGCTATTCCGCAATCACTTCGGCTTACGCTTCCGTAATCGCTGTCATCCCATCTTTTACCCGGCAATTGACGATGTTGCCGCCGCTTGTCGTATGCGAATTACGATCTGTCCAACGGCGATTGGCCATGATGGGTATGTTCCGCGGCACCGGGAGGAAAAACTCCGCCGGGCCGCCCGGCTTCTGGCCATGGATCTTGCGGATCGGCCTGATGATGTGTATTACCTGATCGAATATGGCCGCACGCTGTATCTGTTGCACGATCCGGGTGCCGGGGCCGTGCTGCAACGGGCCGCCAAACTGGTGCTCGCTCATCGTATGGATGCGCAGGCACCAACGCCCATGGCGGCGCTGCTGCTGGAGTGTCTGATTAAAAATCCCGCTCTGGTCGCACCCGTCGGCAGTAACATGGACGAGCTTCTAGCGCTGGCGCAACGCTGGTTCCCCGCCTCGGCTCCGCTTATCTGGATACGCGCGAATTTATTTTTTCAGACCGGTCATTTCGCCTCCGCCGCGGTGTTGCTGGAACAATTGATCCGCATGGGCCGCGATCATTCGTATGATCGCCACACCAGTTTTGATCCGCGGATCATCGGAGATGAAGCGCGTTTGAATCTGGCCATTTGCCTGCTGCAACTTGACCGCCTTGAGGAAGCCCGCAATCTGCTGACTGGGCTGCTCAACAATCCCGCCGTGGCAGCGCACGCCCGTGCGGCCCTTGGATTGGATGCAAAATCGGAACCATAGGAAGCACCTGGCGTTGGACCAGGCATGAAAGGGCTTGTGCCCTGTTCCCTCGGTAATTACGGTGGGGACAGAGCGCGAAAGTGTGCGAATGAACACCCGGGCAAGACGAAACGTTGTGTGGTAGTCATATCCTTGTGGTTGCGGCGAAGCCGCGCTGGGCTATACCAAGATTCCGTGCTCATGGTAAAATATCGGCATGACCCGCTCGGGTGGCGGAATTGGCAGACGCGCCGGATTTAGGTTCCGGTTCCGAAAGGAGTGCAGGTTCGATTCCTGTCCCGAGCATTTAGGTTCCTATGGGCGGGCCTATCGAATCAGCAACTCAGTATCGGGCATCAAAAAATAACATCTAACATTATGGCTAGTGCCCTGTTCCAACCGTAATTACGGGTGGACGGAGGGCCAAGGGGTTGTGGGCGCGAAGCGAGGAGGATTACGTATGGATACATACGTTGACGACGAGCGACAAAGCCCACGGCCCCTTGGCCCCCGCCCGTAG
>JAKBAC010000078.1 GCA_021809365.1 Planctomycetota bacterium | reverse complement strand
TGGCTGGCCCTTTTGGCCGGTGGCATCGTTGTTCGCTCCTTACAGACCCACTGGCGGGGTATGCGCGTCGCTCACGCCTCGCCAGCGGCCAAAATCCCTGCGCCAAAAAATATGAATTTATTTTTGCGCAGTCCCTAACTTACGGGGCCACCGTGAATACACAAACCGCGGATTGTGCGGATACGACGGGGGAACGGGCCGCAAATTCTCTGGCCGATGAGTAACTTTTTCCGCTGCCAGTTGAGAATCACGCGGTTTCGCTTATATTGCATGGATCAACGGCCTTGAACCGGAGCCTGTGGTGGGTTTCGGATGTGCCGCGTTTTGGACGTGTGTTGTGAATTTCGGAGTTATTTCATGAATCGTATTCGTCTGTTTACCCCCGGCCCCACCAGCGTTCCTGAAGAAGTGCTGTTGGAAATGGCCAAACCCATATTTCATCATCGCACGCAGGACTACAAAACCCTGTTTGCCGGCGTGAATAAACTTCTGCAACAGGTCCTGCTGACCGCCAATCCGGTGGTGACGATCGCCGGCAGCGGAACCGCGGCGTATGAATGCGCCATGATTAATGTGATTCCACAAGGTGGAAAAGTGCTGGCATTATCCAATGGAAAATTCGCCGAGCGCTGGGTCACCATCGCCAAGCGTAATAAATGCCAGATTACGGAACTCAAGGCGGAATATGGTCATGCCGTCGCTCCGGAACAGGTGGCCGAGGCGCTGTCCAAGGGGACGTTTGACGCGGTGACGCTTTGCCACAGTGAAACCAGCACCTGCACCGTCAATGATCTGCAGGCCATCGCCGCGCATGTCCGCAAGACCGATGCCATCCTGATTGTTGACGGCATTACCAGCGTGGGCGCAATTCCCGTTAAGCCCGATGAATGGGGTGTGGATATTCTGGTCACCGGTTCGCAGAAAGCGCTGATGCTGCCTCCCGGCCTGGGATTTTTGAGCGTTTCGGAAAAAGCCCGGAAGAAAATTGACACCATCACCCAGCCGAACCTGTATTTGAGCTTGCCGCACTATCTCAAGAGCCTCGCGGAAAATGATGTGCCCTGGACCCCGGCGGTAACGCTGGTGCGCGGGTTGCACAAATCGCTGGAAATGATCACGCAGGAAGGCATGGAAAATGTCTGGAAACGTACGGCTGCTTTCGCCCGGGCTACCCGCAGCGCCGCGACCGCATTGGGCATGAAAGTATTTTCCAGCAACCCGGTGGATTCCGTTACGGGCATTTATTATCCCGATGGCTTTGATGACAAGAATTTCCGCGGTGCGATGCGCAAGCAATTCAACATTCACCTTGCGGCCGGGCAGGGCACGATGCAGGGGAAAATGTTCCGCATCAGCCACATGGGCTATGTGGACGGTCTGGACACCCTCGGCATGATCAGCGCGTTGGAAATGGTACTTAAGCAGCAGGGCCACTCGTTTAATTTCGGTGCCGGCGTCACCGCCGCGCATCAGGAACTGGCGAAGCTGGCACTAGTGCTCTGAACCGCTACGCCCCGGCACTCCGTCATGACAATGCGCCGTGCTGGTGGTGCGCGCTGAAAGCAACTGGCCACGGGTGATCGCCTATGCTTCAGGGTTCGTCACTGATATGGCGGGCCGGTGGAAGGACGGGCGGATTGACCTTTGCGGGTAGGGTGGAAGTTTCTGACTTATCCGGTGGCGGGTCTTTCAACGCCTGGTCTAACTCATTCTTGCTTTCAGTTAATCCCTTTTTAAATTCAAAAATAGATCGTCCGAGACTTTTGGCGACTCCGGGTAATCGGTTCCCGAAAAAAAGCAGTGCGATAACCAGAACAATTATTATGTCCGGTCCGTCAAAAAGATTTTCAAACAGCGCCAGAGGTAACCGGGAAATAATGGTAACCATATTCAGAGACCTTCATAATCGGGCGGGTAGTGTCGGAACCTACGCTGGTTCTTAAGTTGCTCGCTAATCACATATTCATCATAGGGAGATTGGCTATGAGATTAAAGCGATGGCCATAACTGGGTGTCCGTTGGCGTGTCAATATTTCCGGGCACCCGCGGATTTTCCGCGCAACACACGCGGTGCAAGCACACGCGGCTAAAAGGGGATGGGGTGCCCCGGTACACTGGTTCGGATTTATTGCCACGCTCGTGTCAATATCCTGTCGCGCATCCTGTCGCGCAGCACTTTCGGACGGGGGCGTTTGCGCTTATTCTCAATGGGCCGCGGTACGGATGGTCGGTGCGGCAGGACAAGGACATTTGCGAATGAACAAAGCGGCGCGCGGGAATTGGATGATGTATACATTTGCGGCAATGCTGGCGGCTGCGGCCGCAACGGGTTTGTGCCGCGGGGATGACACGCAGTATCTCGCACAGGATTCCTGGCTGCCCGGACAAAATGTGGAAAGCTGGAA
The DNA here is from genome assembly GCA_021809365.1 of Planctomycetota bacterium. The sequence continues at coordinate 12,670 of JAKBAC010000078.1, read as the reverse complement.
TCAGGGACTCATGGAAAATAAATCGTGGGTGCGCAATGATTCCTCGCCCGCCCAGATCAGCATGTTGGATTTCTCGGGGCGATTGCGGCTGGCGGATACCGGCGAATATAGTCCGACTGTCGCATACTCTTCCACTTACATCGGTCTGGGTACCAGCACGGCGCTTTTGCCGCGGCAATTGAACAATGAGGCCATGTCCATTGGCATACCACTGGGAGAGATTGGATCATGGGGGGTGGGGATCGCACTGGGGGCCGGTTACGCGGGCAATAGCCCATTCAATGATCCCAACGGCATTTACGGTATGGCCCGCATTCTGGCGGGGCGCGATATTTCAAAAGATACCCAACTGGCGGTGGGGCTGAGTTACAACGGCAATGGATCATTTTTCCCGGACGCTCCCATTCCCATTGTGGAAATTCGTCATGAGCAACCCGGCCTTGAATGGACGGTGGGCTTTCCGTATGAATCACTGCGATGGCAAGCGTTGCCGCGGCTTGCATTCAAAGTGGATTATCAGCCGGTGGACACCGGCACGGCGGAGGCGGATTATACCGTGATGAGCTGGCTCCATGCGTATACTGAATTCGTGGCGGATTCATGGGCTTTCCACGTCAGTTCCTACCAATCGGATCAGCGATTGTTTATGACGCAATGTCGCGTGCAGGCCGGATTCAAACTCATTACGCTGGGGCGGCACGTGCATATTAATATCGGCGGTGGGTATGCGTTTAATCAGGCCTTCAGCCAGGGGTATGATGGCTGGGATGAACAACCCGTTGCCCAAATTGCCAACGCGGCATATATCGCGTTAAACCTGACCGGCAAGTTCTGACATCGCGCGGTGCGAAGGGGCAATCAGGCCGGCGGGCCACTCGATGGGCAGGTCGGGAATGATGAACTGTGGGGCGGAACTCTGGTGGCCAGGCAATGGAATGCTGCGTGTAATGGCCTCCGCGGCCAGATAGCCGCTGCGGACGGCACCTTCCATGGTGGCGGGCCAATTGGTTTTGGTGTAATCGCCGGCGAGAAATAGATTCGTGATACCTGCGCGCGGCGGCGCTTGATCGGGGCGGTAAGCGTCGGTGCCGGGCAGCGGCGAAAACGTGGCGCGTTTTTCAATGACAATCTTCTGGCGCAGCAAGCGGGCGGAAGAAATCGGAAATAACCGTCGAATCTGCAATTCAAATAATTTGGCGCACTCATCATGCGGCTTTTGCTCCCAATCGCGCGCGGCGCTGATAACGCCATGCAGCACTTTCCCATCCGCATCCTTGCGGAACAGCCATTGCAGCGGCCCGTCAAAAAGCGCCGCGTGGGAAAGCCGCATCACCGGCTGGTCAAACCAAAGATGCGCGCCCAGAATCGGCACGCTTTGGAGCAGGTGCAAATTACTGAACCGCGCATCGGCTGCCCGCAGGTGTTCCGGAATCCACCGTTGCACCGCATGATAATTGGTGGCCAGCACGACGGCATCGGCGGTGAGCCGCTCTCCGGATTGCAGCATGACCCCGACGGCCCGATCATCCGTAAAGATGATTTGAGCCACGCGTGATCCAAGGCGCACATCGCGGCACGGGCGGTGGGAATAAAGTTCTTCGAGCGCACAGGTCGGCAAACCTACAACGTAGCCATGACGATTCAAGAGCATGGCATCCTGAAAAACTTCAATGGCGTATTTGCTGCTGACGCGGCGCGTTTCTTCATTGAGCGCGCTGATGAGAACCGGATCATAAAATCGCTGGATCACACGGTCGCTTTGGTGATGTTCCATTAACCATTGGCCGAAAGCCTGCGATTCGAGCTTTTCGCGGCCGGCTTTTCCAAGCCGCAGCATCGCCGACATGGCGGAAATAACTTCTCGGCGTTCGCCCAATGTCAACGCGTTGAATCCAAGCATCGCCGGGCCAAGATGCAATGGTGCCGGGAGTCGGGCGATGCCCCAGAGATCAAACTGTCGGCCCGCGGAATCAAGATAATGTACACGGCGATGAAATTGGATGCGGTCGGCGACATTGAGGCGCTTATAGAGATCCAGAAGGTTTGTGCAGCATCCCAAGAGAACATGCTGGCAATTATCCAGCAGTCGGCCATTGTCCGGGTCTTCAAAGGAACTGGCCCGGCCACCGAGTTCGCGCCGGGCCTCTAATAATGTCACACTGTATCCGGAAGATTCCAGTGCGACGGCGGCGGCCATTCCAGCGAGGCCTCCACCAACAATGACGACGGTGGGAGTGCTCGTGGTGCGCGTTGGCGGTGTTGCGGGTGTTAAAGACAAATGTGTGTTCCGTAAGCGTTGTTAAAAGGTCATTCCTGTCAGAGCCACCATGGAGCATTCCGGCGTATCGGATGAATTCGGCGCGTTGGCAAAGTCACGACCGAATTACGAACAAGTTGGGCGGATGCCACGCTTGCCGGCGCGCCAGCATTGCCACGCGATCCACATCTTAGCCGGCTTGCCAAGTCGAACACGTCCGTTGAGCACACGCCGTGGATCGTGCGCAATTTTACGCAAAATTCCATGATAAATCGCCGTCATCGCGGTCAGGGCGGATACATTCTCCGGACTGATGCGATGATCCAACGGAGCCGATCGAAGAAACAGCTCCTCGGCCATGGCAATATGATATTGCATCAGGGCCTGGAATCCTGGAGTACTTTTCCCGGCGAGAATATCGGCTTGGCTTACGCCGAAACGTCGCATCTGTTCGGTGGGCAGATAGATGCGGTTGTTTTGAGCATCTTCCCGCACATCGCGCAGAATGTTGGTAAGTTGAAATGCGATTCCGCGGTCCACCGCGAGCGCTTCGGATTCCGGGCCACCCGTAAAGCCCCAAATATGAATGCTGGCCACGCCCACCACCCCGGCCACGCGATAGCAATATTCCCGCAGATCGGCATCCGTCCGCGGCTGGTGAAATTCCAGGTCCTGCTTCTGGCCGGCAATCATGTCATCAAAAAGAGGTGGCGGAATATGGTGGCGATGCACACAATCGGCAAAGGCGGCCCACCCGGCCCAAGGTGAGGATGTCAGGGCGTTCCCGTTATTAGCGATCTGGGCAGGCAACGTGCCGATCGCCTGATGTGTCAGCGCACAAAATTGATCCAGCAGGGCCTGCCGCTGGGCCAACGGCATACGCAGTGAATCATCCGCAAGATCATCAGCGCGGCGCATCCAGGCATACAGTGCGAACATGCTGGATTTGGCCGGCTCCGGCAGCAGTCGCAAGCCATAATAAAAATTACGGGCCTGTTCCCGCGTAATCCGCCGACAGTAGTCGCGCGAGTTTTGGATATCCAGCGTGAGCGGTATTTCGGGAATTGCTGTCGTCACCTGACACCTCCGGAAAATGCCGCCCATACGCCAACCATGATCGCGCGACCCATCAGGCCTAATTTGCGCATTTTGGAAAGCGCGGGTCGATGCGAGAGTGTGTCATAATTTTGATTTCGGATAGCTTCGAGTACCGCCTCGCCGCCGCGGCTGAATAGCGAGATTTGCGAGCGCAGTTGACGGTTGATCAGCGGTAACAGGGCATGGCCTTCATCAAACATGGCCTGGCAGCGATCAACTTCAAATTTCAGTAATGCGCGATATGAGTCGGTGCAGCGTCCGGCCTGAATCTGCTGTTCGGTGACATCGAATTGCCGCATGGATTCCATGGGCAGATAAATGCGATTCCGTTCCAGAATGTCACGCCGCACATCCTGCCAGAAATTAGCCAACTGCAGCGCGGTACAGGTTTTGTCGGACAATTTCTGCCGCGGCTGATCCCGGTAGCCGGCCAGATACAAGACCAACTGCCCGACGGGATTGGCGCTGCGGGTGCAGTAATCCAATACCTGGTCAAAGGTTTCATAGCGCAGGATGCGTTGATCCTGCTCAAAAGCGCTGATGAGGTCGAGAAATGGTTGTTTTGGAATATCATGGCGCTGGATGGTTTGGGCTAAAGCGGTGAAAACCGCGGTGTGGGTGTGCCCGGCGTAACATTCCTCAGTTTGTCGGCGAAAATCCGCGAGGTATTGCAAGGCCAGTTCGGTATTTCCAACTTCATCGCCGAGATCGTCGGCGGTGCGGCAAAACGCATAGATATTGCAGAAATCCTGCCGCAGATGGCGTGGAACCAGATGGGATACAACAGTGAAATTTTCATAGTGCTCATGGGCCAGCCGCCAGGTGTATCGGCAGGATTCGGCTGGATCCATCATGGGCGCAAAGGCCCAATGAATGGTTGATGGAAGAGGGAGAATGTCAGATTGGACGTTCATAAGCTCCTGCATGATTGCCGGTGCGATCACCTATTTTTGCCATCCGATGCGGCAAATTTGCGGGTCGAGCCGGAAAAGAATCGTCGCATGGGCGTTTTCGTTTCCACCTGGACTTGCCTGCTTCCACCGGGATAAACCCCGTGGCCCGCCGAAGGCCGTTTTGCAACTCTACCCGCAATTGATGCCACGCCCATGCCGCACCCATGCCGCACCCGGTATCAGGGGGCGGGGCAAGGGTGGGGCGGCTTTTTTGGCCAACAAGCCATATAATATGGTAATATAACCGTAGGGCGGGTGTGTTGTCCTGTACGCGCGTTGGAACGATACGGGCGGGCATGGCAATATTTCCCAACCAGCGTACCGGGACACCCCATCCCTTTTTAGCCGCGTGTGCTTGCACCGCGCGTTTTGGGTGGCAGTCGTCGGTGTTGAGAAAGCAGTAACGTTGCTCGTTGCTCGTTGCTCGTTGCTCGTTGTAAGAACGTGCTCTACTGTTCGACTCTCTCCTGATCGCTGCTGTGCGGCGGGGGCCGCCGCCGCGGGTGCCCGGAGGTGGTGTGACCGCCGGATGTCGCACCGCGTTCCAATGGATGGAGTGGTTGTCACTCCCTGGGAACTATGCGGCGGCGGATATGGCGCTGCGGGGCGCGTTAGATTTTTTGTTGGCGGTGCTGTTTTGGGTATCATACGGAGAATGCAATGAAAATTATCCTTGCCAATCCACGCGGGTTTTGCGCGGGAGTGAATATGGCCATTGAGTGCGTGGAGCGCATGCTCAAACTCAAGGGTGCGCCAATTTATGTGTATCATGAAATTGTGCATAACCTGCATGTCGTGGAGCGATTTACGCGACAGGGGGCGATATTTGTTGATTCGATTGATGAAGTGCCGGAAGGGGCGACCGTGGTGTATAGCGCTCATGGCGTGTCGCCGGAGGTGCGGCAACGCGCTGCGGAGCGGCGGCTGATTCAGGTGGATGCGACATGCCCGCTGGTGACCAAAGTTCATAATGAGGCAATCCGCTATGCCAAACAGAAATTCACGATTGTTCTGATTGGTCATGCGGATCATGATGAAGTGGTGGGCACGCTGGGTGAAGCGCCGGACGCGATCAGCATTGTGGAAAGTGTGGAAGATGTACAGCGGCTGAATATACCGGATGATCATCGGGTGGCGTATCTCACGCAAACCACGTTGAGTCTGGATGATGCCGCGCGAATTATTGCGGAATTGAAGAAAAAGTTTCCCCGCATTCAGGCTCCGCCCAAGGATGATATATGCTACGCCACCACCAACCGTCAGGCGGCGGTGCAAAAACTCACCCCGGATTGCGATCTGGTGCTGGTGGTGGGGAGCCAGAACAGTTCCAACTCCAAGCGTCTGGTTGAAATGGCGGAGAATCGGGGCACGCCGTCGTATCTGGTTGATGATGCGTCGCATGTGAATCATGCGTGGTTCAAGGGGATCAACGTTGTGCTGATCACCGCGGGCGCGTCGGCTCCGGAGGATCTCGTGCAGGAAATTGTGGATGTGCTCAAGGTGCGGTATGGTGCCGTGGTGGAATCCCGCCATGTTACGCAAGAAGATATGCACTTTGAATTGCCGCTGTCTTTGCGGAAACTCGAAGAGCAACATGCGGCGGGTTCCGCGGCGCTTTGATACGCCAGACGCGGCGCTGCTGATGGGCGTGACATGCGAGGTCGTCCGACATGAGTTTTCTGCGTCGATTTCCTCTGTTGGCGTACACACTGGTTTTTCTAAGCCTGTTGGGGTTCACTTACGCCGCCAGGAGCTATGGGCTGCTGGCGTTTTCCGTGGCTGCGGTGTTGGTGAGCTGGTGGCTGGTGGAAACCGGCGATGGGCTGACGTTGCCGCGCTGGGTTATCAACTTGGGGGTGCTGGTTGCGGCGATGATCCTGTTCTGGGAACTGGTCCTTGAGCACCAGAGCAATTATCTGCTGGGACTGGGTCACTTCATGGTTGGCCTGATCATCTGCAAGTTGTTTGAAAAGAAGGGCAACCGGGATTATGGCCAGATTCTGTTGCTGAGTCTGCTGCTGATTCTATCCGGATCCATTCTGACAATTTCACCCATTTATGCCTTGATTCTTCTGATATATCTGGCCCTGGCGCTGTACACGAGTCTGGTATTTCACCTGCAATGTGAAACCCAGCGAGCCGTGGAGCGTCATGCCGCCGGTGACCGCCTGATGATCATGCCCGGTCAACAGGCCTCGATGGCCCGCGATATGCGCCGCATCAGCGTGGGAGCCGGCCTTTTTCTATTTGTGTTCGCCTGCGGATTATTCATTTTGTTTCCGCGCACCGGAATGCCGGGGATTCTGGCCGAGTGGCAGATCCATGGTGTGGCCCAAACAGGGCTGACAAATCGAATCCATCTCGGCGGCGTGGGCCAATTGCGGCAAAGCAACGCCATTGTGGCGGAAGTGACACTTACCGAGCATGGACGCAATATCGGCAGCACCCAATATCAGCCTTATTTCATGAGCACCACGCAGGACCTGTATGATTCGGACTACCATGAATGGATCAACGCGCGGCACCCGACGGATCGGTTCCCTGACGACCGGTTGCTGAGCGTCGATTCCACCGCTCGGACGCGTCTGGTGCCCCGGGCCGCTTACGGAGGCGCTGCCCTGATTACCCAGCGTTATACCTTCAACGATGGCCACGCCGGGCCCCTGCTGGCAATCTGCCCGGCGGTGACCATCCGATCCGCTGATCTTCGGCATGTAGGTCGTTTCCGCGATGGTACGATTGTGGCCCCACGCGTCGCCGGATATTTAAGTTATACCGTACAAAGCCCGGTGAAATATGATGCCGCTTTGGTCGGGCCGGAGCATCCACAATTGTTTCCCGTCCGGCAACTGCGTGCTCGGTTGAGTTATTTTACCCCGCTGGATGATTCGCCCGTGACCGAAATTCGCTCCGCGCCGATCCCCGCCCGGATTGTTGCGCTGGCACGGAAAATCGCCGGGCCGCTTCTCAAGTCCAATGCTACTGGGCTGAGGACCGCAAAAACCGACATGCTTCTGGCCGAGCGATTCAATAACTATCTGCGGATGAATTATCCCTATTCCCTGGATATGACGCCGGTGAATCCGAACATTGATCCCACCGAGGATTTTCTGTTCAATAAAAGAAAGATCGGCGGATATTGCGAATATTTCGCCTCGGCGATGGTCATGCTGTGCCGCGGGGTTCATATCGCGGCGCGTACCGTGTCGGGGTTCCATGGGGGCGATTACAATCCGATCGGCGGTTACTATGTAATTCGGGAAAAGTTCGCCCATGCCTGGGTACAGGTCTATATTCCGCATAAGGGATGGGTATTATTTGATCCATCCCCATCAAGTTCCCTCACCAGCGTGCAGCGCCGCATGACCTGGCACACGCAAGTGGCCGATTTCTTCCAATGGTTACGCCTGAAATGGGTGCACAATATCGTGACGTTCAATCAGGTCATGCGGAAGGCGATTCTCAGCCGCATTGAGGTTTTCGGCGAAGGGGTCATGCAGACGCTGACGCATTTTTTCCGGGCGGTGGCCGCCAGAGCGAGCGGCTTTTTCAAAAGTTCGGTGTTTAATCCATGGATCCGAATCGCCATGGGGCTGGTGGCCGCGGGAATGATGTTTCTGGGATTTACGATCTACAAGTGGTGGATGCGGCGCGGCAGCATTGCCGTGCAGGCGGTGAAGGCTCTTACGGGCAAGGCGCAGCGACGCAGGAGGCGGGAACTGGCCTTTATCGACACACTGATGCGCCTGCTGCAGCGCACCGGCATAACGCGGCAGCCGGACCAGTCGCCGCGCGAATATGTGCAGGTCGTCGCCGGTCAGACGCGGCTGGATTTGGGCGAAGCGCTGCGGCTGGTGGGCGTTTTTTATGACATTCGTTTCGGTACGCAGCGTATGTCGCCCGACATCGCTGGTGCCGTGGAGCGGGATATTGCGGCAACCGCGCAAAAACTCCGCCGCGGCGATCATGCGGCATGAATGTGATGCTCTGGCTATAATTTCGGCATTGTGCCATGCCGCGCGGGCTAGTGCCCTGTTCCACCCGTAATTACGGGTGGAACAGGGCACCAGGTTCAACGGAGATGTCACGCGGCAAGTGGGTCGTCGGTGATGGTTATCGCCGACCAAGGAGATTGCTCCATGTTTCATGAATCAGTTCTGGCGAAAGCCATTCTGCACTCGCCCGGCCTTTGCGTGGCGGTGACGGATAGCCTTGGCCAGATTTTGTATGTGAATGACGAACTTTGTAGAGTCTGTGGCCGATCATCCCGGACTTTGCTGGGGCAACCGGCGCTGGAACGCATTATGGGGCCGGGGAATTTTCAGCGGATCATGACGATGGTTGCGCACCCGGCGGACGGTGCGGAATCGCTGCAATTTGAGGAACCGATGCGCGACGCCAAGGGCGTCCGGCGGATTGTGGCATTCGTGGCATCTCTTGCGCCACAAGGTGACTACGGGCCGGACGCGATGGTATTGACGGGGTTTGATGTTACAGGCCGGGCTGAAACGACCGAGGCGCTGCGGCGCAGTGAAGCGCAGATTCGCGCTATTGTGGATACCGCCGTGGATGCCATTATTACCATTGATTCCAAAGGCACGATTGAATCGTTCAATCCCGCCGCCGAGCGTATTTTTGGTTATACCGCCGCGGAAATCATCGGCAGTAAAGTTGAGCGGCTGATGCCCGAACCGTATCACGGTGAGCATCAGCAATATGTGGATAATTATATCCGTACCGGCCATGCCAAAATTATCGGGGTGGGGCGTGAAGTAACGGGCTTGCGTAAGGATGGCGGAACTTTTCCAATGTATCTGGCGGTCGGGGAGCAGAAGACCGCCGATGGTCGACACTTCACGGGTATCGTGCGCGATATAACGGAGCGCAAACGGATGGAATCGGAGGTGCTCCATATCGCCGAGCGCGAGCAGCAGCGCATCGGCCAGGACCTTCATGACGGGCTGGGCCAAATGCTGACCGGCGCGGCGATGATTGCCAAGGCGATTGCCCAGCGCCTGAAGAAAAAATCCAAGCTACTGTCCGCCGACGCGGAGCAACTTGCGTCCATTCTCAATGAAGCCATATCGCAAGCGCGCCAATTGGCCCGCGGTTTGCAGCCATTGGATGCCCCCGATGAATTGCCGACCGCATTGCGGGAATTGGGGTTTCGGACGGAATCCATCCCCGGCATTGCGTGTCGGATACGGGCGGATGCGTTGCCGAATACCTGCACCCTGCTGGCGGCGACCCATCTTTACCGCATTGCGCAGGAAGCCGTCAATAACGCCGTTCGCCATGGACGGGCCAAAAACATTGAAATTAGTTCCAAGACGCTCGGCACCGCCGTGCGGCTGACCATCCGCGATGACGGTGCTGGATTCAGTGAGCCGCGGGGCAGGGGGTTGGGATTGCGTATAATGGATTATAGAGCCAGAGTCATCGGCGGGCGTCTGGACATTCGCAGCAGTCCGGGAGCCGGAACCGCGGTGGTTTGCAGCCTCGGCGGCCCGGAACCGGCATTGGAGAACTGACAATATGATCAATACGCATACTCGTTCCAAACCAGCCAAGGTGCTTCCCCGCATTCTGCTGGTGGATGATCATCCCGTAGCCCGGCAGGGAGTGCGTCTGCTCATTGAGGCGGCGCACGATTTAACCGTCTGCGGTGAAGCGCCGGATGCCGATACGGCCATGACGCTGATCAGCAAACTCAACCCCGATCTGGTTATCGTGGATTTATCCCTCAAGGGCAAGCCGGGTTTGGAACTGATCAAAGACATCAAAGCACGCGATGAAAATTTGCCCATGCTGGTATTGTCGATGCACGATGAAAGTATGTACGCCGAGCGGGTCTTGCGCGCCGGTGCCCGTGGCTACATCATGAAGCAGGAAGCCACGGACAAAATTCTTCAGGCCATCCGGCGCATTCTGGCGGGCGAAATTTATGTCAGCGAAACCATAGCGGCCCGGGTGTTGCGGCAATTGACCGCTTCGGGAAATCAGCCGCTCAAATCATCGCTGGATTTACTGACTGACCGGGAATTGGAGGTCTTCCAATTCCTCGGGCAGGGCAAACCCGTTCGCGATATTGCCAAGATGCTGCATTTAAGCACCAAAACCATTGAGGCCCACCGTGAGCACATCAAGGAAAAATTGAATTTGGCCAGCAGCAGTGAATTATTGCGTATGGCCATTCAGGTTGCGATGGAGGCGGAATAAATCGACATCCGCGCGGCACTGACTATAATTGATAGTGTCACTGCGGGCGGTGGTAAATCAAGGAGTATGCCCATGAAAGCGCGATTCCTTTCACTGGCCGGAGTTCTCATCGGGTTGGTCGTTTTGCCCCTGCGGGCGGATACCATGACGTTGACCGACGGACGGGTGATTCAGGGGCATCTGAACCGTGTGGGTGATTCCTATGTTATCCAGCCGGATCACGGAGCCGCTTTTGAAATTCCGGTAAAAGAGCTGGCCAGTATTGAACTTGGAGCGCCGGCCACAGCGGCATCGCGGGCGAAAAACGCCTGGCGTGTGGCGCAATACCATATTGGCCGTCAGAGCAGTCTTGCCGCCATTATAAAGTTAATTACCGCCTATCAAGCCGAATTTCCAAAATCACCGATGAAAGCGGAGGTTCAGGCCGCCCTGATGCGATATAGGCAATATCAATCTCTGGGATTCGTGCGTTTTTCCGGCCAATGGATGGCGAATGCGGATGCGAAGGCCCTGACTGCCAAGGCCGCCGCCGACGCGGATGCCGCCCTGGCGGATTATCATGCCGGAAAATTCGCCGCCGCCGGACCTAATGCCCAAGCCGCCCTCAAAATAAATCCGGACAACTTGGATGCGATGATTATTCTTGGTGCGCTGGACTATCGGGCCGGAAATCTTCCGGGAGCCGCCGCGCTTTTTTCAGCTGTACTCGCCAGGCATCGCGCGGATGTCATTGCCGATAATGATCTGGCCATTACGCTATTTCACCAGCGTCAACAACCGCGAGCGTTGATTTATTTCCGCAAGGCTCTGAATATCGACAGCACCAATCGGATGCTTCTGGATAACATTTTTATCGCGCTGAATCATTATACCGGCAGTCAAAAGACGATTCTTTTTCGGACCTTCAGCAAGTTATTCAATCAGGCGGATGTCGCCATGCAGGCGCAATTGGCCAAAGTGGGTTTGTATCGTGTCGGGGCGACATGGGTCGGAATCGCGGTTTATCAGCAATTCGCGGGGCAAATGGCTGTATACCAAAAGCAGAAGGATGCGCTGGATGGCCAGTATCAATCTGCGAAACTGTATCTCCAGGGCGTGAACCAGCAGCTTCAGCAGGTTACAAATCAGATCAATCAAATCAATACATCCATCGGATATCTGGAGGCGGCCCAAGGGGCCATGTATCTCCAGACCGGATATGCCGATCTGAACAATCAAGCCCTCTTGAGTGGCTATATGTCGCAACTTAGCGAAGCCCAGGCACAACAGGCGAAGCTGCAATCGCAGCAAATCGCCACCATGACCAGCCTGCGGCAAATGCGTCTGCAGGCAAAATTACTGGAAAAGTCGGCCCCGGCCAGCGCGTTTCGGATGCATCAGCGCATGATGTTGCCCGGTGATCTTACGCACGTACCGCCGCCCGAACCGTTGATGGTGGCGGGGCCTGCGCTGCAACTCAAATGATCAGTTTGGAAGCGGGCTGCGCAATTTTTTCACTGGGGGCGGTTCCGGGCTGGTTGATTCCAGCGGTGATGGCTTCCTGAACTTTCCGCATCAGTTCCATATATTCCATCTGCGATCCGATGAGTTTTTTCAACAGCGGATGCATCGCCACGCTTTGCTGTAAAGATTGCGCCTTTTGCTTTTCCGCTATTTCAATAGGCTGCATGGAAGCCTCTTTGATGGACAGTTGCTCCATGAGTTGCTCAAATTGCTCCAGCAGGCTCTTGGCTCCGATGTCCAATTCCAGTTGACGCGACAACTCCCGGTAATTCCGAATTGCCTCCTGATTCCCGATTAATTCACCGAGCTTGCGAGCTTCCGCCAATAATACATAATCTTCAGCCACCAAAATCTCCTTGTCGGTCGTGCCAATTCATGCCAGCCAATTCACGCCAATAGTATAGCCGTTCCCATCCCACATACAAATTATGGTAAATGCCTCTGATCCGCAGGGCGTGGCAAGAAATCCGAACCAGGGGTCTGGGGTGCGAATTTCCAGGACGAACCATTCTCTATAGGGGTAGGGAAGACCGCTTTTATTGCGGTCTCCCCTCCCTCCGAACCGGACGTGCGGATTTGCCGCATCCGGCTCTCCGGTTAATGTGCCCCCTTCAGGGACTGACACGCGAGTTGATGGGCC
>JAKBAC010000077.1 GCA_021809365.1 Planctomycetota bacterium | reverse complement strand
GGAGAGAGTTGAGCAGTAGAGCACATAAGGCTGGAACTGAAGTGATGCTGTCGCAAGGTGAGGCAATCCCCGCGGTCTACTTTCTACTTTCTACTTTCTCAACACCGACGGCTGCCGCGGAAAACACGCGGTGCAAGCACGCGCGGCCAAAAGGGGGGATTTGAGATTTCAGATTTCAGATTGAGTAAGGGGATGGGGTGCCCCGGTACAATGCCCGGATGTATTGCCACGCGGCCGTCATGGCATTTTGGCATTGGCGTTTATGCGCCGATGCGTTACTATATCGTCTAGAGGTCTCTCTGATGCTGTGTGTATACATCGTCGCGTGACGATGTTTTTATATTTTGTAGTCCCCCTAATAGGAGCCACGTTATGGCAAAGGGCAATAACAGTCAGCGTAAGGAAGTCAAGAAACCCAAGAAGAACAAGAAGAAGTAAACAGGTGGCGTACAGCGCCGGTTTACGAAAATCTCTTGTGACTCCCCTCTTTCAGGCCCGATGTTGCGGGCCTTTTTCATTGGTGCGCCAAATCACCAGGACTTCTGCATTTGATTGACCACCGCCCGGGCCATTCGCTCCACGGCAATTTGTTCGGCGTCGGGAAGCTGCTGGCCGATTTGCGGAATCTCCGTGCTGGATGTGGCGAAGTTGGTTCGGCGCGCCAGAATTTTACCGGAATGCAGATCCCTCCATGTGAACTTCACCACAAGTGTAACTTGTGTCTCCTGCGGCAAATTCGTATTGAAGCTGTTGCTCAAAACGCCTTCCTGAACCTGCATGATTGTGCCGGTCAGCTCCGTTTGTGCCTGATTCACGGGTGCCAGACGATACGGCGTGCGGGATTCAATATTTTTATCAATCGCTTCGGTCAGGCGCATTTCCAGTCCGCGGCGAAATGTCCGGTTCTTCCAGACCGGTACCGCCACGGTCTGAATGCCGGATGGGTAGATGGAGTCCATGGTATATCCACAACCGGCGGGCAGGAGGGAAAGCAGGCTTATAACCAGCGCACCGCATACGCGATGCAGCGGACGATTTGAATTGAGGAAATCCATCATTTTGCGGCCTCCGTTCCAAAATGAGCCACAAGTTCCTTTTGCGCTATTTTGGCCCATTGCGTATCCGGCCAGTCATTGATCACACGATTATAATAATACTGCGCTGCCGCCGGTTTACTGAAGCGGATGTAAAAGCGGGCAATTTCAAGTTCCTTGCGGCCCTCAATTTGATAGATGCGCTCCTCCAACGCTTTAACCTGAAGGATTCGGGCAAAATTCGGATGCTCCTGCGTGAGGGATTCAAGTTGGGCATCGGCATTGCGCAGAGGGGTGAGGTCAAATTTTACACCCCGGAAGGTAGCCAGCAGGCACTGCACTTCCATGATGGTGGCCTTGATCACAAACTGGCTGTACGGATAGCGGCGCAGAAAATCCTGGTAGGATTGGAAGGCCCGGTGGAATCGGGCATCGTTGTAATAATGATCCGCCACGCGAATACCCGCCAATTCCGCCAGCGGAGAGCCGCGTTGCCGATCTTGAATGCGCCGCAGCAGTTCCAGCGCATCACCGGTCACCGGCAAGATGCGCATACCGAGAAATTTCCGCTTGTAGCCGCGGAGAAAAGCGCATGCAATATTGTATTCGCGGCGCAGGCAAGGCCCGTACAACGGACTGGTGGGGAAATTATCCAGCAGGTTTTCGTATGAAAATAGCGCGGTATATTTTGCGCCCATGGCGTTGTAGGCGTCGCCACGCAGCAGCAGCACTTCCGCCGTCAGCGGATTGGTTTTGTTGTGCTTGATCCAACGCTTGGCCTGTTTTGGAATATGTTGGGGATGACCGGAATTCAATTCCGCGATCATCTGCGCCACCTGGCCCTCCGGCGTATTGGGATTCGGTGCCACCAGCGGCACCCATACACCATTCTGCAATAACCAGGAAGGTGTGGGATTCGGCGGCGTAACCGCAGCGCGGGCAAGAGACACCGTCGCCATGACCAACAGCACGGCGAATGCGGATGTATGGCGTTGCGGGGCGTGGGTCAACAAGCTGCGTTTATGCCAAAGTCTCATGGGCGAAAAGTATAGAGCAAAGCGCCGCCGGTTGCACGCGGCAAGAGTTTTCACAGCGGGTATGGGCCTGTGACCGATTCTGCAACGCGGCGGCACCGCCGGCATTTAGGAGTTAGGAGTTAGGAGTTAGGAGACTTGGCGAATTTCAAGTTGCCCAAGATGCCCAAGTTCGGGGGCAAGTTGCCCAAGTTGGGCAAGTTGATGGGAGCGTTGATTTTAGCGGGTTTGGTTCAAGTTGCCCTAGATGCCCAAGATGTTTTAAGGGGGGGGCAGTATTCAGGAGATAGGAGATAGAAGTTAGGAGTTAGGAGTTAGAAGACTTTTTGGGCGCGGAATGGGCGCGGACTGTTGGCTACAACGAACAACGAAACGCTGCGCTTAACGAGCAACGAGTAACGAAACACTTGACACTCAACGAGTAGCGAGCAACGCGTGCCGGTTGTCATTCAGGATTCTATTCCGCGATCGCTGTGGCGGCATGTTATTTACTTGTCAATGACGTTGTTCAGCGGGTCTGAACTATTCGTCGGGAAGGCTATAGGATTGCAGTAAGAGGGATAATGAGCAACAGCGCTAAAAAGTTAAGGATTTGGCCCCGAGAGACCTGGCAGAATCTGTCACAGGCCCGCGGGTATGGGCGTGGGTGTCGTGTTTTAGCCGCGCGTGCTTGCACCGCGCTTTTGCACTGGCAATGCCGCGACGGCGGGCGTGGGCATTTTGGAGAAGGATTTACTTGCGATAGGCCAGCAGCAGCAGCATGGTGATCAGTGACACCAGGGCCATGACAAATGCGCTATTGACCATCCAGGTATTGCGGTTTTTGGATTTTTCAATCCAGTCCTGCACCTGCATCGCCGAAGCGGCATAGGTGTGGCGAACCTGCTCCAGGCAGTCCACGGCATGGGCATTGGCGCTTTGCAACCGGTCAATCATCATGGAAAAGCGATTGAACGATTCCACCAACTGCCGGTCAATTTCATTGCCGGTTTCAATTTGTTCGCGTAATCGGCGGATGGACTCGGTGGAATCCTTTCCGCCGGAAATGCCGCCCAAGGTTTCATTGATTTTTTTCTGTTGCTGGGCATGCATGGCCAGGCGATCCGTGATGACATCCAGCATTTCCGATTGCATGCGGCTGGTTTGCGGCAAAGTTTCCACCGCTTGGGGCATGGCACTGAGGCGGTGCAGAAGCTCCTCCTGCCGCCGCACTTGTCCATCCAGCAAGCCGCGCAGTTCCTGCACCGTTTCCAATAGGGAATCATAGCTCTGCTGAAGTTTATAGTTATTAGGCTCCGGAATGGCCGGGCCTACGCGCGAAAGCACATCCGGATTCTGGGAATCCGCATCCATGTTTTTCATTGCGCCCCACGCCTGATAGTCCACAATGGTCGGTTGATGTCCCCCCATCGCCCGCTTGAATGCTTCCATCATACCCATGTTGAAACTCCTGCATGTCACATTCTATATTATACCACGCCCGCGGGCGTGAAGGGCATGTGGAGCATCACTTTCCGGCGGGCTTTCCGCCGGCCATGGGCATTGTCATCATATTGTTATCAGACGGTTTGGACGTTGCCGGCTGTGTGGTCGCGTGCATCATCATGGGCCTTGTGGCCGGATGGGTCGCCGCCGGAGGCAACTCGGGCTTGACATCCTGCCCGATGGGCAAATCCACTGATTCACACAATAAAATCAGATCAAGTTTGTTGTTATCCCAGTGATCGTACTGATGATAAACCTCAGCCTTGCCGTTGGCGCGAATCTGCAGGGTCATCGCATTGCGCTGATAATAATCCACCGGGCTGTTCCAATACCGCCAGGTAAACGCATTGTGCAGGAGATGATGCCGACAGATCGCATTCCACATGGCCTGAAGCTGATCATGTGTCAGCGGCGTATCAATATGATCCCGCGACGCAACATGATTGTGATAATCCGCAAACGTCGTATATGTCGTGCGGCTCATCATGTCCGCGGCGGAAATAACCTGATGCACATGCTGGCGGCTGAAATACGTGTCAGTATTGCGGTCAATGATAATCGTCAGATCGGAGGGATATGGCGTTACCACCATTGGCTTTCTGGATGCAAACGGATTGTTGGTTACAGCACCGCAGCCCGTCAGGCACAATGTCCCTGTTGCCGCAATCAGCGCTACTGCGGCAAATATGAAACTTCGAATTCCCCATCGACTCGGCCAAGTTGGACACATAATGGAACCCTTTCGCCAAACAAAATGTCTACCGGCTAAGAAGTATAACCAGAAATTGCCTGATACGCGAAAGTTCGCGGTAACAAGTTCCAACTGTAGCGCGGCGTGATCTCATTGATCCCATCAAGAGGCCCGCTGTGGTTTTAAGCGCTGAATGACGACCCGCAGCCACAGGTATGAGTGGCATTAGGATTCTTAAATACGAATCCCCGGCCCATGACCTCATCCTTAAAGTCGATTTCCGTACCATTAAGGTAAAGATAGCTCTTTCGATCCGCGAGTACTTTAATGCCATGGGATTCCATGACTTCATCAGTTTCGGACGCATCTTCAGTCAGATCAAGCACATAGCTAAAGCCAGAGCAACCTCCACCCTTTACGCCGACGCGCAAAGCCGCCTGCTCGGATAGCCCCTGATCCTTAATGATATTCTTAATTTCTTTTGCCGCCGTTTCGGTCAATGCAATCGCCATGTTCTATGCACTCCTTAATCTTGCACTACACGCCTGAATTATACGCAATCATCCCACGAAAGAAAAGCCGGCTTGTTTATGTTGTGTTTATGTTGTATTTGGGGGCGTGGCGATATTTCCAGGCACCGCAGTTGGCGGGTTACTAAAACTGTATGCCCACCTGCACGGTTGCCACCAGTGCATTTTGGTAAGCGCCGCCGGGATGGATGATGTATTGCAAATCCGGCTGGATGCTTAGCCAAGGCGTGATCTGAGCGGTATAAAACCCTTCGATGGCCAGTTCATAACTGTACGGTGTCTGGGCGTAGGGGCTGAGGTGCGCCCACGTTGCGGCAACGCCGGTGTTGTCATCGGTGCGGCCTGGAATGGGGCCGCGCCAACGCAAACCGCCGCTGATATTTTGATCAATTTCCGTCAGTTGGTCATTGGCCCAGGCGTATTGCACAAATGTTCCGATTCGTGAGGCGGTCTGACCTTTCGCATGCGCAAATGTCCAGAGCGTCTGATCCAGATACGCATAAAAACCCTCGGCACCCTGCGCACTTGATCCGGAATAACGTTGAAAGGTTCCGGTGTGATACCATTGGCCTAACGTAAAAGTTCCGCTGAGATGATGAGCGCTGATCCGCCAGTTCAGGCTTTCTTCCACCAGCGCCAGAATACCATCGGGATTTTCAACTGCGTTGGGATTTGTGGAAGCCACATCCGGCACGGTATTTTCAGTATTGCCGTCAAACAGCCCGCCATGCAGGGTCAAGGCCGACACGGGTTGCCACGACACTTCGCCACCCCATGCCGAAAATGGATAACTGGGAAAAACAAATATGGATGGTGAAAAGCCAAATGAACCATTCAGGAAGGCTTGGGCATCGCGGATGTTGTCAAAGTCATACGTGGTATCAATACGGCCGAGCTTAAACCAGAGGTTGCCATCCAATAAATTCTGGCGATACCAAATCTGATCCAGGCGCGTAGCGGGGTCTTGATCAATAGCGCTGATGGCTTGCAGCTCGCCCACCAGATCATTGGCCGGGTTTTGACCACCATGGGCCATGAAATCAACAAATGCGGTGCCCCCTTTCCATCCGAAGAGTTTGTTGGTGTCCAAGGTCAATGACACATCCAGCCGATAGCGCCAGTCGATGCGGTTGGTACGGATGCCGCCGGAGAAATTTTCACTCGCGGCCTGCAGCAGTGAAATAGTGGGGGTGATGCCGTATGAATCCATATCACCGCGCAGGCCCCACCAATCACCAGTCAACGTATCGCGGGTCAGCAGATCATGGGCAAACTGAGCGAATGAGCCGGGGGCGGGCCGGGCCGGCGGGATTGAGGTCATCGGCGCGGCCATCGGTGCGGGACTTTGCGCACTGCCCGCCGACAGCATTTGTATGGTGGCGACCTGCGGCGTGTCCGCCGTAACCACGGGCTTGGCGGCAGGCCAGCCCACGGTTGACGGTGAAACCGGAATACTTTGGGCACCGGCAACATCGCTAACTCCTATGACCAACGCGGCAGCCGCGATCAGCACAGAACCAACCGAGCGAAGCTCCTGTGGTACTGCAGCTCTGATACGCGGTTGCCTTAGCATGACGCAGATCTCCAAATAGTCCGCACGCTCTGTCACGGACATTATAAATTTTTTCTAATTCATCGTGTCAGCAGGGATCGCTCGCTGCATAACAAATGGGCCACCCTAAAACGCCAGACTCAGCCGTATCGTCGCTACCAGAGCATCAGGATACACGCCGCCGCCAGTGTTGACGTAGTATTGCAGGTCGGGCTGGACGTTGATGCCGTGGCCTAAATTAACTAAGTAAAAGCCTTCAATTGCCAATTCGTAAGGCTTGGGAAGATTTGCTTCCGAGCTGATATGTGCCCAATCATAGCCAAGGCCGAGTTGATCATTTGGCCGTGTTGGTATAAGGCCAGTGCCAACAACCCCAGCCTGAGATGCAAAATCAATCGTGCTCACGCGCTTGTCCGCAGCCATGAGTGTTCCAAAGGCCGCGATATTCTGACTGGCGGTATCGCTCCAAAGCGTCTGGTCTAAATATGTGTATACGCTCCCTCCGCCGGACTGCACTGCCCCACCGAGTGCCGGAAGTTTGCTGGCGAACCAGTTTCCTCCCACCGCCACGACCCCGGGGCGATTCCCGCCGAGCTGCCACGAATAATCTCCCTCGGCTATCAGAAAGGCCCCCTGTGGAATACCCGTTGGCTCCAGAGTATTAAGGGCTTGATCAAGTGTGGATGGGCGGAACCGGGCAAAATAGTAAGCGCCAAATTTGAAGGTCAGCGGGCTGCTTGGGCCAACGACGGCGACGAATCCCGGAGCCGTATCCGGAAAGGTAGGCGGGTTGATGAGTGTGGGAAATTCGGTGGCGCTGTCATTGATGAAGGGCTGCGCGTCGGGTGGCTGGGCAAAAAAATCGCTTTCGTCCTGTCGGCCGACCCGAAACTGCAGGAGTGTGCCCACTTTCTGGTCGTAATACAACTCGTCGAGGGTGCTGGTACGTGGATTAACAATCGTATCATACAGCTGTAACGAGCCTACCGGGGCGGTAGTTCCATTGTGTCCCCACAGTCCCATATATGAGGCATACACAGTTCCGCCGGGAAGACTGACCAATTTGTTCAGGTCAAAGCTAACATCCAAGGTCAGTTGGGTGCGAAAAGCCGCTTCGCGAGTCTCCATCCCGCCGGATAGATCGGTTGTGCCATCCACAAGCAGCGATCCGCCAAAGGTAATTCCGGATTGCTTCAGCTGTGACCGCAGCCCAAACCAATCGCCAGTCAGATCACCGGAATAATCAGAAGCCGAAGCGGTGCTGCCCGTGCCCGGCACTGTGGCCGGCAGCGACGTCGGAGCAGACCCCGCTGCTGCCGACGAGGTGGGCGGGCAATTACAATTATCGGCGCATACACCGTGGATTTTTCCAAATAAGCAAGTTGCAATCGACAAGGACGCGGCCAGTGCCATGGCTCGGCGACAGACCTGGCGCTTGTGCATGGCGGCATGTGTGCAAATAGACATTGGGATATCCCTCATAAGGTGAGGATCAGAGAATTAATCCGTTGGTCCTTGGCAGATGTGTTTTCGGCCAGACCATCAGCGTATTGCGTTTCGCCTGACATTAGTTACTTGCCGCCCGCGCCAGGCGTGCGGGTCGCCAGACGCGGAAATACTGGGCACCAAAATAGGAGCCGGCGACAAACAGCAACGCCAATGCCTGACATATCAAGCCCTCCCAATTTGGAAACGTGGCGAACCAGTTTTCAACCCAGCCGGGAAAATTGATTGGGAGATTGTGCGTGGAAATCCAATTGGCCTGTTGAGCCTCCTGCACATTCTCCCCCACCATCACCAGCAAAACCGCGCCAATCATCACGCCGGTGAGAATCAGCATCTTCCGATACGGCAATTTGTAATGCCCCGCGAAGGTGATCACCGCCACCATCAATGTCAGTGCCAACCCGATGCCGGCACCGGCCAACACCACACTTTGCCCCGCGAGCAAGCGCCACGATTGCAGCATGATCACCACCTCAAAACCCTCGCGATAAACCGAGGTGAATCCGATGGTCATCAATCCCCAGTACACAGCCGATTTTGTGTTGCCGTCGGTTGTCAGCAGATTTTTTCGGCGCTTATTGTGATGACCAATCCAGCCGGTCCAATAAATTTTGTGAAAAAACCAGTTCATAATCACCATCAGCACGATCACGGCCAGCAAACCCGTACCGGCTTGTACATTGAGCATGTTGGCGCTGTTGTTGGCGTTGATATCGGCGAGAATGGCCACCACCACAAAATATGTCACAACCGTGGCCAGAAAGGAGATGCTTGATCCAATGGCCACAGGCTTCCAATAATTGCGATCCGTACGGGCCAGACTTGAGGTAAGGGCGGCCAGCACCAGAATCGCTTCAAGTCCCTCGCGGAATACCAGGATTCCCGCGTTGACCATCACGGCTACATGGCTGATATTTTTTGATGCGGGATCATTGGGATCAGGCGGATTACCACTGGAGGCGATCCCCTGCCAGACCAAGATGCCCAGCAGCAGCACCAATATGGAGATAATCGCCGACCTCCATACAATGCGAAAGCTGGAGGTGCGGGGAAGCTTCAGCCCGGCAGGTATCGTGCCTTCTATTTCTTGAAAATCAGACTGAATCATCGTCAACACCTTGTCCAACATAGAGAATAAGTCTCAACTACGTACTTGAGACTCAATCTCAACGCCATATCTCTGTTTTATACCGCCGTTGGCAGGGAGTGTCAACACAAAAAAATAAAAGAAAAATAAATTTTTCCGTGGGGCCTGTGACACTTTATGCGGGTTACGGATAACGCAATAGTCTCTCCCCCGAGCACCGTGGTGATAACCGTGCCGTCAGCCCCCGCGCGGACCAGCGGCACCGCATTACCATGACGGTGCTCCGGGGTATCGTGTTTGCGATGCAATAAATCCTGGCACCCGTGGCGGCGGCCGCCGCAGAGCAGGAGTTTGGAGAGAGTAGATAGTAGAGCAAATAGGGCTGGAACTAAAGTGATGCTGTCGCACGGTGAGGCAACCCTGCGGTCTACTTTCTACTTTCTCAACACCGACGACTTCCGCGGAAAACGCGCGGTGCAAGCACACGCGGCGGCGGCTGTTGCCGCAGAGCAGGGGTCAGGAGAGAGTTGAACAGTAGAGCGAATCGGGCCGCGGCCCGATTAGAGCAGGTGTGAGTAGAACAGGTGAACAGTAGAGCAAATTCGGCAACGAGCAACGAGCAACGGGGGCACTGCCGCTGCGGCGTGGCAATACTTCCGGGTGAACGGCGAAATCGACGGCACACATGCCGGCGCTAAGGGTGGGGGCTGTCCCGGAAACTCGCAAGGCCCGGCACCTACCCGGATTTATTGCCACACCCTTTTGGCTTCACTCCGCAACTCACAACGCTGACTGCTGTGCCTTTTACGTTATAATTATTGATGAGGTATGAACGCGGCGCTGCGAATAATAAACAGGAGGCCACAATGGCAATAACGATCATTTACCATGGACATTCCAATGTGGAAATTCATGCCGACGCGCACAAAATTCAATTGGATCCATTTTATGACAGCAACCCAATAGCGGATTGCAAGTCCACCGTGGTCGATCCGCAATTTATTTTCCTCAGCCACGCCCATTTTGACCATGTTGATGATGCCGAACGCATCGCCAGACGCACGGGTGCCACCATCGTGGCGAATTATGAAATGGCCGCTTATTATGAAAAAAAGGGGCTTAAAGCCATCGGCATGAATACCGGGGGTGGAGCCGCATTTCCATTTGGCCGGGCCAATCTGGTGCAGGCTTTTCATACCAGCACCTTTCCGGACGGCACTCCGGGTGGAGCACCAGGCGGATGGATCATCCAGATTGCGGGAAAAACAATTTATTTCGCTGGTGATACCGCCCTCTTTGGTGATATGGCGCTCTTTGGAAAATTATGGAACATTGATCTGGCATGTTTGCCCATCGGTGACAACTTCACCATGGGGCCGGACCATGCCGTGCTGGCGTCTGAAATGCTCAAAGCATCCCATGTACTGCCAATACATTACAATACCTTTCCGCCGATCCGCCAAGACGCCTCGGCCTTCGGACGAGCCTTGTCCGCAAAACATATCACACCTGTAATTCTGAATCCCGGCCAGAGCTTCGTCATTAAATAATCGGAGTACCTCGATGGAAAAAAGTCCCACCAAGACCTCCAACCGCGGCCTGACTGATCCAGTCGCCGCTCTGGTTGGTGCGGGTCCCGGGGATCCGGAACTTATCACACTGGCTGGTGCCACCGCCCTGGCCCGGGCAGCCGTGGTAATTTATGACGCCCTGGCCAATCCGCAATTGTTGACCCATTGCGCACCGGACGCGGAACTTATTTATGTGGGAAAACGCGCCAGCGAGCATACTCTTACCCAGGATCAGATCAATGCACTGCTGGTGGAGAAGTGCAGGGAGCTGATGGCTGATCCCAATCGGGCCGGCCGTTGTGTGGTACGGTTGAAAGGTGGCGATCCGTACGTATTTGGACGGGGCGGAGAGGAAGGGCAGTTTTTGGCTGACGCGGACATTGGGTTCACGGTCATTCCCGGAATCACCGCCGGAATAGCGGGGCCGGCGTATGCCGGCATACCCGTCACGCACCGTGATTGTGCCAGTACGGTTACGTTTATCACCGGGCATCAGCGCGACATGGGCACCGGCAAAACATCGGACGCGGAAACTCAAGAAGAAACAGCCGGCGTGGATTACCACGCGCTTGCGAAGCTGGGCGGCACGCTGGTTTTCTATATGGGTGTCAAAGCCTTGCCGGAAATTACGCACCGCCTGATCGCGGGCGGCATGGATGCGAAAACCCCCGCCGCGGTAGTGCGCATGGCCACGCACCCCGAACAGCAAACGGTCGTCGGAACCCTGGAGAACATTGCCACGATCGCACGCGAGGCCAATATCCATGCCCCGGCCATCACCATCATCGGCCATGTGGTATCGGCGCGTAAGCAGTTGAATTGGTTTGAAAACCGCCCATTGTTCGGACAGACTGTGCTGGTAACACGCACGCGACAACAAGCCAGTGAACTGGGGCGACGTCTGGAATTGCTGGGAGCCAGGGTGATCGAATCACCGACCATTGAAATTGTCAATCCGACCGATTCCCATGCGGCATATCAGGCAATCAGCGAAATGGGCGACTATGACTGTGTGGTATTTACCAGCGCCAATGGTGTGCGGGCCACATGGGAAATGATGCAAATACAGAATCTCGATGGCCGCGATTTTTCCGCCGCCGTCGCAGCCATCGGCCCATCCACCGCCGAAGCGTTGCGGGAGATAGGCATTTCACCCGATGTGATTGCCGATGCTTCCATCGGTGAGGAACTGGCCGAGGAATTGATTCAAATATTCGGGGCCGACGCCGATGGCGATGTTGATGCCCCCGCGAATACCGTCGGGAATCTAAGCGGCAAGCGCTTTTTGCTGCTGCGCGCCCAAGTGGCGCGACCGGCCCTGGTAACCATGCTGCAACAAGCCGGTGCGGAAGTAAACGATGTAGCGGTTTACCAGTCGCGCATTCCTGATGCCTTGCCGACGGAGGCAACCGCCGCGTTACGCGCCGGCAAAATTAGCTGGATCACCTTTACCAGCGCATCAACCGCCAAAAATCTCCATGCCATGTTGCCGGAAGATTTGCGGCAGGCGGTGCGGAAGTGCCGGCGGATTTCCATCGGGCCAATGACCTCCAAAGCGCTTCGTGAACTGGACTGGCCTCCCACGGCTGAAGCCCCGGAGCACAATATTCCCGGTATGGTGGATACCTTGCTGACCGCAATTGCTGAAAACCGCAACGAATTGAGCAAATAACCGCGGCCGATTCTCACGCTCCAGGCACACCGCCGGACGATTGCAGGGCCGTCAATTCCCTCTGGGCCATTTGGCGCTGGGCCGGGTCATGGAGCTTTGGCAATACTTTTTGCAGCAATTCCATCGCGCGGTGACGATTGATGAAATACCGCGTGTAAATCAAGGCCAGCACCAACTGCACCTGATCGCTATTGCCGCCTGAGCCATAGTATTTCAGATAATCCTCATACGCCGCGGCCGCGGCGGCATGGCGTCCGACCGACATCAATTGATTCGCAATATCCAATTGGATTTCCCTCGCCAGCACCTGTGCCGCATCGATTTTTTTCAGTTCCAGATAAACATTGGCCGCGTCCGCCAGCAGATGGTCACGCCGCAATTCGATGATCCGATTCCGCAACTCCTGACAACGCATGAAATCCGGCGAGTCTGAACGCACCGGCATCGGCCCATCCGGTTGAACGACATTTTTGCCATCGGGTGTTATGGCGAAGGGATTAAATCCCGCCGCCACCATGGACCGGTACGCGTGGCGCTGCCGCCATCGCTTAATCAAAGACAATAGATCATAATGATCCCGCGGCACCATCCGCAGCGCCAGCAGCATGATTCCCACGCCAAAACCGACGGTGTAGCCCGTGAGATGCGCAAAATGCGCCACATCATCATTGCGCCCGGGAAATATTTCTCCGGCCAGATCAAAGGTGATGATTTCAAAAAGCACGAAAAGCAAACTCGGCACATTAAATATAAAAAAGAAAAACCAGACGCGAATGTTGCTCAAGGGAGCCAGAACCAAAAACATTCCCGCCACCGCCGCAATCGCTCCCGACGCCCCCAGCGTGGGCGCTGCGGAAGTTAATACCTGCCCGACCCCGGCAAAGATGCCTCCCGCCAGAAAGAACAGCAGATACGGAATATGTCCCAGCCGTTCATTGACGGTGTCACCGAACACCCATAAAAAAAGCATATTTCCAAGTATGTGCAGGATATTGGCATGGAGAAATAAATACGTGACAAATTGATACAGATGTACATGCTCCCGCCACAGCAGGAACCTGCCCCAGCCCGGCTTAACACCGAGGGGATAAATTCCGGGATTGTTCGGGTGGGAAATAAAATAAATCAGAAAGCAAAACGCGATGATGAACCAATTCATCCATGGCGTACGCCGTCGCGGCGCATCAGTTCCAATTGGAATCATGTATGCCTCAATATCAAGCGCAACAGCCGCCCATTGAGCGTGCCATTATTCCGATGTTGATCCGGAACGTCAAACTTCCGGACTACGCGCCGGCCGCGCGAGCGTGGCAATAATTCCGGGCGTGATGCCTGGGTTTGCAATAAATCAGTTGCATCAAAACGCCGGGGCGGATACAAACAATGGTATTGAAATGGCCCGGCTGCCCATGACAGGCCGCCCGCCGAAACCCGAGGGTAGCTCAGCGGTTAGAGCCGGGGACTCATAATCCCTTGGTCGTGGGTTCGATCCCCACCCCTCGGAATATATCATCGACACACGATACTTCTTGACTTCTATTGTCACGCACCCTACACCACGTTGCATGTGACGCGGGCACCGCTTGCGTTGCCTGTTGATAGTGGTTGCATTTGAACCGATTTCAATCAGTGAACGCGCGCGGCGATGCGAATGCCAGGGGTACTATGAGCGGTGTGTGCAAAAGCCGTTCTGCTTAAAGCTGCAGATTTTCCTTGATGCAATACCACCATCTTGGTGACTTCATTACCGGAGTAATTGGACATACGCATCAGCAGAGATGGGAACACGCCGAAAATGATGACAAGAGCGGCGGCCAGCGCGGCGGAAAATTGGATGGCACCGGGCCGGCGGATGGTAAAGGGTGCCCACGGTTCACGCAGATACATGGCTGTGATAACGCCCAGATAATACGCCGCCGCAATGGCGGCATTGATCATCACGATGACGGCCAATATCCCATGGCCACTGGAGAACGCGGCCTGTACGATAAACAATTTCCCGAGGAAACCCACGGTAAACGGCATGCCAATGAGGCTTAACATGCACACCGCCATACAGGCGGCGGCCAGCGGATGCCGGGATGCCACACCGGCAATATCATCAATCTCTTCCGCGGCATCCAGTTTGCCCTGCAGATAAACCAGCACGGCAAACGCGCCCACGGTCATCACGCTGTAGGCGCCAAGGTAAAACAGCATGGCGCTGATGCCGTTGGTCATGCTGCGGCTGATCAACAACGGTCCGACCGCCAGGCCGACCAGCATATAACCGGTATGGGAAATGGAACTGTACGCCAGCATCCGTTTGATATTGCGTTGCAGGAGGGCCAGGACATTGCCGATGGTCATACTTAACACGGCCATGACCATCAGCAGATCGGGCACCGCCCGCGCGGCACCGTGGGAGAGTTTCCAGCCCGTGAGGTTAAATACGAGCACCAGTGCGATAAATCCCGCGGCCTTAGGAGCAAATGACAGAAATGCCGTCACCGGCGTTGCGGCCCCCTGATATACATCAGGAGCGTAATAATGCAACGGAACGGCGGCAATTTTATAGGCGATGCCGATGACCACCAGCAGCAGACCAATGATGGCGATATAGGGCAATTGCGGCGTTGCGGCAAAAGTGGCCGCAATTTTGGTAAAGTCCGTGCTGCCGGAAAAGCCGTAGAGATAACTGAATCCGAAAAGATAAATGGCGGCGGCCAGCGAGCCAAGAAAAAAGTATTTGATACCGGCTTCCTGTGAGTCCGGGTTTCCGCGGCCAGTGGCGACCATGATGTATGTGGGAATGGAAACAAGTTCCAGCGCGATAAACAGCCAGATTAAATTATCGACTTTGGCCATCATGCTGACACCGGCCAGGGATACCAGCATCATGGCAAAATATTCACCGCGAAAAGTTTGATCGGCACGGGCCGGGTCCATGGCAAACGGCATGTCCCAGGATAGCAGCACCAGCAAAATTCCGACACCGGATGTCAGGAGTGTGTCATAGGTGCAAAAGCCGGCCAGCGGCCAGGCCGGCCCGGCATCGACAATGCCGATGCGCCATCCGGCAATGAAGGCCAGGAGCAGGCTGATCAACGAAATCCACTGGGCACTGCGGCGCACGGCATCGGACCGCGCCACACCCACCAGCGCGACAAGACATGCCGCGAGGATCATGATGATTTCCGGGCACAGATGATTCAGCGGGATATTCACTTACAAAGCCTCATTCTTAAACATCTTACCGTGCCAGCCGGTCTGGCAACCGCAGCGCCACCGCCGGAGTACCCAAGTTACCTGGTGCCCTGTTCCACCCGTAATTACGGGTTGACGGAGGGCCAAGGGGTTGTGGGCGCGAAGCGAGGAGGATTACGTATGGATACATACGTTGACGACGAGCGACAAAGCA
>JAKBAC010000076.1 GCA_021809365.1 Planctomycetota bacterium | reverse complement strand
GGGACCGGCAGGCGGGGCCCGTGTACGCGTTGCGTTGGGCCTGCGCACTGGGCCGCGTGCCGGGGTACAGCGATGCGCTGGACCGCGGGTTGGCGCAGCTTAGCGCTCTGGCACAGCAATTGCGAATGGTCAAAGACCGGGAAAGCCGATTCAGCGCGGCTTCACGCGTGCAGGCACAACGGCAAAATCGCAAAAGTATCGCCGCGCTGCAAACATGGAACAGGAGCCTGCATTCCCTGATTTACCAATTATCACGCCATGCGTCCGCTTCTGAAGTAACCGATCAGTTACGACACATTGCCCGAAAAGTCCGGCATGTTTCGCAGACTGGCGATACAGGCACCGGCACTGCGTTGCCCGCCGCCGATGCCTACGCGGCGGTAAAGATTCAACTGCGCACGGCCCTGCGGGTTTTGCAACAGACTGCACGAAGTGCCGATCAGGCCTATCTGGCGGCCCATCAGACCAATGTAACGCTTCAGGCCCAACTGC
The DNA here is from genome assembly GCA_021809365.1 of Planctomycetota bacterium. The sequence continues at coordinate 15,237 of JAKBAC010000076.1, read as the reverse complement.
GGCATGTGCTGAAACTGACACGAGCGCAATTGGCGGCGGCTATTATTACGCAACACAATAACGCCGGAAAACCGGCGATTGCTGATCTGCTGCGGCAGGACGATGTACATCTGGTCAGCTTTGCCGGCAAAGCCTATACGGCAGAGTTTCCGAGTTACGGCCATACCAACGCCGTTGTGCAACATAATCTTAACCCCACCGGCAACAGCACCAATATCAGTCAGGCGTTATTGACCGCCGCGTCACATATTGAACGTTCACGCCGTGCGGATATTCTGCTGATTTCCGATGGCCGGCAAAATGTCGGATCAAATCCGTCTGAAGTCGCCCGGCTTCTGGCGATCCATCATGTGTCGGTCTATACATTGTGTATCGGATCGGACCATGCGGCGGCCGGGGCATCCATTGATTCCATTCATGCACCACAATGGATATATAAACATCAATATCTGAAAGCAACGGCCGTTATCCATCTGCGTTCATTGGCCGGTAAACCGGTCACGGTGGAATTGTTGCGCCATGGACATGTGCAGGCGCGCAAGGTGATTCTGACGCATCGGTCTGATGCGTATAAATCCACGCAGTTCAAGAATCTGCCCCCCGGACCAGGTGTCTACGCCTACACGCTGAAAGTTCTGCCGACCGCGACTATGCGAACCAGTGTTGCCCGCAGCTTTCGTGTGACCGTGCGGCGGGATAAATTGCAAGTGCTTCTAATTGACGGCCAGCCGGGATGGAATTATCAATATTTAGTGAATTATTTTTCTCGCAGCCATCGCGTGCATTTGCAGGCCGTACTGTTGCATCCGGCCGCCATTACAGGTGTTGCCCCCCCGCCGCCGGTAGTCGCATCGCCCACAAATCCCAGCTATCTGGCCCAGCAATTGCCGACAGGACGCAAGGCATGGGAGGCCTTTGACGTTATTATCCTCGGTGATATTCCCGGCCATACGCTGTCGCCGGAAGCCCAGCAAGGCATCACGTATGCCGTGCAAACCAAAGGCGCAGCATTGGTCATCATGGCCGGGCAGCAATTCATGCCCCGGGACTGGGGCAATCAACCGCTGGGCAAACTTTTCCCGATTAAATTCAACGCCGTGTGGCCGGCGGCACTGCTGCGGCAGCAGAATGACCATGGCTTTTTGCCGGCATTAACTGTCCAGGGGGCACAATCCAGTCTTTCACAACTGGGTGTGGATCAACGCAGCGACAGCACCATCTGGCAATCCATGCCGCGCTGGTACTGGCACAGCGCGTATACGCACGCCCGCGCTGATGCGCGCGTCTTGTGGGTTATTTCCGGTGGCGGACATGGAACTTCCGACAACGCCGGAGGCGTGCAGGCCTTTCAAGCGGCCCGCCGCAGTGCATTGCTGACCACCATGTCCATGGGATCAGGAAGAGTCATGTATCTGGCCAGCAATCAGTTGTGGCGACTGCGCTATGTCCATGGTTACAACGTCGAAGATGTATTTCTTGGGCAACTGCTGCGCTGGGCTTCGGGATCACAATTGCCGGCGGGTGGCAAATTCGTTCGCTTCGGCACCAATCATTCCAGTTATAATCAGGGAAGAAAAGTTCTGGTGCAGGCACGCGTTCTGGATGATCAATTGCTGCCGGAAGCCAGGGTACATTTTCAAGCGGTGGCGACCGCGATAGCCGCTTCTAAGTCCGCGGGCAATTCAGGGACAGGCAGGCCGGAAGTTTTTTCTGCTACCATGGTGCCGCAAATCGGCGTGCCGGGATATTACAGCGGCAGGATTACCGGCCTGCCGCCGGGGCACTACCGCATTACCCTTAAGGGGTCAGGCGTCAACCGGCGCATGCTGGATGACCCCACGGCAACGGTCCGTTCGTTAAACATCCGTGTGAAATCCGCCGGCAATTTTGAAATGGTCAACACCACCAGCGACCCGGCAGCCATGCGGCAAATTGCCCGCGCCGGTGGCGGCATTGCACTGCCCGGCCCCTTTGCCGATATTCTGGCACGGTATATGCCGCCGGTAAAACAGGTTATTAAAATTCCGGAAAGCAACAGTCTTTTCGCCCACCCGCACCGTGCGTCCACATTCTGGCTCCACGTTCTGTTCATGCTGCTGTTTATGGCTCTGCTGACCAGCGAATGGCTGTTGCGCAAATCCGCCGCCATGGTGTAGCAGACGGTCGAGGTTCCGATTCGAGGGTTTGATTCACCATAGAAGTAGCGGAGGTAAAGAGAGGACGGCCGACAGGGATGGGAAAACGATCCACAGATTTTTTCCAGCTGTGGCCAGGTGTTCAGCATCTGGCATCTCGCATTTAGCATTAAGGAGTGACATCGCTGCCAAATCGCTCCCCCGATTTTATTCATTACTCATTATTCAATCAGCAGCAACGCCGCGCAGCGCTTCCAAAGCCTTCCAACTCCTAACTCCCAACTCCTGAATACTCGTCCACCCCTGGCCCCCCGTAACCGCGGCGGTGTGCCGTTGTGGTAAAATTTTCCCTTCAGTGCACCCATAACCCGCGTGGAAACGGCCAACCTTGCTTTGGTACCTGAATTGTACCCCTCCAACCGCGGGGTGCCAAATAAAGCTGGAGCGCCAGCGCTTCCAGGGCGTGACAATATTTTCGGGCAAGCGGCAAAATCCACGGCATAAATGCCGACGCTAAGAAAATGGTTCATGCTAGAAACTTACACCCCAGTGGGCCGCCCGGATTTATTGCCACGCCCCGCTTCCAAAGACTGCTCGATGCGGGGTGCTAAATGCTGGATTTCAGGCTTCGGATTCAGAACGCGGGGTCAGGGGTTGGAAGAGTTCGGAAGCGCTTTGCTCTCGCAGAATGCGAGATGCCAGATGCTGAATTCCGGGTTCCAGGTTCCACAGTCCGCCAGCAGTACGGGGTCCGGGCACGCTCTGTAAATGGTTGCGGGATACTAATGGGGGGCGTTGTCACCGCCGGCGGAGCCGGTGCCTTTGTGGGGGTGGCGGGCGCGGCCGTACTGGCGGGTCTGAAAGTTTGAGAGAAGGGCATCGGTGAAGGTTGTGTGCCGTTGTGTGCCGTTGGCCAGATTTGGAGAGGCGTGTTATCATGCTGATTCGCGCGTGCGCCCCGGCCATGGTCGGGCCCGATGCACGGGTTGACTGTGAACCTGGTCAGGTCCGGAAGGAAGCAGCCATAAGCATGTTCAGTCCGGTGCCGTCGGTAGCCCGACCTTGGGCGGGGCGACGAATTTCAGGGCGAGTAACCAAGGCCTCACGTAATCTCGAGACTTATGCGACTGCCTTCAGTCGATCCCACGTTCCCATTTTTATTCTGATTTTTGTCCAGGTTGAAGCCACGAGTGGCAAAGGGACTGCCATTGCACCGCGCGGTAGCGCGTTGCTTTACCAGGCGCGGGATGTTGAGCCGAAGGGTTCAAGGATATTGGGGCTGTTTTCCATTTCAATACCCTCATAGCAGGACTGTATGGCCACGCGGCCCGGGCCTCTTAGCCGCAGCCATATATGCCGGCGTCGCAGCATTCCGGCGTGGCGGGGATATTCAAAATGCAGTCCAAGATGGACCGAAACATCGGAATAAATCAACGATCGCGGTTTTACGAGAAGCGTTTCACCCGGTGCCAAGGTCCGCTGAAAGCAATTTCCTGCACAGTGCAGCAGCAACAGGCCGGGCTGCTTGTCGCAGCGGAATACATCTATATACCTTCCGATAGGATATACATATTCCTGTTCATCGGAATTATTGCCTTTGCGCACCAGGAAAAAAATACCAAGGTCGGTCCAGTCATAACTCACCGGCCCGGTAGCGGCCAGAAATTTATGCTCCAGCACATGAACCCCCTGACCGGGGTTCAGCGGAACCGCCACGGTCTCCCCCGGCTCATCCCGGGATAATGCCAGGCGTCCGGGGCCATGGGCTTCGAGCATGAATACGGGCAGGCCGGCAAACAGGCGGGTCAGGCCCTGGCGCAGCGACATCTGTCCCATGAGCACCTGATCATCCCGCCACAAAAGATAATGATGCGAAAAATAAATATGGTGGCCTGCCGCCAGGTTAAAATCCGCCACCGGCACACAATGACCTTCAATTTGCACCGAACCGGCCCCCAACTGTATACGCGCCATATCGGCTACCGGCGGCAATTCCGTCCATCCCGCATCATCACGCCGCGCCGCAACACGCAGGGGTGCCCCGCAGCGCGGGCAATTGGTTAATGGTGCAACGGCGGCAAACGTATTACCACACCATTGGCAGCGGGCGGTGGCAGAGGTGGTCTGAGGCTGATCCATTTTTTAACCCTTACTTCCGATCCTGATGATGGTGATGATACATGGACTGAATTCCCACGCGCCCCGGACCGCGCACCCGCGCCAGCGCCATGGCTTTTCCACCCAGGAAAGAACCGCCGATTTTCTGAAATTCCACATCCATGGCTACGGAAGAATCTTTGTACAAAAATCCCCCCGGCTCAATTAGAATGCTTTCGCCCGGTTTAAGCATGCGTTGAAAAACATTGCCGTAGCCGTGCAGCATCAACAGGCCGCGTGCGGCGCGGGTGACAAAGCGGTCCATGAACATGCCTTCCCCGCCGAAAAATATATTTGCCAATCCTTTGACCCGCACAAATGAATAGTCCAGCGAATGCGAGGCCAGCACAAAGGCATGTTCGCGCACGTCCATTTCCATTCCCGGGTGCATGGGCAGCACGACAAGTTCTCCGGATGCATCGCGGGAAAAGGCGATATGCCCCGGACCTTTGGCCATCGAAATGCTGAAGGGCATGCCCGCAAATAACCGGGTTATGCCGCCGCTTAAGGAAAGATTTTCCAGCGGTACTGAATCATCTTTCCACAACATGACATGATGTTCAAAAAATACCGCATCACCGGCACCCAGTTGTAAATCCGCCACGGGCACCATGTGCCCTTCCACCTGACACGTGCTGGTGCCAAATTCAATGCGGGTCATATCCCGTATGCGCGGAGCCGCCGTCCAGCCGGAATCGCTGACCACGTTGCGGCTATCCAGCGGTGCACCACAACTGGGGCACGAAGGTGTGCCCAATAGACTTTGGGTGGTACACCATTGGCATTGAATAAATGTCTGGGCGGTGGTCATCATGTCGCTCCTGCCGAAATTGAAGAACCAGTGTGTTGCTGTTTATACCTGTAAATTTTTATCCGTCAAACTTCAATTTAATACCCATGCGGATACAATCCTCGGACGGTTTCGCTGCAAAAGGATAGTGACCCATGAATCATCCGGAACAAACGCCTGCCCGACTCTGGCTGGTTCGCCATGGCCAGACTGATTGGAATGCCCAACGCCGCATTCAAGGGCATACCCCCACAGAACTTAATGCAACGGGTCGGCAACAGGCCGAGATGCTGTCGCAGTGGTTTGCGGAACGGCATTTTTCCGCCATTTGGTCCAGTGATCTGCCGCGTGCCCTGCAGACCGCACAGATTATCGCTGCCCGCCAAAGCTGCCCAATGACCGTCACCCCGCAATTGCGCGAGCGCAATCTTGGTGCCTTTGAGGGAAAAACCTGGGATGAAGTCCGGACCCTGCTCGCCGACCTGTCCGGCAGCAGTACCAATAATGGCGATCTGGCCGACTGGACCGGCGTTCCCGGGGTCGAAAGCGACCAGCAGCTTTGGGACCGCACGCGGGCCGTATTGGATGCCATGTCAGAGGCGGAAAACGGAAAAGATATGATGGCCGTCACGCATGGCGGCGTGTTGAAGCATGTTCTCTGGCATGTTTTGGGGCTGGCTGCGGGGGCACCGCGCCGCTTCGGCCTGTCCAATGGTCTTACTGCTGTGCTGGAGAAACGCGGGGACAATTATTATCTTGTGAGTCTGCTGGATATTGAAATGCTGATGGGCCACACATCCGGCGCGGATACCGCCAACGCCCCCTCGGCCTGATAGGTGCGGTTTTTTTTACGCCTGTCGCGTTCTATATCATCTATGGTAAAATCGGGATCAACGGTCAGGCATGTGAGATTGAAAAAAAGGCGAACCTGCGATGGGAAGCGGAAATAAACCCGGAAACAAACGCGGCAAGACCACCCCTTTGGGTGAATCCTCAAAATTTGCAGGCCAAACCGCCGAAGGCCTTGAAGGTGCGGCAATTGGCAAACGTAATACCGCCGGCAATTACAAATCCAGTTTCGCGCCGCCATCAACGACATCCGATTCCTTTACCCAGCCTGAAGGCCAAAGTTATCATCGCCCGGATCAACCCACTGCGGTGATGCCACGCACCACCGCCCGTGATTTTCCACCGCCCCCATTGCCCGTGCGAAAACCGACATTGGCGGATACTCCGGCGGCGATAGCTCCGGTTGGCGATGATGACCCAACGCAACCGCTGTTGTTTGAAATAGCCTGGGAAGTCTGCTGGCAGCTTGGCGGCATTTATACGGTCATGCGCACCAAGGCCGGCACGATGGTGGAATCATGGGGCAATCGTTACTGCATGATCGGTCCATACAACGCGGATACCGCCGGCGTGGAGTTCGAGCCTGCGGAACCCAGCGGGCCTATCGCAGAGGCCATTCATCGCCTGGAAGAAATGTCGATTCGCGTGCATTACGGGCACTGGCTTATCGATGGGAGGCCGCGTGTGCTGCTGCTGGATTTTGCGGCGGCGTTCGGGCGGATGGGTGAGTTTAAATACACGCTGTGGAAAGACCACGGCATTGAGGCTCCGGACAATGACGTAGATACCAACAACGTAGTCGTGTTCGGAATGCTGGTGGGCTTATTTTTTCAGGAACTGTGCCGCTTTAAGCCGGAGAAACGCGCCGTCATCGCCCATTTCCATGAGTGGATGGTAGCTCCCGGACTCATGCGTATCAATTTCCTCAAGCTTCCGGTGGCCACGGTATTTACCACCCACGCCACATTGCTGGGGCGGTATTTGTGCACGGATAATCCGGATTTCTATTCCAAGCTTGATTCGATTAACCCGGATCAGGCCGCCGGGCATTATGCTATTTATGCCCGTTATTGCCTGGAGCGCGGTGCGGCGAGTTGTGCGGATGTATTTACTACAGTGTCCGATGTTACTGCGTTGGAGGCGGAAAAGCTTCTGCACCGGAAACCCGATGTTATTACGCCTAACGGGCTGAATATACAACGCTTCGCGGCCCTGCATGAATTTCAGACCCTGCACAAACAATATAAGGAAGCCATTCATACCTTTGTTGCCGGCCACTTTTTCCCATCCTATACCTTTGATCTGGATCGGACCATTTATATATTTACCTCCGGCCGCTACGAATACACCAACAAGGGCATTAATCTGTTTATTGAGTCTCTGGCGCGGCTGAATCACTGGCTGAAATCCGGGAATATTCCGATTACCGTGGTCGCTTTCATCATCACCCGCGCGCCGTATAAATCCATCAATATTGATGTGTTAAAAAGTCAGGCCATGTTTGATGAACTCAAACTCACCTGTGAAAGAGTCTCAGAAGAAATCGGACACCGTCTGCTGCAGGATGTCAGTCAAGGCAAAATGCCCGATACCAGCCATCTAATCACGGAGCAATCCATGGTTCGGCTCAAACGCGGCCTGCACGCGTGGCGCACCTGGAAGCAACCCGCCATTGTCACGCATGACCTCTGGGATGACGCCCGCGATTCGGTTTTAGAGCAACTGCGGGCGTGTCACCTCTTTAACGCGAAAGAGGATCCGGTGAAAGTAATTTTTCATCCCGATTTTCTTTCCGCCACTTCGCCGCTGATCGGCCTGGATTATGATCAGTTTGTCCGTGGATGCCACATGGGCGTATTTCCCAGCTACTATGAGCCGTGGGGTTACACACCTATGGAATGCGTAGCCAACGGCGTGGCCGCAGCCACCAGTGATCTGGCGGGGTTCGGCAGTTATGTGTTAAAACATATTCATGATCCGGCCAATAACGGTTTATTTGTCGTGGGCCGCCGTTATGCCTCGTTTGATCAAGCGGCCCATCAGCTTACGGAAATACTGTTTAACTTTGCACTCAAAGATCGGCGCGGGCGCATTGAATTGCGTAACCGCGTGGAACGCCTGTCGGAATATTTCGACTGGCATAATCTGATTTCCCATTACGCTCACGCGCACCGCCTGGCACTGTCGCGTAAGGCCGGGACGGCGGCGGGGAACTAGGAGTTAGAAGCTGGAAGTTAGTCTCCCATGATGCGAAGCCTCACCCGCGCAGGATGAAAAATCGCCATGTTTTTTCGCTGTTGCGAAGGTCTGGCGAATTTTCAGAGCAGAAGGAGTTGAAGCGCTTCGGTTTGCAGAGGCGCAAGGACATTGCACGCAGGTATAGGAAGGTAGGAATAACTATAATGAAGGCGATGACACTTTCCGCTAATGGCGGACCGGAAGTTTTAATTTTACAGGATGTCCCCAAACCGGAAATTAAACCGGATCAGATTCTGGTGAAAGTTCAGGCGGTGGCGCTCAACCCCATTGATTGCAAAATCCGTAAGACGGGTGCCTTTGGTTATGGTCCCGGCTCAATTCTGGGCTTTGACGTTTCCGGCACGGTGGAACAAACGGGATCTCTGGTACGCAACGTTCAGGCCGGGGATGCGGTGTTTTACTGCCCCGACTTTTCCGGCCCCGGCGCTAATGCACAATACCATGCCGTTCGCGCGGACATGGTGGCCAAAAAGCCCGCGCACCTGGGTTATATTGAGGCGGCAGCCGTACCATTGGCGGCTCTGACCGCATGGGCCGGCCTGATCGAACAGGGTGATTTGCGGATTGGGCGAACAGTACTGATCATCGGTGCCTCAGGCGGCGTTGGCTCTATGGCGGTACAGCTTGCTCATGCGGCCGGGGCGTATGTTTTCGCGGTCTGCTCGGCTGCCAATGCAGCGCTGGTGCGTTCACTGGGTGCGGACCGCGTCATCGACCGCCAAAGCGAAGATTTTGCCGCTGTGGTTCAAAAAGAGGCCGGAACGGTTGATCTGGTGTTTGACTGCTTTGGGGACACCTATGCAGCACGCAGTATTTCACTGGTCCGCCCCATGGGACGCATCGTGACCATTGTGGATCCCAAGGGGGATTTGTCATTGGGATACCGGCACAATATTGCCATTCACTTTGTAAGCCTTGCGTTTGATTCCATCCCCCGCCGGGTTGCCGGCATGACAGTGCTTTCCGCACTTTTGGAACGCGAGGTCCTGAAACCGGTGATCAACAAAGTCTTACCACTGGAAAATCTTGCCGACGCACATCGCGCTTTGGAAGCCGGAGGCGGCTTTGGGAAAATTGTTCTCACGGTTTAGTTCGCATCCGACCGCATGAGACGGCTTCGGCGAAAAAATAATCGTTTTAGGGTAACTTGTGAATTCTCACCTTTTACATCACCTGCTGTCCCTCGGGTTGGAACTGGCGGCACATCCGCTGGTGTATGTAATGATTGCATGGTTCTTTGGGCCGATTGTTGTATTCCGGAAAGTTTGGCAGAGCATGCGTCCTATATGGGAGCATGCGGAGCTAACCGAATTACCACCGAAAGTCAGCCAACTTATCGCGGACAAGGTTACGCACTTCGCCCTTGCGGGATTCGAACCCCTGGCGGTCCTGCGATCGCCCAGGGTAACCGCCAACGTCGGTGCCAACGTGCTGATAATGGAAAACACGATCACCAATGACCTGGCCTTTACTCTGGTTGCCCAGTTACGGTCGCGGTCGCGCCCTGAAATTTTGGTCTTTTGGGTCGAATCCCGGTTTGAGGACGGGGTTCGGATCACCACGGGCGTAAACCCGCAACTTAGCGCGTTCCCGCGTGATCCGATGGAGCAATCGGCCAATTTCGTTTGGGTCACAAGCGTCGCCGCAATATGCGAGGCCCATCAGCGGCGCCTCGATCAATTGGGCATGACGGCACGCCGCCGGTGTGTCCCCGCCAGAGGCCAGGAGATTGCGATGCTCAATCGCGACTGGGATGCCAGTGGACAACGGCGCGAACTATTGGGCTACCAATACCGGGATCAGACAGATGACGTTTATCATTTAACTTGGAAAGGCGCGTTGCTGTGCAGTTGGCGGCTCGTGCAACCAACAAAAGCAATCCGCGCATTCCTGCGCGATCACAAAGCACGACGTCTATGGCGTGAACTTGGCATGGACCGCAGCAATACCGCATCAACTCTATAATCCCACTTGGCTGCTTCGTGATTGCAAGAGCAAAGGGCAATAATATGGCAGTTGGCCCGCAAACCGCCAACCAGACGGCGACCATGCTCGCTGCGGAAGTATCGAAGTTGTCGCGCCACTCACGGCAACCGCACATAAAACGTCCGCAACTTATCGCCCGTTATGTCCACGGTAAACGGCACGCTGGATGCCCCGCCGGCAGAGACTTGGACTGTGCTGTTACCGGGTGGCAATTTGGCGGGGATGACATACACCGTTCGCGGCAACATTTCCCAGTAACGGGTATCCGCCTGCGATGACGCCGCCAAAAGTGCTCCGATGCCCGCAACGCCTAAGCCAATCAGCGATTCGGTGCCATTATTGTTATAGGCTCCATTATCGGCAGCCACGGCACCGCCGATCATCATCCCGGTTCCAATAACCGCCTTGGCCTGACGGATCGTGTCCATGGTCAGCCAGCGCTGGTCCTGCGCCAAGGCCAGCGTATCAACGGTATTGGAATTGGCAATACCCGAAATGGGCCGGTTATTGTCCCAGGCATAAACCGGGGGAATCGGGCCGGCCTGCCATGGTGTGGGCGTGAAGACGGATTGTTCACCATACCACCCCGCCGCCCGGCGTCGAGGACCAAGACCCCAGTCCACAAAGATCAACGCGTTGATTCCCGGTTCATACATTTTTCTCACCAGCGGGGCCAAGGCAGGGTCCAATTGCTGGGCGCGTTGAAAATTGGCCGCCGCGAGTTTCGGGTGCCCCAATTTCATATAACATACGCCCAGACCAAAATAACCCAGAACAAAATTGGAATCAATACGGGCATAGCGCTGCCCCGGCGGCAATTGGCCATTTGGATTGGCGTATTTGCGCAACCGAAAAAGACTGCCCGCAAAGGCCGCCCGCGCATTGTCAAATTCCCCTTTGATCAGAAATATCAGCCCCAGATAATAATCTGCCATCGCTCTTTCAAAAGGCTGTCCCTTCCATACTTTAACTCCCTCGTACACCACCACCGCGCCCAAGACCCGGCTGCCCGTGTTGGTGTTCACGCTGTCCATCACGCGATAAGCCCGCAGGAAGGCCTGCTGGGCGTTTTCCAACTGCCCGGCGGCCAGTGCGCACGAACCGTAACGGCAGTTATTGAGTACAAAATTCTTGTTGGGCTTGGCAATCAGCGGTGTTAATTCCTGGGCCGCCGGTGCATATTGGCCGGTGTAATACAAGGTGACCGCATCGCGAACGCGTGTAGATGTCTCGCTGCATGCCGGCAAAAACAGCGTGCACGTCAGCAGGATGGCGATGCCCCGCCGTCGCGCTTTCGAGGGCATTATTTCCGGCCGGTTGTTCATAAACGTGTGGTCTCCATGCGGTGCAAATCGATTGCGGCTCTACTGTCAATCCAGAAATCCGCTGTGTACCGCCTTTTTTGTTTCATAACTACCTTCCCAGATTATCTGCCCGGTACGGATATTGGTAAGATAAAACGTACATAAATAATAGGCACTGCGATATTCGGGAGCGACTTTGTTATCTGAATAAAATGTCGCTTGCAGCGCATAGCGGGGTTGCAGGCGATTCACATCCGGCCCTAACGGCCCGATGCCCGGCTGCTCACCGGCCGCGAGTCGCTGATATGCAGCCGTGTTCAGGACAAATATAAATTCTCTACGCAACGATTGATGCGCTGTCAGAAGCGCCCGCACGCGATGCAGAAATATATCCCCCTGCGAACGTGGGATAATCTGATCCGTATTATTTTTTAGCGGCGTTAATACGATAGTCATTGGGCCATGTGCGGTAAATCGCGCGATGACCGGATCGGCAGCAATTGCAGAAGCCATTTTATCTGTCATGGCCACCAGATCATGCGAGTCTAAAAAAGTGTTGCGCATATTGGGATTCAGCGCAGGGCCGCCGCAGCCCGCCAATCCGAGCAGCCAAATCGCTATCACCAGCGGCCCCCACCGGCCCGGTGTTGTCAGGCAGAACTCTACATTGAAAAGTCTTAACATACTACCATTCCGCTGCGGGGCGTGGAGCGTGGAATCTCGTACGAACATCAATACAGATTCAGCGTGCGGGTTTCATAATGTCCTTCCCATACCAATTCACCCGTTTGCAGATTCACCAATTGAAAAGTGCACAGATAATAGGTTGTGGCGGAATTCGGCAGATCATAAAACACGCCCTTCAGGGCATATTGGGGAATCATGCGGGTATTTTGCGGCACCTGACCCCGGCTGGATTGTTCAAATGGATCGCCACCCGTAGAGCCAAGTTCCTGCTGCTGAAGCTGCTGCAATTGTTGCGGCCCAATGACAAACGCGAGGCGATCGCGGGCGTATTGATTCAGCAATGCTCGCATTCTGGCGAGGTAAATCTGGTCATTTTGCCATGGTTGGCTGGTTTTATTATCGATTCCCGTCATGACGATGATGACTTTATTGGGATTTTGGGCGATTTCCGGAATCTTAAGTAAATCGGCCGCCAGTCGATTGGTCATATCCACCAGATCACGCGACTGCAACCCCTGATCGCCAGGCTGAAAAGAAGAAATGCTGGGTCGATACGTACTATATCCGGGCTGTGCGCATCCGCTTAACAGCAGACATGCGGCCAGCGCCGCGCCGGTACCGATCTTCCAGCATTTGCTTTGAATTACCTGTTTACGCATAGAAACTTCGCCTCAAAAACAACCAGAGCATCCGGGAAATAAGGCCCGAAACGCAATAAAATTATCCGTCCGTTTAACTTAATGGTCAAATCTTGGTTTCCCATAAACACGAATATTGGGCATATGCAACTTTTTAAGCCACCAAGCGTAGGGCTTGGTGTCAGTTTGGGTCTTTCTACGCAGAGGAGTTTTCCATGAAGTCAGTTCGCGGCTTCACTCTCATTGAATTGCTGGTGGTCATCAGCATCATTGCTTTATTAATCGGCTTATTGATGCCGGCACTGCAACTTGCTCAGCAAGATGCCAAACGCACCGCGTGCGCGGGGCAATTACACAGCCTTGGCGAGTTATTTGCCGCGTATATGCAAAGTGAAAGCAATGAAATTTTTCCGGCCTGCCCACAGATGCCAACGGTCAATTACACGATTCCCTGTGCGGATGGCACAACCGTAAGCTCCTCAACTTCCAATCCAGGGGGCTACGGCCCCTCACCCATTCAGAGTGTCATTGGTGGTGTATTGCCCCCCACTACAATTCCCAAGCCCAATTATATTCCCACGGCTAATGATCGCGGTGCGGCCGCCGCATGGGATTGCCCGGCGGATGTGAATGGGTTTACCGATTCCTTTACCGGCAAAAGCTATCAATCCTATTTTCTGGGCGAAGGCACCAGTTATCAATACAACATGGGCTTGGCGGGCGATAGAGTCACCAATTATCAGATCGGGCCACCCGCCCACCGCATCAATCTCTATCAGTTGTTGCAATCCACCGGGGTTTGGGTGCTGGCGGACATGACCACCTTCCACGGCCCATCGGGTAATCCTGACGCCGCTAACATTCTCTTTGCGGATTGGCATGTCGGGGACGCCCGCGATATTTCTGCCAATGCCGGCACACCTTTATGGAAGCACTGATCTGTCGATCCTTTCCTGCTTAACGGAGATTTTATCATGACGACTTCTAATCCAACCAAAAGCCGATGGACTTCAGCCCGGCGATTCGTCAAGGACCGCAAGCAAATTGTGACGCTGGCGGCACTTGTTCTGGCGCTTGTTGTCGTGTACGGATGGATGTTCATGCGAACCCGAGCTGCGGCCCCGCGCGATAATGTCACACCGCAGGTCGCAAAGGTGCTGGCCAGTTGGAAAGGTCAGATACCGCAATTCCCCATGTTTGGACCGCCTGCCGGCTTCCATCGCGGCAACTGGCGCAAAATGACCGCAGCACAACGCCACGCCATGTTCATGAAACGTCGCGTTCAAATGCAGGCTTTTTTCCTGGCATTTGCGCATGCCAATGCAGCGCAGCAGGCCGCTATCGTAGCTGCGGCCAAAGCGCGCTTTGCCGCCATGCGTGCCCGCTGGCGGCAACATCGTGCCGCCGGTGGTCCCGGCGGAGGACCCGGAGGTCGCCGGGGTGGACCGGGTGGTCGTGGCAATTTCGCATCCCGCTTGCCTCAAATGATGGCCAACCATCTCATCAGCGGAAATCCCCAGATGCACGCCGCCATGACAGGATTTTTCATGGCCATGCATAACGGCCACTGATGGGCCGCCGTAAAATAATTACTTCCTAAAAACGTGGTGCAGGCCCTCGAACCTGCATCACGTTTTTTTTTGCCCGCCCCCTCGTCGCGGCTGTACCATCGTGTTGAGGTTCGCCACCAGGGCTACTTGCCGAGCACCGGATGGCAATCCGGTGGTTGATCCAGTGCCGCCGGGGCGGACGGGGTTACGGGTCACAGGTTGCGGGGCACAGAGGAGTTTGGGAGTTTCTGGAAGCGTCGCCGCTCTCCTATTCTGCCCGCCAGGGTAAACCTGCCCGCTCCCTGTCACCTGTCCCCCGTAACCCGTAACCTCGGCCCGCCAACCAACCACCGGGTTATCACCACGGTGCTCTTTAACCACAACGCGCACGCCGAGCACCGGAGGATAATCCGGTGACTCACATTGACAAAGCTCGCGCTCTGCGATTATTTTACATCTGGTTAATATAATTTTCATTGTGTACTATTCTGGTTTTCACGGAATTTGGAGCCACCATGACGGATCATCGCCCTGATGAATCGCTTAAAAAAATGGCAGATGAAATTTTCGGCCTTACCAAAATGTCCTGGCGGCAACGCCTGGCCACACGGCACCTGGGGGAAGAAGAACTTTCAGAATCACAATTTCTTACCCTGGACAGCATTGTTACGCGCGGCGAGCCGCAAACGGTCGGTGATTTACAGCGGGCCATCCATGTGGTACCCGCCCAGATGTCCCGGATTATTCGATCCCTGGAAAATGATTTTGACGCACCGTTAATTCGGTGCGAGCTTAATCAGGAAGACAAACGCAAAATTGACGTGCGGCTCACTGACGACGGCAGAACGGCGTATTCGGACTTTGTCAGCTCGCGCATTGGCC
>JAKBAC010000075.1 GCA_021809365.1 Planctomycetota bacterium | reverse complement strand
TAAGGCATCGCGAAGAAATAACGTGAGCAATTATGGCGCAGGAATTTTGACCGCCGGCAAGGCGCTCGCGAGGCGCATATCCGCATGGATTCTGTAACGAGCGGGCAACGCCGCCGGCGGCCAAAAGAACCAGCCAGAATGCTCAGGTTATTTGTTCGCGATGCCTAAGATGTTTGCCAAGGCGGTCATAGAGTGCGGCGGCGGTGCGGATTCCGCCGTAAAAGCAATCGACATCCAGTTTTTCATTGGGAGCATGCAGATTATCGTCCGGCAGACCAAAGCCCAGCAGAACAGTATCAATTCCGAGCATTTCCTTAAACCAGGTAACCACGGGAATGGAGCCCCCCTCGCGCATGAAGACGGGCTTTTTGCCCATGCCCAGTTCACACGCTTCGACCGCTGCGGCAATGGCCGGGGAATCGGTTGGCGTCACTGCCGCCCGCGAAGCGCTGAGCAATTCCAGTTTCACCGTAACTCCCGCCGGGGTGATATGTCGGATATGTTTTTCAAAAGCCGCGCATATTTTCGCGGGGTCCTGATTGGGCACCAGGCGCATGGAAACTTTGGCGGATGCCGTACCGGGCAAAACGGTTTTTGCGCCGGTGCCTTGATATCCGCTGGTCAAGCCATTGATGTCCAACGTGGGGCGGCAGCACCGGCGCTCCAGTGTGCTGAACCCAGCTTCACCCGTCAATTCAGGTACCGCCAGTTCTCGAGTCAATTGGGCTTCATCAAAGGGCAGGGCTTTCCATGCCGCGCGCAGTTCGGGTTCCGGCAATTGAACATCATCGTAAAAGCCGGGGATCGTCACCCGTCGATGCGCATCATGCAGTTGCCCCAGCATCTCACAGAGCGCATTGGCTGGATTGGCCACGGCCCCGCCATACACACCTGAATGCAGATCCGTATTGGCACCGGTGACGACAATCTGATAATACACCAGGCCGCGCAGGGCCGTGGTGATCGCCGGCACGCCCCGGGCGAACTGCGATGAATCGCTGATCACCAGAACGCGGGCCGAAGCCAGCAAATCGCGGTTGTCCTGAATCACCGCCCGCAGGCTCGGCGAGCCGATTTCCTCTTCCCCCTCCAAGAGCACAGTCAACCGCACCGGCAATTCATAGCCGATCTGCTTCCACGCCGTCAACGCCGCCAAATGGCAAAACACCTGTCCTTTATCATCACTGGCACCGCGGGCGAAGATTTTGTCATCGCGCACCGCGGGCGAAAAGGGCGGAGAAGTCCAGAGTTCCAGCGGTTCCGGCGGCTGAACATCATAATGGCCGTAAAATAAAATATGCGGCGCGTTCGCTGGACACAGCCCGTCGGGCGTGGTGGCCAATATGCACGGATGTCCCGCGGTTTTCACCTCGGTGGTCTGCAACCCCGCGCCCCGCAGATAAAATGCCGCCCATTGTGCCGCCGCCGTCATATCCGCGGTATGCGCCGGATTGGCCGAGACACTGGGAATCGCCAGCCACACTTTGAGATCATGCAACCAAAGTGCGCGATTTTTTTCAATCCATACCAATACGCTATCAAGCATGTCCAGCCTCCGCGACCAGACGCACGTCCACGCCATGCCTGGCCAGATATTCTTTGACCTGCTGCACGGACCAGGTGCGGAAATGAAAAATCGATGCCGCCAGCGCCGCATCCGCCTTACCGTCCGTGAGCACCTTGAGCAGATGCTCCGGATGGCCCGCTCCGCCGCTGGCCACCACCGGAATATGAACCGCTTCACTGACCGCGCGGGTCATTGCTATGTCGTACCCTTCCAGCGTGCCATCGGAATTCATGACATTTAAGACAATTTCGCCCGCACCGCGCTCTTGTGCCTCCTTAGCCCACGCCAAAACCTCCCGGCCCGTGCCCACGCGCCCGCCGTTGATAAACACCTCCCAGAATTCGCTCCCATCCGGCTTTTTCACACGGTTGGCGTCCAGGCCCAGCACCGTGGCGCAACAGCCGAATTTCCGGGCAATGCGGGAAATCAGTTCGGGATCTTTCACCGCGGCGGAATTCAGGCTGACCTTTTCCGCACCCGCCTGAATCAGCCGTGTGGCATCATCCAGCGTGCGAATCCCGCCTCCCACCGTAATGGGCATAAATACGCTATCCGCCACTCGCCGCACCACGTCCACCATGATCTGCCGACCTTCGTGACTGGCCGTGATATCATAAAACACCAATTCGTCTGCCCCACCCCGGTCATAAAAAACCGCCTGTTCCACCGGATCGCCGGCATCAACATGATCAAAGAATTTCACCCCTTTGACCACCCGCCCGGCATCCACATCAAGACACGGAATAATTCGCTTCGTCAACATAAACGGAATTATAAAGAATTTCGCGCCTCCCTGCGAACGAACGCCCCCTCCGCGCGTTCTGCGGCAGTCGTCAGTGCTGAGAAAATGGTAAGTAGAAAGCAGACCGCAGGGGGCGCTGCATTGTTGGCGACAGCCTATCCTCTTGCTTTAGCCGAATTTGCTCTACTGTTCACCTGTTCAACTCACACCTGCTCTAATCGGGCCGCGGCCCGATTCGCTCTACTGCTCAACTCTCTCCTGATCCCTGCTCTGCGGCAACAGCCGCCGCTGCGTGTGCTTGCACCGCGCGTTTTGCGCGGCAGTCGTCAGTGCCGAGAAAGTAGTAAGTAAGTGAAACGCGGTGCTTCACGGGTGATGAGTAAAACGAATGGTCGCAGCGGCACATAGTCTCCAATGGAACCCCGGTATTGCCCGTAGGGTGTTGGAGACTTTAAAGAATTCTCATGGTCCATTTTCCTTCGATGCCGAGATGACACTCAAAGAATTTGAAAAAAGAATACTGAATTTCGACTACTGATTCGTGATACACCCGCCGCCGAGGCTTTGCACTACGCGAAGTATGGAGAAACGATTTTCGGGCGGTATAATCGTCCTCCAGTGGTAATTTTCGATGAGGTGGGATAGCCATGCAGATGTTTGAAAATCAGGAGTTCCACAGGCTCCATGACCGCGACTCGGGCCGGCTGTTTGCCGATATGGAGTTCATGCAGTGCCAGTTTCGGAGCTGTTTCATTTCAAGGGGTTACGATCCAAACCTGCGAAGCACTGCTCGGAATATGCGGTTCTTACGGTGTGAGGAGAAGGCATGTACCATCGGCCGTGCAATCCTGGAAGACATTCTTGTCGACGGATTGAAAACGCATGGCCGCTTTGATACATGGGGCGCTGTATTCAAACACGTGACGCTCAAGGGACGCATCGGAAATCTGAAAATATCGGATTTCATTGTCGCGGCCGACGCGTCGCCGGCGCTGCGTCACAAAATCAACCTGCGATTTCAGGCCGCCAACGCGGAGTATTACCGCAATGTGGATTGGGCCTTGGATATTTCACAGGCGGAGTTTGAACAGGCCGACATCCGGGGGGTTCCGGGGCATCTCATTCGTCGCGATCCGGAAACGCAGGTGCTCGTGACTCGTCAGAAAGCGGAAGCCGGTGAGTGGAAAAATCTCGATCTCTCACGGACCTACTGGGCAACGGCAATCAATGTGGCCCTCCGGGAGCCGCATTACACGGATATGGTGCTTGTCGCCCCCAAGCGTGATCCTCGTTTTAAGGAACTGCTCGACGGTCTTAACCTTTTGCGCCGCGCCGGCGTGGCGGAGCCGGATTGAAGTATCATTACGGCAACTCAGATAATTCGGATTGTCAGGATTAGGAGCATCTTAGGCGGAGCTGAATGGTGACCCCTGCTGAGAAAATCTTGAATAGCAAACCCGACGGCCTCGCCTCTCATCGCAGGCTTGGCGCTCTTTGCACCTTGGCGGTTCAAAATCCGTTGTTCGTTGATCGTCGCTCGTTGTTCGTTGGCGAAGGCCCGGTCAGCGTAATAACCGGGTAGTGTTGCGCGGCTTTCGCCAGGGGGGTCGCCATCTGCCGTGGAATCGTCATGGTGGTATCATACCGATTGAACATTGAATGTTCAATCTGCAAAGACAGGGCAATTTGGCTTGACACCCCAGTGTTTTTACTTTGTTATCCAGCTATTACGGTATAGAATGTCACCATGGTGGATAAACTGAATATTATCAGCCAGCGTGACGCGATCATTCGTTTGGCGCATCGCTACGGAGCGCACGATGTGCGTCTGTTTGGATCGTTGGCACGGGGTGATGCCACCGAAGCCTCCGACGTGGACTTGCTTGTGCGATTTGATCCGGATCGGTCGCTGTTCGATCATGGCGGATTGCTGATGGATCTGCGTGATCTGCTGGGTTGTAACGTGGACGTGGTTTCAGAGGGAGCTTTGCAGGGAAGGTTCGGCCAAATCATTCGCAAGGAGGCGATCCCGCTATGAGATCGGATCATCTTCTACTTCGAGATATTTTGGAATCTATTGCCGAAGTTGGTCGGTATCTCCCACAGGATCGCAGTGCGTTTGATTCCAATCCTTTGTTGCAGTCGCACATCCATCGGCATGTCATGATTATTGGCGAGGCGGCATACCGCCTATCAACGGCCACGAAGGCCAGGGCCCCCGACGTGCCATGGCGGCGTGTTGAGGGTATGCGGCACATATCTGGTTCATGGCCACGCAAGTACAACGCCTCGCGGGCGGCGGCACGTATGGGGCGGAACGCCAAATCGCATATAACGCCCTCCGCGCAGCGGGTTACACTGACGCCCAGGCGACCCAAGCCATCCAAGAGGCTGACCGGTACTTCAATAGTATCGGGGCGAATGAAAACACGCCCACCCGTATTCCAGGTAATCGTCGTTGAGGAATCAGGTATGTCGTTTGATGTTTTAAGGTCTATAGTGCAAAAAGTTGCGGGCCAGCTTGCGCTCGGAGAATACGCGCAAGTGATAGAGATGTGTGTTAAATCGCGATTGACCGCCGATGATTTGCAAACTGTGATTCGCGATTACGGGCGGAAGATGGTCCCGCCCCCAGCCGACGCTTACAGTGGCCTTGATGCAGTACAGGTGAAGGGTGCGGTTGTGCCAACGTGGTCAGTAAGAGCACCGCTCTGGACAGAGGAAGACGGACGCTCCGACCTGACACTGGAGATGACGATCACCTTGGGCACGGGGATCCCTCGCGTGGTGCTGGACGACCTGCACGTACTGTGAACTCTGGTGCGTCAGTGAAACCGCCTGTGTCTTATGAACTGAAAGGAGTTCATCATATCAATAATAGGGACAGGCACCCATAAAAAAGATAGCATGGTGGACATGCGCGCGGGCGCATATCCTGTTCGCGCGGCATACCTGATTGTCTTTGTCGATGTGTTGCCCAGCGGTATAATCCATCCCGGATTGCTTGAAGAGGAATGCGTCGTTGGTCGCAGTGGCTGAACAAATCTCGAAACACAAATCCGGCGGCTTCGCCTCTCATCGCAGGCTTGGTGCACTTTGCGCCTTGGCGGTTCAAGAATCTGTGCAATCTGCGAAATCTGTGGATCAGTTTGTTCCATCGTGGCCTTTGTGCCGTTGTGGTGGAAATCAGCGGTTGTTCGTTGATCGTCGCTCGTTGTTCGTTGAGCGAAGCGCCGCTGTGGCCCATCGAATTGTAAGACCGCTAATTTTCGTGATAACGGACGTTTGGGTGATTGGCGATCAGCGAGACGATATGTATTTATGGCAATAGGTTGTGACAACGCGACCATGAGCGCCCGACGGCGGAGGCGACAGCATTACCAGGATAGCTGACTGTTGAGTGTTGAGCGGGCGAACAGGCAGGTGAGCGGATATAATCGCCAGTGAGTCGTTAAGGGTGAGTGATGGCAAAGACTATGGACAAACCTACCAGCAAGCCGGGGCCGATACGTGTTTATGCGGATACATCGGTTTACGGAGGTGTATTCGATCGCGAGTTTGCTATTGCAAGCCGGCAATTTTTTGAACTCGTGGAGGCTGGGCGATTTGAATTGATTACCTCCGCGCTTGTGGAGGAAGAAATTTCCGTGGCTCCGGAGTGGATCAGGCGTTTCTACCAAGCCACGGAGGCCGTTTCGCTGATCGCGGAAATTCAAGCTGGCGCGCTGCGTCTGGCGGAAGCGTATATTGCAAAGGGGATTGTGGGGCCCAAATCACTGACTGACGCGCGGCACGTCGCGTTGGCGACCGTCTCGCATTGCCGATTGATTGTGAGTTGGAACTTCAAGCATATTGTACAATTTGAGAGGATCGAACGTTATAATGAGGTCAATGTTGCATCCGGGTACGGTGCCATCGGGATTTTTAGCCCGCTTGAGGTGATCCATGACGAAGAAGATAAGATTGAAGGCGAAAAGTAGATTCGATTGTGTGGCGATGAAGCGCAGAGGTGCTGCACGGGTCTATCGGCAAATACAAGGCATGACTGTTCCGGAGGAAGTTGCCTATTGGGCGGAACGGACCGCGATAATGAAGAACCGTCGGCACGGCTTGTCGCGCGGCCGACCGCTCCACCAGAAGGTGGTATAGCGGCCCGGGCACGCTGTGCAAAGGCGGAAGCGATTACACTGATCACGGAGCACTGATCAATCACCAAAACGTCAGGCAGAGCACATGGTTGCATCGGCAGAACAACTTCACCACGAAGAAACGAAGACACGAAGCAATTGGTGCCCCATCGGAAAATCTGTGCAATCTGGGAAAGGAGTTTATCCCCGCGCGCGGCCACCCAAGCATCACAACATGATCCATTGTGTTGTTGTGCCGAGCACCGGTGGGCAACCATTAATTCCGCCGCCATTTTCATTAACTAATCACGTCCCCGTTTCGCTTCCTTCGATGGACGCTTTTCCCCCGGCGGCAGGGGAGGTGGTGGCGGCTTTACAATATCACTGGACGGAGGTTTGGAAGAATTCGAGGAGTTTTTTGACAGCCGGGCCACTTGGGCCAACAACGCAGCCACCTGTTTGGAAAGCGTGGCAACCTGCTGTTGCAACGCTGCAATGGTGGCATCGCGCTGAGCCAATTGCGACCTCAGATCGACGACCAGGGCTTCCATTTCGGTAATACGCTGCTGATAGGCTTGTTCGGTAGGTGCATCCACGCTGTTTCGACCAATCCCTTGATCCGATCATTTTATCGGACGGATTGTGTGCAACGCCCAAATTTTATCCTGAGCTTTACGGTGGAAATTTATTTGTTTTTCTTCCGGGGGGGGGTACACTTTATCCATGGTCAGGCTCATTGTGGGCTTGACAGGCCGAAAGGCCGTGAACGGTTACTAACTCGAAAGGGTACTCCCATGATCTATACCGTGGAATGCAGCTTTGCCGATCCCGCCTACGAAGCTGAATGGAATGATTTCTATAGTCTGAGCAAGCTGCCCGCCCTCATCTCGGTAACAGGCTTTCACACCTCGCAGCGTTTCAAGGCATTGAGCTGTGGTTGCCCTGTCTATTTGGCCATTCACAGTATCGAAGGGCTCGACGTACTAACGGGGGCCGAGT
The DNA here is from genome assembly GCA_021809365.1 of Planctomycetota bacterium. Next base: position 8,327 of record JAKBAC010000075.1, on the reverse strand, counting down.
ACCGCGAGAAAGGGGGTGGCAACTTCGCGCGATGGCAGCAGCACATCATTAATTGGCACCGCAATCTGTACGATGGCGTCGACCACGCTCCTGCGGTGGGAGAGGACGAACTCTTGGCTCTTTGTGAGAGTGGCCCCGCCCCCCTGATAAAGATGGGCCTGACACCATCTGCCATATATGCCGTGGCTCTTGAGAAATTCCCGGAGCGTCGTTGGTTTGCAACATTGAAGCGGCAAAGCGCACACCTTGCTGCGGGTCTGTCTGACGATGTTCAACTCTACGCTTCGATGACAAAACAGTTAACGAACGCTCGCACCGTTGCTGTCGCGCAGTAATGTAGGATCTGCAATGCCCAATGTCACGATCTTATTTCGGCGGACAAGATGCCATCGGATGAGAAGCACGCGCAACTCACAGACCAATGCACCGAACCCTGCATGGGAAGATTGTCGTTGTTTTCGACGAAAAATAAAGGGACATCCCGATCAAGGCAACAGGGCGACAAGCCGTCTAGCAGTATCGGTCCCTTCGACTGGCGTAAAGGAGAAGAGTTTGAGATGAGGCGAACGGAATACCTGAAGGATGGTGAGATGCAGTGTCAATCTCCCGGCCCTTGGGTGCCTGTAGTACCCCCGAGCGCTCTACAGGGAGAATGATTTCGCGCGCGGACCACCACGCGCGGAACTCCTTGCTGGACTGCCGGAGAGCGCTGGCCACTTCCGCCGTTTCAATCCGCTCCGCGGCTTGTGCCATTCGGGACAGGCACCTATAAAAAAAGATAGCATGGTGGATGTGTGCGTGTAAATAACAGGGACAGCCACCCATAAAAACAGCATGATGAATGCGGGTGCGGCTGCAGGGGTGCCTGGTGTTATGACATTGACTTCCTTTGTCGATGTTTTGCCTGCCAGTATAATTCTGGCGGTATAATCCATTCCGGTTGCTTGTAGGGGAATACATCCTTGGTCGCAGCGCCTGAAAAAACCTTGAATCGCAACCCCGGCGAATTCGCTTCCCGTCGCAGGCTTGGTGCACTTTGCGACTTGGCGGTTCAAAATCCATTGTTGTTCGTTGCTCGTCGCTCGTTGTTCGTTGAAATTGGCCTCCCCTTCCTCGTGGTTCAAAAAACTTCGTGTCGTCGTGGCTTTGTGGTGAAAACAGCACATCCGGCACGCAGCCGCTGGTGAATAATCTCTACCAAGGACGGAGAAGCGACACGGGGACGTGATTTAGTTAATCAAAACAACGGAGGCTTTAACAACCGCCCACCCGTGCTCGGCACGACAGTGAATAGATCATATTGTGATGCCCGGAAACAAGCAGCAGTAAATCGCCGCGCAATAATGAATGAAGAGCGGTGTCCAATGTCCGGCAACCGACAGCAATTCTCTCGCAGCGCTTCCCTATTCTCCTAACTCCTAACTCCTGCCTCCTGTCTCCTGATGTGTCATTACCCTCCCCCGCCGCCCCCTATAGCTTCTCCACGGCACAAGTGCCGCATCCCGGTCCGCCGGGGTTTGACAAGTAAATAACATGCCGCCACAGTGATCGCGGAAAAGAATCCTGAACGAGAATCGGCACCCACTATTGCCACGCAACCCTGTTGTTCGTTGTTCGTTGTAGCCAACAGCCCGCGCCCATTCCGCGCCCAAAAAGTCTTCTAACTCCTAACTCCTGACTCCTGAATGCTGAATGCTGAATGCCGCCCCCCCTGGGGGCCAAAAACATCTTGAGCATCTTGGACGTGACAGCGACCCTGTTGTTCGTTGCTCGTTGCTCGTTTAGCGCAGCGTTTCGTTGAAACGTGTCGTTGTGTCTTTGTGGTAAATATCGTCGTCGTGGTCGTCGTCATTGCATCTCTGTGATCTCTGTGATCTCTGTGCCCTCTGTGGCTAACCGTCGTTCCATCGTCGTATCTTTGTGTCGTTGTGTCGTTGTGGTAAATACCGTCGTGGTTCGTCGCCCCGTCGTCGCCGCAGCGACTCCTAACTCCTAACGCCTAAATGCTGGCGGTGCCGACGCGTTGCAGGATCGGTCATAGGCCCTGGCCCCGCTCCGCACCGCTCGAAAATTTGACCCGTTTGCCGGTCGGCGATATTCTTAAATCGGTCATTATTTCTGAACGGGGAGTAATAAAATGAATCGTGGTCTCTGGAGAATGGCTGTTACCGCTGTTTGGAGACTGGTAACATGATTCGCCATGCCATTGTTACGGACGTGCCGCGGATAGCTGAGCTTATTGCCCAGCATGCCCGGCATGGGAAGATGTTGTTTCGCTCTCACGCGGAACTCTATGAAACGTTGCGGGATTTTTGGGTATATCAAGCCGCCGAATCGACACCGGAGCGGCCATCGCCGATTTTAGGCGTATGCGCTTTGGAGATTGTCTGGGCGGATTTGGCGGAGGTAAAAAGCCTGTCTGTGGATGCGGCTTTTCAGGGCCGTGGAATCGGGCGGCAGTTGCTGGAGGCGGTCATCCGGGAGGCTGTGGAACTGCGGATACAACGTGTATTCGCGTTGACCTACGAGCAGCGGTTTTTTGAGAAAGCGGGATTTCATGTTGTTGACAAATCCGCTCTTCCGCTGAAAGTCTGGAGCGATTGCGTCAAGTGCCCCAAACGCGACGGATGTGATGAGATTGCGGTGGTGCGGGACCTGCTTCCAGGCCCGGCCTTGAAGGAAGTCCATGCGGATCAGGTGGAAAATCAGCGCTATGAAGTACCCACGCCGCTGATCAACTTGAATATTCGTGCCACAAGCAAGTGACCCGCAACGGCATATTTTACCCCGTCACGAAGCATTTACCCCGCCGCAGTACTGCTCAAGACGATTTTCGTCAAATCCGTGATCGCTTGAATCTCATGATCCGGATGAATGCGCCGTCGGCGGGATGAAAGTGTGCGCTGCGCCGGCTTCCATACGGTTGTCATGCCGACGCGGCGTGCGCCTTTAATATCCGCGCCCAGCAAATCTCCGACGAATATCGCATCGACCGGGTTGACGCCGATGCGATCCAGCGCTACGCGGAAAATTTCCGGATGCGGTTTGCGATACAACGTATTGGAGGAATAAATCCGGGTAGGAAAAAATTCGAGCAGCTTTTCGTGCTCCAGATGCCGATCGAGACAATAATCCGGCGCGCAGGTGTTTGAGACAATCGCGAGTTTAAGTCCCCGCCGCTGGAATTCCCGCAGCATGGCGCGCGTCCCGATTGCGACGGTGCCCCGCTGCACCACCGGTTTGTACCAGCGCCACACCAGTTCGGGAATATCAGCCCCGGGAACCGCAATTTCCAGCTTGGAAAGCACCCGGCAAATCACATCATTGACATTAAAATCGCGTCGCCGGATATTGGACCAGATGTATTTTCGCCGAAACGCCCGGAAGTGTGCGCGCGTATAAACTTCAAACTTCGGAAGAAGCACATTCGTGCCATGCAGATGCCGATAGGTATCCTTGGCCCCCAGCACAAAAAGCTCACGATGATCCAATCGATCAAATTGCAGCAGCGTATCCGCTAAATCAAAAAGAATGGCCTTTACCATATATCTTCCGCATTACCTGACCCGTGGGATTATAGCCGAATGCCCATCCAGTATAAGAATTTCCGACGCAATACCGAAAATGCCGCCGAACTACCGGGCCGCCGGCCTGGTCTCCGCGTGCGCCTCCATCTGGGCCAGTTTCACCATATAAATGACATGCCGGTCAAATTCCGCCTGCCCAGGGCTATATGTGACATACGCATGCCACCAGATGAGGTGTGCCAGTCTCAGGGCCTTCGCAAATTCAGATCGTTGAACCAGTTGATGTATCGCCGCAATTTCATCAAAAATGGTGGTTTTCCGCAAAGGCAACTGCCTGACCGCCTGGGTAAACGCAGCGTCTGCGAATTTGCTATGGCGATATTTTTTCAGGGGCGCAAAAATGTTGAGCAACTGATCCGGATCGGCCAGCGTGGTGCTGTGCGCCGCGGTTCGGGCGGAATAATCGGCCACGGCCAGTTTCGCCGATGGCATATCGGACCATATCCATGCAAGGCTATTATAAAAATTCGGGGCATCCTGCGGCGGATGTGCCTGGCGACGGTAATAGGCATCGAGATAAAACCAGGCAAGATAATCCATAGGATGGTAGAGGAGGTGTTGATACATCGCGTGTTCCAGTTTTGGGTGATGCCGCGCAAGATCACACTCCGCCATCACATACAGGTGTATCCTGAACCACTGCCAGGTCGGGACAGTTGAGGAAAACACGAAGTGCGATGTATTTTTGCCCGCCAGACGCTCAGAACAATATTGCATCACATCAAAAACGTGATCGTGTCGCAACACTTCCGGATATTGTTTTATGATCTGGTCCAGATCATAACGATCAGAACACATGGCTGCGGCGAAGGCGTAGATCGGCGCGATGTCCGTCACCACATCTGGCCTATCGCGAACAATCATCGGCCAGAGCCGCGTAATGAGTCGAAATTGTCCCGATTGAATCAGCGACCAGATAGCCGCTGTAAGGCGATTCGAACTGTGAGAGTTGAGAAGTAAGGCGGCGGCTATTCCAAAATGGCCTGTATTGTATGCGGCGAACGCAAGGAGGATATGAGCGACTCTCTTTTGCTCCATCCCAGTCAAAAACCGATCGCGCAGTGCCACAACACCGATGGCCCCTTCCAGATCGGGCTGAAAACAAATTTCCGGGTTTCGCTCGCCATATCGCTGGCCGAGTCTGATCAGCAGATAATAGTTATTCGGATATTGAGCCGCGAGTTGTTTGGCGCGATGCAGCAGAGCCGGAAGCGCGATCGGCGTATTCTGACGCCACTCCAATTCATGGTAGATCACGGCTGACGAATCGGCACCCGTGAGTTTAGTGAGTTGAATCAGCAATTCCGGTTCCATGGCGGTCAGCGCGCGGATGTTTTGCGGGTTCGAGCATTGCAGTGGATCAAATTGCTGCGAATCATAGGGGCCGATCCGTGCTTTCAAACAGCGGGCAATTTCCAGTTGCAGTTGATCATTTCCCGTCGTCCAACGCCAACTGCGTTGAATGTCATACCAGTAGCGCGCGTCCGCAAAATCAGGATCTAATTGGAGAACTTTCCGGAATAGGGCGAAAGCCCGGTGGGATTGCGTCGGTAAAAATGCGGCCTTTCCCAAATCCGTTACACCCTGCATATTGGTACACCGTGGCCGACGTAGAAACTTCGCCAGTGCCGGCGTCGGCGGCTCTCCCAGATAGGCCATAACCCCGGCCTCAGCGGTGCCCAGCAGATTCCAGTACGACATGGGCTTGCTGTATCGCAGCGTGTGGATTAATTTGCCCGCGCGGTTAAAGAGCACAATATCCGCGGTATAACCCGCCGCAGTGTGCTTCAGGGTTCCACCTATCCCGATGGTCGCCCGCCAGCCGCGAAAATAAAGCGCGATGTTGGCCGGCGTGTAGTGTTTCAGCAGAAAATAGGGTGCCGGCCCACTGCGTGTAAAAACAAAATAAGCGTGCCGTGCGCAGTAGTTTCCCGTCGCCCAATCCAGATCGCTGGAAAATAAAAATGCGAATGCCTGCGCCCGGTTAAGACCGTGCGACGGGCTGCTGAAGGCATGATGAAACGGCAGAAATAGCGGATTGAAACCCGCCGTGGAAAACGGCCTATGCTTAGAAAATGGAAAAAGTTTCTCGGCGCGGGCGATTGGATGGCGCGGCATCAGCGACGGCGAAATGCCGCTGATATAAAATGGCTGTACCAGTGGCGCGTTCGCGCCCGAGGCAGCGCCCGCCGGCACGGCCAGACATAATAGAATGGCCGTGATTCCCACGACGGCGCGACCGGACGTCCACAATTGACCGATTAATCCAATCCTTGCTTCGCACGTCATGTTTTACCCCTTGTCAGTCATCCACCGGTCCCAATCCACCGAAGCGGCGTTCGCGTTTGGCGTAATCCGCCAAGGCCCGGTCAAATTCAGCTTCGGTAAAATCAGGCCAGCAGACATCGGTGACATACAGCTCCGCATAGCTGATCTGCCAGAGCAGATAATTGCTGACGCGCATTTCACCGGCGGTGCGTATGAGCAAATCCGGATCGGACATGCCCGCGGTGTACAGATTCCCGGCAATGGTCTCTTCGGTGATCGCATCGGGGTGCAACGCTCCGGCTTGAACTTTCCGGGCAATGGCGCGCACCGCATCGGTGATCTCCGCCCGCGATCCATAATTCACCGCCAGACATAATGTCATGCCGGTGTTGTGATCCAATGCCGCGATCGTGCGGTCCAGTTCCTCCAGCACATCCGGCGGCAATCCCTCCCGGCGGCCAATCTGCCGGAAGCGGATATTATTTTTCAGCATCACCGGACGCTGGCTGATGAGATATTCAATGTACAGCCGCATGAGCGTATTGACTTCCTCGGCGGGCCGGCTCCAGTTTTCAATGGAAAAGCTGTACAACGTTAATTGTTTGAGTTTCAATCGGGCGCAATGCTCAATGATGGCCCGGGCCGCCACCGCGCCGGCACGGTGTCCTTCCGTGCGCGGCTTGCCGCGCCGCCTGGCCCAGCGGCCATTGCCGTCCATAATCACCGCGACGTGATTCGGCATCCGTGTGCTGTCCAATTCAGCTTTGGAAGAAATAGTGCCCATCTGACTCCACCTGTGTCCGTTGCGCCAACTCCATGGAAAATTATATCGACGGATTCAATGGCCGTCGCAAATTAACGTCTGATGCCGCGCCGGGCCGACGCTGACAATACGAATGGGGGTATTGACGAACGCCGAAATCGTATCGAGGTATCGCAGGGCATTGGCCGGTAAATCACCGAGTTTCCGCACATCATCGAGCGTATCATTCCAGCCGGGCAAGTCCTGATAAACCGGCTGCGCCTTTTGCAGTTCATACGCATCGGCTGGAAAATCGTTCGTGACGGTGCCATCAATTTTATAGCCCGTGCAGACACGCAGGGTATCAAAAGTGGAAAGCACATCCAGCAGCATAATACACAGCCCCGTAGCCCCGGTAATGCGCGCGGCATAGCGTAAGGCCACCAGGTCCAGCCAGCCGCAGCGCCGCGGGCGTCCCGTGGTGGTGCCAAATTCATTCCCGCGTGTACGAATGCGTTCGCCGATCGCATTATCCTGCTCAGTCGGGAACGGCCCGGCCCCGACGCGGCTGCAATAAGCCTTGACCACTCCGAAAACGGTTTTCACCGCCTGCGCCGGAACGCCGGTGCCCGCGGAAAGTCCAGTGCCGCAATTGCTGCTGGTGACGAACGGAAACGTGCCGTGATCCAAATCCAGCAGCACCGCATTGGCCCCCTCAAACAACAGCCGCTTGCCATCATCCATGGCCTGATGCAGCAGCGCCGCAGTGTTGCGGACATAGGGCCGCAGCAATTGCCCATAACCGCGGTATTGCTCAAACATCGGAGCCCATTCCAGCGGAGGTGCGCCATAAAGTGCTTTGAGCAGATGATTTTTATCAGCCACCACGCGCTGCAATTTCTCGTTCAAACGTTTTTCATCCAAAATATCCGCCATGCGCACCGCCAGCGACCGGCCGGCTTTATCCGCATAACATGGGCCGATGCCGCGTGCTGTTGTTCCGATTTTATTCGCGCCCAGCCGCTGTTCGGATAGCTGATCCTGCAGTTTATGGTAGGGCATGACAACATGAGCCTGACCGCTGATACAGAAATTATTTTCAACCGCGATTCCCTGGCTGACCAGTTGATCCATCTCCTGCAACAGTTGCACCGGATCAATGACCACGCCATTGGCCAGCACCGAGGTGCATTGCGGATGCAGAATGCCGCTGGGAATCAGATGAAACGCATATTTCTTATCCCCTACTTTTACGGAATGGCCCGCATTGCTGCCGCCGTTCCAGCGGATGGCAAAGTCAAATTGTCCCGTCAGCAGATCAACAATCTTGCCCTTCCCCTCATCGCCCCACTGCAGGCCGACAATGGAAGTATTGCCAAGGGTTTCCGGTAATACCAGATCAGGCTCCATGCAATGCCTTTTTATAAAACAAAAGTCCATTCCATACGCAAGTCAGTGACAATACATCCATTATGCCGGTATTTCAAGGAGCAGGGCGTGGCAATGCATGGCAATTTCGCCGGGCGAACAGCGAAGTCAACGGCATAAATGCCGGCGCTTAAAGAACGGTTCGTCCAGGAAGCTCGCACTTCGCACTTCTGCCCGGACATATTGCGATGCCTAGTGCCCTGTTCCACCCATAATTACGGGTGGATTGGCCTCAAACCGGCCAGATGCCAGGAGTCGGCGGCGAGAACCGGGTTCGTAAACCCCTTGAGCCGACGCGACGC